>NZ_MUMF01000071.1 GCF_002155905.1 Streptomyces tricolor | reverse complement strand
GCGTACGGGGGTGCCGGTCAGCTCCGCGCACATGACCGGCACCCCCGTACGCGCCTCCGTCACCGCCGACGGGACCGTGAAGACGGCACTCGGCGCCGAGGCCACGGTCGGCCTCTACGGCGCCGTCGGCGTCACCGCCGACCTGGCCCCGTACCTGCGCGGAGAGGCCTCCGGCACGCTCACCGCCGCCTCCGACGGCAGCGGACCGAAGGCGGCGGGCACCTGGGCCGTCCACGGCGGCGTGGACCTGTCCGGCACCCTGCGCCTCCAGCTGTCGGTCTTCGGCACCCCGGTCGTCCGGCGGAGCATCCCGCTGGGCGCCCTGCACCGCGAATGGAAGCTGGCGGGCAGCCCGCCCTCCTCGTAGGCCCGCGCGGGGGTCAGGCCGCGCCGCCGGGTATCCAGCCCTGGCGGCGCAGTACGGCCGAGACGTCCGGCGCCCGGTAGTGCTCGCCCTTGAGCACCTTGCCGTCCTCCCGGCGGGCGACCTTCCCGTCCGGGCCGATCTTGCTCATGTTGGCGCGGTGGATCTCGGCGATCACCTCGTCGAGGTCGATGCCGTGCACCAGGGCCGTGCCGTAGGCGACGTACACCACGTCGGCCAGCTCGTGCGCGAGCCGGTCCAGCGGTCCGTCCACGGCGACCTCGGCGACCTCCGCGGCCTCCTCGGCGAGCAGTTCGCCGCGGTGGGCGGCCAGCCGCGGGTCCACCTCCGTCGGCGTGCTGCGGGCGTCGAGGCCGAAGGCGTGGTGGAACTCACGGACGAGGCGGGCGGGCGAAGTGCTCATACGGCGACTCTAACGGCCGCCACGGACAACGCCGGTCGGGCCGGGCGGGCCCCGCGCTGCCCGCCCGCCGGTCCCGGGAGTGACCTCGGCCCTGGTCAGCGGAGCGCGTCGCCTGGCAGGATCGCCGCATGTCCAAGGTGTTCCCCCGGCTCGGCAGGCGCCGAGCGCTCCAGGGCGCGGCCGTCGGTGTCGTCGCCCTCGCGCTGCTGCTGTGGTGGCTGCTGCCCTTGGGCGAGAAGCCGCCGAGCGGGACGATCGTCTTCAGCACCGGTACGCCCCGCGGGGTCTACCAGGAGTACGGCGAGCGGCTGCGCACCGAGCTGGGCAAGGACATGCCCGGCCTGAAGGTGAAGCTGCTCAACAGCGCCGGTTCCCAGGAGAACGTCCAGCGGGTGGCGACCCGGCAGGCCGACTTCACCATCGCGGCGGCCGACGCGGTCGCGACGTACGAGCAGCGGCACGGCAGCGGTGCCGGGCGGCTGCGCGGCGTGGCCCGGCTCTACGACGACTACGTGCATCTCGTCGTGCCCCGTGACTCGGACGTCCGGACCGTCGCCGATCTGCGGCACAAGCGGGTGGCGACCGGGCTGCCCGACTCCGGGGTGCGGCTGATAGCCGAACGGGTGCTGCGGGCCGCCGGTATCGACCCGCGCGAGGACATCACGCCGGTGGCCGACGGCATCGACACCGGGCCCGCGCGGCTGCGCGAGGGAAAGATCGACGCCTTCTTCTGGTCCGGCGGGCTGCCCACCAAGGGGCTGGCCGCGCTGGCGCAGCAGCGTGCCTTCCGGTTCGTGCCGATCGACGACGACCTCGTCGCCCGGCTGCACGACCAGGGCGGGGGCGCGCGCTACTACCGCGCCACCAACATCCCCGAGTCCGCCTACCCGAAGGTGCAGCAGGGCGTGCAGGTGCCGACGATCGCCGTGTCCAACCTGCTGATGACCCGGACGGACGTCGATCCCCGGCTGACCGAGTGGGTGACCCGTACGGTGATCAAGAGCCGCGACGGCATCGGCGCCCACGTCCACTCCGCCCAACTGGTCGACCTCCGCACCGCCATCTACACCGACCCCCTCCCCCTCCAGGAGGGCGCCCGGCGCTATTACCGGTCGGTGAAGCCGTAGCAGGCCGTGCCGCGCCCCCGGCGTCCCCGGACCGGAACCGGCCGGTGGCGGGGGCTCAGCGGAGCTTGGTGGGGTCGAGGATCCGGCCGGGCGGCGGCGGGGTGGTGTCGACGGGCTCGTCGTGGTCGGAGAACGTGAGGTCCATGGGCGCCGTGCCGCCGACGACCGTGCCCCTCAGGGGGTAGGGCTTGCCCTCCTTGGCGATGTAGACGGTCGTGGTCTCGGTCGCGGTCCGTTCGGCGAGCACGGCGACCGGCCGGCCGCCCACGGTGGCATCGGCTTCGCGGGTGGAGTTTCCGTCGGAGGCGGGGCCCAGTCCCCCGACCAGGACGTTGAAACCATCACATATGCGCCCGAGAGTCTGGGACATCATTCTGGGGGGCTTGATCCAGCGGCCCTTGAAGAGGGCGACCTTCTCCTCGGCCTGTTCGGCTGTCATCCCGCGGCTGAAGGTGGCCCGCCAGAAGTCCTCCCCGGCCCTGACGTGGACGAGGGAGCCCTTCTTGATGATGCGCAGGGTGCCCAGGGAGTTGCCCACCGTGCCGTTGCAGGAGCCGTGGACGTCCATGGCCAGGTCGACCTCCACCTGTCGGCCGTCGCTGCTGGCCCTGCCGGTGAAGCGCATGCTCGTCGTGTTCTTGAGGGCTTCCCGGGCCTGACGGTCGATCTCCTCGGGCGTCATGGTGTCGAAGCGGTGCTTCGCCCCGGTCGCCGACGCGGTGCCCTCGGCACCGGTCGCGGTTCCGGCCGGGCTGCAGCCGGTGGCGATCACCGTGGTGGCGGCGCACAGCAGCGCGCTGGCGGCGCGGTGGGCGGTGTGGTGGAGCACGTGCGGGTTCCCTCCCCTGTCGAACCTCGCTGACTGTACGCGGTCAGGGTGCGACACGGCGCTCACGAACCGGCGTTCGGTGTCGAGCAACCCGCCAGGAGTCCCGGCAGGCGCACCCGCGCCTCCTACGGCACGGCGCCCGTGGCGGCCCCGGCGGCTTCCGCCTGCCTCGGCAGTCTGACCGTGACCCGGAGCCCCTGGGGCTCGTGGTGGGCGTAGTCGATCGAGCCGCCGCCCGCCGCGAGGAGGGCGCGGGTGATGGACAGGCCCAGGCCCGAGCCCTTCACGTTCTGGTGCCGGCCGCTGCGCCAGAAACGATCGCCCACGCGCTCCAGTTCCTCGTCGGTGAGGCCGGGGCCGGTGTCGGTGACGACGACCGTCGTGGTGTCGCCGTCCACGGCCACGGCGATCTCGACCGTGCCGCCCTCCGGGGTGAACTTGACCGCGTTGTCGATCACCGCGTCCAGGGCGCTGGACAGGGCGATCGGGTCGGCCCAGGCGGTGGTGGGCGGACAGTCGCCGGTCAGCCGGACGCCCTTGGTCCGGGCGGCCGGTGCCCACGCGGCCACCCGCTCCTCGGCCAGCGCGCCGATGTCGGTCAGCCGGAGGTCGGCCTCGGCGTGCTCGGCCAGCGCCAGGTCGAGCAGGTCGTCCAGGACGTGCGCCAGACGCTTGCCCTCGGTGCGGACCGAGGCGATCTCCTCGTTGTCCTCCGGGAGTTCGAGGGCGAGCAGTTCGATGCGCAGCAGCAGCGCCGCGAGCGGGTTGCGCAGCTGGTGCGAGGCGTCGGCGACGAAGGCGCGCTGCTGCTCCAGCACGGCCTCGACGTTGTCCGCCATCTCGTTGAACGAACGGGCCAGCCGTCTGAGTTCCGGCGGCCCGCCGGCGACCGCGACCCGGGACTTCAGCCGTCCGGTGGCGATGTCGTGGGTGGTGGCGTCCAGCACCCGTACCGGTTTGAGCACCCAGCCGGTCAGCCGGAGCGCGGCGCCGACCGCGAGCAGCATCGCCGCGATCTCACCGGCCCCGATGAACAGCCAGCCGCGCAGGATCCGGGACCGCAGCTGCCCGGTGGGCGAGTCGGTGACCACGACCGCGACGACGTCCCCGTCCCGGATCACCGGCGACGCGACCACGAGCCGGCTGCGCTGCCAGGGCCACACCTGCCGCGGGTCGTGGCTGCGCCGGCTGAGCAGCGCCTCGGCGAACGCGCTGCGCACCTCCCCGGTCTGCGGTACGAGCCAGTGGTCGGGCGCGTTGGCCATGGCGGAGCCGTTGCGGTAGAAGACGCCCGCGCGGATGCCGTAGACGCCGTAGTAGCTCTCCAGCTCGCTGCGCAGACTCTCCCGGCGCTCGTCCGTGCTGGTGCGGCGGGAGCCGCCGGGCGCGTCGGTGACGAACTGGGCGAGCGCGGCGAAGCGCGCCGTGTCGTCGATCCGGTCGACGACGACCTGCTGCTGCTGGGCGGCGGCCAGGCTGACGGCGAGCGGGATCCCGAGCGCGAGCAGGACGGCCGCCAGCAGGACGATGAGCAGCGGGAGAAGGCGTGTGCGCACCCGTCTGCCCGCTAGGCGGCCGGGGCGACGAGCCGGTAGCCGACGCCGCGTACGGTCTCGATCAGCGCGGGCATGCGCAGTTTGGCGCGCAGGGAGGCGACGTGCACCTCCAGGGTGCGGCCGGTCCCCTCCCAGCTGGTGCGCCAGACCTCGCTGATGATCTGCTCCCGGCGGAAGACCACCCCGGGCCGCTGGGCGAGCAGGGCGAGCAGGTCGAACTCCTTGCGGGTCAGTTGGACCACCGAACCGTCCACGCTCACCTGGCGGGTGGGCAGTTCGATCCGGACGGAGCCGAGGTGGAGGGCGCTCTCGCCGCCGGTCGCGGGGTCCTCGTGGGCGGTGCGCCGGCTGACGGCGTGGATCCGGGCGAGCAGCTCCCCGGTGTCGTAGGGCTTCACGACGTAGTCGTCGGCGCCCAGGTTGAGCCCGTGGATGCGGGAGCGCACGTCGGAGCGCGCGGTGACCATGATCACCGGGGTGCTGGTGCGCTTGCGTATCTTGCCGCAGACCTCGTAGCCGTCCTGGTCGGGCAGGCCGAGGTCGAGCAGGACGACGCCGAAGCCGGCGCCCTCGGGGACGAGCGCCTGGAGGGCCTCCTCGCCGCTGCGCGCATGGGTGACCTGGAATCCGTGCCGCGCGAGGACGGCCGACAGGGCCGCGGCGACGTGGTTGTCGTCCTCGACGAGGAGCAGTCTCATCCCGGCCCCCTCCGGTTCAACGATCGTACGGTCTCGGTTCTCATCGGTCTTGTAGATCACGCGTACGCCCGCGTGCACCATGGCAGTGACGCCGATGAACAAGGACGACGTCAAGAGGCTTCGGGTTGCCGGTCGCTTCCGTTACCCGGCCGATATGCGCACAGGCGGCAAGTGCTACGACATGTGTCCGATTGCTATCGGATCGTGATGCTCAGATCTCCCTCAGATGTGATGACGCAGGTCACAGCCCCTCATTACTGTCCTCGGAAACCCGAGGAGGACGGAGCCTGAGAGCGATGACCAAAGTAACGGTGGCCAAGGAGGATGCGGCCACGTCCGACGAACTGGTCGTCCTGAAGAGCGTCAACAAGCACTTCGGCGCGTTGCACGTGCTCCAGGACATCGACCTGACGATCGCCCGCGGCGAGGTCGTCGTGGTCATCGGGCCCTCCGGGTCCGGAAAGTCGACCCTGTGCCGCACCATCAACCGCCTGGAGACGATCGACTCGGGCACGATCACGATCGACGGCAAGCCCCTGCCGCACGAGGGCCGCGAGCTGGCCCGGCTGCGGGCGGACGTCGGGATGGTGTTCCAGTCGTTCAACCTCTTCGCGCACAAGACCGTGCTCGAGAACGTGATGCTGGGCCAGGTCAAGGTCCGCAAGGCGGACAAGAAGCAGGCCGAGGAGAAGGCCCGGGCCCTGCTGGACCGGGTCGGTGTGGGCACCCAGGCCGACAAGTACCCCGCCCAGCTGTCCGGCGGCCAGCAGCAGCGGGTCGCGATCGCACGGGCGCTGGCGATGGGCCCGAAGGTCATGCTCTTCGACGAGCCCACCTCCGCACTCGACCCCGAGATGATCAACGAGGTCCTGGAGGTCATGCAGCAGCTCGCGCGTGAGGGCATGACGATGATCGTGGTCACCCACGAGATGGGCTTCGCGCGGTCGGCCGCGAACCGTGTGGTCTTCATGGCGGACGGCCGGATCGTCGAACAGGCCGCGCCCGAGCAGTTCTTCAGCAACCCGCGCAGCGACCGGGCCAAGGACTTCCTGTCCAAGATCCTGCACCACTGACGGCGCCCGCCCCGGCCGCGCCCCACCGCCGACGCACCGCGTAGCGGCGGTCTCAGGGACTCGTTCCTCACCACTCAGAAGGATGTTCACCATGAAGCTCCGCAAGGTCACCGCCGCCTCGGCCGTCCTCCTCGCCCTCTCCGTGACCGCCACCGCGTGCGGCGGCGACAAGAAGGACGACGGCGGCTCGTCCGGCGGCAAGAAGATCGCCATCGGCATCAAGTTCGACCAGCCGGGCCTCGGCCAGAAGACCCCGCAGGGCTACTCCGGCTTCGACGTCGACGTGGCCACCTACGTCGCCAAGAAGCTCGGCTACAGCGCCGACCAGATCGAGTGGAAGGAGTCGAAGAGCGCCGACCGCGAGACCATGCTGCAGCGCGGCGACGTCGACTTCATCGCCGCCACCTACTCGATCACGCCGGAGCGGCAGAAGCTGGTCGACTTCGCCGGCCCGTACCTGCTCGCCCACCAGGACGTGCTGGTCCGCAAGGACGACACCTCCATCAAGTCGGCGAAGGACCTCAACAACGCGAAGCTGTGTTCGGTCACCGGCTCGACCTCGGCGCAGAACGTCAAGGACAAGCTGGCCCCCAAGGCGCAGCTCCAGAAGTACCCGACGTACTCCGCCTGCCTGACCGGTCTGCAGAACAAGAACATCGACGCCCTCACCACGGACGACTCGATCCTCGCCGGCTACGCCGCCCAGTCGCAGTTCAAGGGCAAGTTCAAGCTCGGCGGCCTGAAGATGACGAACGAGAACTACGGCATTGGCCTCAAGAAGGGCAGCGACCTCAAGGCCAAGATCAACAAGGCCCTGGAGGAGATGGTCGCCGACGGTTCCTGGCAGAAGGCCGTGGACAAGAACTTCGGTCCGGCCGGCTACAAGAACGAGCCCGCCCCGAAGATCGGCGAGATCAAGAGCTGAGGCAACGCCCTGCGGATGCGCCGCCCCTGAGGGTGGCGCATCCGGGCATCCCTACACGCGGAAGCGCGGGAGATCGTGTTCGACTTTCTTGAAGGTTACGACGTACTGGGCGCCTTCTGGACAACGGTGCAGCTGACGCTGCTGTCCGCCGTGGGCTCCCTGATCTGGGGCACCCTGCTGGCCGCCATGCGGGTGGGCCCGGTGCCGCTGATGCGCGGTTTCGGCACCGCCTACGTGAACATCGTGCGGAACATCCCGCTCACGGTGATCATCCTGTTCTCCTCGCTCGGTCTGTACTCGACGCTGAGCATCAGCCTCGGCGCCGGCGACGACGTGGACACGGCCAACTTCCGGCTGGCGGTGCTCGGGCTGATCGTCTACACGTCGGCCTTCGTGTGCGAGGCGATCCGGTCCGGCATCAACACCGTGCCCGTCGGCCAGGCGGAGGCCGCGCGGGCCATCGGCCTGAGCTTCACCCAGGTGCTGTTCCTGGTCGTGCTGCCGCAGGCCTTCCGCGCGGCCGTCGGCCCGCTGACCAACGTCCTGATCGCACTGACGAAGAACACGACGGTGGCGGCCGCGATCGGCGTCGCCGAGGCGGCGCTGCTGATGAAGGACATGGTCGAGAAGGAAGCGCAGCTGCTGCTGATCTCCGCGATCATCGCGTTCGGCTTCTGCTGCCTGACCCTGCCGACCGGCCTGATCCTCGGCTGGGTGGGCAAGAAGGTGGCGGTGAAGCGATGAGCAAGTCGGTCCTGTACGACGCCCAGGGGCCGCGCGCCAAGCAGCGCAACATCCTCTACACGGCGCTCTTCGTCGTCGCGCTGGCGGCACTCGTCTGGTGGGTGTACTCGGCGCTCGACGAGAAGAACCAGCTGGACTGGGCGCTGTGGAAGCCATACCTCGGCGGCGGCACCGAGGCGTACACGACGTACATATGGCCGGGCCTGGAGAACACCCTCAAGGCGGCGGCCCTGGCGATGATCATCGCCCTGCCGCTGGGTGCCGTCCTCGGCATCGCGCGGCTCTCGGACCACGTGTGGGTGCGGGTGCCGGCGGCGATCGTCGTGGAGTTCTTCCGCGCGATCCCCGTCCTGGTGCTGATGATCTTCGGGCTGGCGCTCTACGCCCAGTACACCGACGTCAGCTCGGACGACCGCCCGCTCTACGCGGTCGTCACCGGCCTGGTGCTGTACAACGCGTCGGTCCTCGCCGAGATCGTCCGCGCGGGCATCCTCGCCCTGCCGAAGGGCCAGTCCGAGGCGGCCCTGGCGATCGGCATGCGCAAGAACCAGGTGATGCGGCTCATCCTGCTGCCGCAGGCGGTCACCGCGATGCTCCCGGCGATCGTCAGCCAGCTGGTGGTCATCGTGAAGGACACCGCGCTCGGCGGCGCCGTCCTCACCTTCCCCGAGCTGCTCGCCTCGGCGAGCACGATGAGCGGCTACTACGGCGCCAACACCATCGCGTCGTTCACGGTGGTGGCCGTCATCTACATCGTCATCAACTTCTCGCTGACCTCGTTCGCGAGCTGGCTCGAAGGCCGGCTGCGGCGGCGCAAGAAGTCGACCGGCGCGGTGCTCGGCGTCCAGGACACCACGGACATCGGCGGCGCCGCGGGAACCGGAACCGCGGCCTGACGCCCGGTCAGACCCGAATGCACCACCCGGAGGCAGTGGCGTGATCGCCACTGCCTCCGGTCGCTTGACGCAAACTCCGCCAATGGGTTGCATACGTTCTGTGATCGTGCACCCCGCTCCACCTTCCTGTTCACTTGTCTCCGTCAGGGCATCGTCACGGGCAGGGGGCGCCGCGTCATGGACCCGGTGATCGTCGTCGGAGCGGGGCCCGTCGGACTCACGCTCGCGTTGGCCCTGGCCCGGCAGGAGGTGCCGACCGTCGTCCTGGACGAGGGCCCCGGCAAGGACGAACCCCGCCCGGCCCGCAGCGTCGTCCTGCGCGAGGAGACGGCCGCCCTGCTGGAGCGGCTGACCGGAGTCGCACTCGGTGAGCACGGCATGCGCTGGGCGGGCTGGCGGTCCGTGCGGCGCAGGCAGGTGCTGAGCGAGATCGCCTTCGACGCGGCCGAGCCGGCCCCGCTGCACATCGCACAGCACTTCCTCACCGGGTTCCTGCGCGCGGCCATCGCGCGGGAGCCGCTGGTGAAGGTGGCCGTGGACAGCCGCGTCGACGCGATCGAGCAGGAGCGTTCCGGCGTCACCGCGCACACCCGCGGCCCCAAGGGCACCTGGTGGCGCGGCAGTTACCTGGTCGGCTGCGACGGCCCCCGTTCGACCGTGCGCAAGCTCCAGGACATCCGTTTCCCGGGCCGGACGGCGGTGGAGCGGCACGCGGTCGCCGCGCTGCGCGCGGAACTTCCGTGGGAGGGCCGGGCGTTGCTCCATCGGATGCCGCCGTGGCGGTCGTCCGGGCCCTCGGCCGGGGAGGTGACCGCCCGCCCCCTCCCGGACGGCGTGTGGCGCCTGGACTGGCTGTTGCCGCCGGGCAAGGACCTGGTCACGCCCGAGATGCTGCTGTCCCGGATCCGCGAGACCCTCACGGGCTGGTCGGACGGCCCCTCACCGGCGTACGACCTGCTCGACACCGGTGTCCACACGGTGCACCACCGGCTGGCCCGCCGCTGGCGCGCCGGCCGCGTCTTCCTCGCCGGGGACGCGGCGCATCTGCTCGGCGCGCTCGGCACCCAGGGGCTCGACGAAGGGCTCCGGGACGCCGACAACCTCGCCTGGAAGCTGGCCGCGGCCTGGCACCACGGCCCGCACGAGGCCCTGCTGGACAGCTACCAGACCGAGCGGCGCGCGGTGATCGCCGCCCGGCTGCGCGCCGCCGACCAGGCGCTGCCGGTGCTGCGCGGCGGGGGCGGGCTGCGCCAGATCGTCCCCGGCGCGGCCCGGAGCCACGACGCGCTGCTCACCGACGGTCACCTGGGCCGCGGTCCGCTGGGCGCGCCCGGGACGTACGGCACCTCGCCGCTCACGCCCCGTGACCTGGAGGCGGCCATCCCCGTCGACACCCCGCCCGGGTCGCCGGTCACCGACGTCCGGGTCACGGCGGAGGACGGTTCCTTCGTCCGGCTGCGCGACCGGCTGGGCCGCGGGGCCCTGCTCGTCGTGCTCATCGCGCCCGGTACGGGTGTCTGGGAGCGCAAGCACTGGATGTCCGCCGGCGTGATGCCCCGGCTCGCGGCGGCCGTGACCGCGCTGCCGCACCCCGCGGAACTGCTGGTCGCCGAGAGCTACCCGGGCGCGCCGGCGCACAGCGTGCTGCTCGTACGCCCCGACGGCCACCTGGTCACCGCGCTCAGCGGCGTCCGCCCGGCCGACCTGTACGCGGCGGCCGAGGCTGCACTGGGCGGCGCGATGCGGGCGGAGCAACAGGAGGAAGACGAGAAGGGGCACAAGGGGCGGGGCGATGAGGGGGTGGAGGGACAGGAGGAGAAGCAGGGAGCGGCGGCACAGGCAGGATCCGGCGCACGCTGACCGCGCCCTCGGGAACGGAGGCCGACCCGCACGGAACGCACACCGCGCACCCGCGACTCCCACGGCGCCGACGGTGCACCCGGGACGACTCCCACACGCACCGGGTGCACAGCACGGGCTCCGATCCGGCACACGCTGACCACGCCCTCGGGAACGGAGGCCGACCCGCACGGAACGGACACCGCGCACCCGCGACTCCCACGACGCCGACGCTGCACCCGGGACGACTCCCACACGCACCGGGTACACAGCACGGGCTCCGATCCGGCACACGCTGACCGCGCCCTCGGGAACGGAGGCCGACCCGCACGGAACGCACACCGCGCACCCGCGACTCCCACAACGCCGACGCTGGACCCGGGACGACTCCCACACGCACCGG
Organism: Streptomyces tricolor; assembly: GCF_002155905.1. GTDB lineage: Bacteria > Actinomycetota > Actinomycetes > Streptomycetales > Streptomycetaceae > Streptomyces > Streptomyces tricolor. The sequence goes on along the minus strand of NZ_MUMF01000071.1, from coordinate 10,844 downwards.
GTGCACAGCACGGGCTCCAATCCGACACACGCTGGCCGCACACCCGGAACTCTGCTCCGGCACGCCCCCGATCTGTGCTGCGGCGCGCCCTGATCCCACGCCCCGGACTCTGCCCGAGCATGCGCGGAACGCACCCTGCGGCGGCGGCTCCCGCCCGCGCCGACCCCATGCCTCGCAGGCGACTCCGCGTGTGCCGACCCAGTGCCCCGCAGGCGACTCCGCCTGTGCCAACCCAGTGCCCCGCAGGCGACTCCGCGTGAGCCAACCCAGTGCCCCGCAGGCGACTCCGCGTGAGCCAACCCAGTGCCCCGCAGGCGACTCCGGCCGCGCTGACCTCATCCCCTCGGAGGCGACGCCCCCCCCGCGCCGAGCCTGCTCCCCGAAGGCGGCCGGCGTGCGCCGTCCCCGTGCCTCCACCCCCTCCGTCCAGGGAGTGACACTCGGTTGACCGGAGTTCGGCGGCATGCTGTACTCCGGATCGTGACCGACACCTATGTGCGCCTGTGGCGGAGGGTCCATATGGACCTCGTCCGCTACGCGGGCTGCGTGTGTCGCCCGTCCTGCTGACTTCGCTCCCCCTTCTCCTTCCGGGCGCCGCCGTGCGCCCGTTTCCGCGAACGCTCCTCAGGACGGTGCACGTGTCTGTCCCTTCTCCTTCCCTGCCCTCGTCCGCGTCCCCGGCCGCCGGCTCGGCGCCCACCCAGGCGGACCTTCTCGACTTCGCCCACCGAACGGCGGCCGACGCCGAGCTGATCGCCTCCCTGCCGCTCGATCCGGAGGGCCGCACCTGGCTACGGCTGGCCGGCCCCGGCGGCAGCGAGGCGTGGCTGATCGGCTGGCCGCCCGGCACCGGCACCGGCTGGCACGACCACGCCGACTCGGTCGGCGTCTTCCTCACCGCCTCGGGTCATCTCACCGAGCACTCCCTCGCCGCGCGGCTGCCCACCGACGGCTGGAAGACCCTGGAACTCACCGAGGGCGTGGACCGCGTACGCCGGCTGTCCGCCGGACAGGGCCGCGCCTTCGGCCGCCACCATGTGCACGAGGTGCTCAACGAGTCCCGCGACCGACACGCGATCTCCGTCCACGCCTACTACCCGCCGCTGCCCCGGATCCGCCGTTACAGTCGCACCGGCCAGGTGCTGCGCCTGGAGCAGGTCGAACGCCCGGAGGACTGGCAGTGAGCGCGACGAGCGAGCGGGCGGCGGTGCGTGACGTGACCGGCGGGGCCAGCGGGGCCGCCGGGGTCGACGGAACCGGAGCCCCCGGCGAGGCCGGCGTTCCGGTGGAACGACCGCTCGGCATCGACGAGTTGCTGGAGCGCGTCCGGGCGGGATACCAGCGCATCGAGGCACGCGAGGCGCACCGGGCGGCACGGTCCGGTGACGCGCTGCTGGTCGACATCCGGTACGCGGCCCTGCGCGAGCGGGACGGAGTCATCCCCGGCGCCGTCGTGGTCGAGCGCAACGAACTGGAGTGGCGTCTCGATCCCCAGGGCAGCCACCGCCTCCCCGAGGCCACCGGCCACGACCTGCGTGTCGTGGTGATCTGCAACGAGGGCTACGCCTCCAGCCTCGCCGCCGCCTCCCTCCACCAACTGGGCCTGCACCGGGCGACGGACCTGGTGGGCGGCTTCCAGGCGTGGCGCGCGGAGGGGCTGCCGGTGGTGCCGGTGACGTCCTGAGCCATGGGGGCGTGCCCGGCGCACCCACTCGGGTTCCGCCCCCTTGGCCGGCGCACCCCGAACGCCGTGACCTGACTGGGTGTCCGGGAGGGCAACTACGGGGGCCCGACGTCTTGCGGCGGGAGTCCCCCGCCTGTCCACCGGGGTCACCCTGCCCGTCCACGTCGGGAGTTGACCCCAGCCGTCCGCGCCGAGGGTCGGCCCCGCCCCCGGGCCAAGGCCCGCTGTCAGAAGTCCCCGTCCCCGAGGAACTCCGTGTCCTCGCCCTCCTCCTCCAGGGCCTGGCGGACGACACGGAGGGCCATGCCCTCGGAGTAGCCCTTGCGGGCGAGCATGCCCGCGAGCCGGCGGAGTCGCTTGTCGCGGTCGAGGCCGCGGGTGGCGCGCAGCTTGCGGGCGACGAGTTCCCGGGCGGTCGCCTCCTCCTGCTCGGGGTCGAGCTGCGCGACGGCGTCCTCGATCAGCGCGGAGTCGACTCCCTTGGTGCGCAGTTCCCGGGCGAGGGCGCGGCGGGCGAGGCCCCGGCCGTGGTGCCGGGATTCCACCCAGGCGTCCGCGAAGGCGCCGTCGTCGATGAGCCCGACCTCTTCGAACCGGTCCAGCACCTCGTCGGCGACGTCCTCGGGGATCTCCCGCTTGCGCAGGGCGTCCGCGAGCTGCTTGCGGGTGCGCGGGGTCCCGGTGAGCAGGCGCAGGCAGATCGCCCGGGCCCGCTCAGCCGGGTCCCCTGAAGACTCCCCCCGCTCGTCCCTCGCCGAGGGAGGGGCGCCTTCGTCCTCACCGGGCGCGTCCCCGAAGCCGCGCCGCCGCCGGCCGCGCCCTTGGCCACCGCCCCGGGCGCCGCCGGGCCCCCGGGAGGCACGGCCGCCGGGCGAACCGCCCCCGTACGGCTCGCCGCCCGCGTCGCCGTCACCTCCGTGCCCGCCGGTTCCGCGATACGGGTCGAGTCCGCCGTGCTCGTCCCGCTCGCGGTGCTCGTCCTGCCCGTCGTACCGGTCGTACCCGTCGTACCCGTCGCCCCGGTGTTCGTCGGCACCGTCCGGGACGGAGTCCGGGTAGCCTCCGGTGCCCCTCCCCCGTGGGGCACCGGGGGTGGCGTACTCGTACTCGGCCCAGTCGGTTCGTCGTGTCACGGGTCAGCTCTTGGCAGCGGCGGCCTTGGGCTTGGTGGCCTTGGCGGCTGCCGGGGCGGGCACCGACTTGGCCGCGTCGTCGGCGGCGGCGGTGACCGCCGCGTCGGCGCCCGGCTCGGCGGCGGGCTCCTCCGGCCGGACCCCCACGCCCAGCTTCTCCTTGATCTTCTTCTCGATCTCGTTGGCCAGGTCGGGGTTGTCCTTGAGGAAGTTGCGCGCGTTCTCCTTGCCCTGGCCGAGCTGGTCGCCCTCGTACGTGTACCAGGCGCCGGCCTTGCGGACGAAGCCGTGCTCCACGCCCATGTCGATCAGGCCGCCCTCGCGGCTGATGCCCTGGCCGTAGAGGATGTCGAACTCGGCCTGCTTGAAGGGCGGCGCGACCTTGTTCTTGACGACCTTGACGCGGGTGCGGTTGCCGACCGCCTCCGTGCCGTCCTTCAGGGTCTCGATGCGGCGGATGTCGAGGCGCACCGAGGCGTAGAACTTCAGCGCGCGGCCACCGGTGGTGGTCTCCGGCGAGCCGAACATCACGCCGACCTTCTCGCGCAGCTGGTTGATGAAGATCGCGGTGGTCTTGGACTGGTTGAGCGCACCGGTGATCTTCCGCAGCGCCTGGCTCATCAGACGGGCCTGCAGACCCACGTGGCTGTCGCCCATCTCACCCTCGATCTCCGCGCGCGGGACGAGCGCGGCCACGGAGTCGATGACGATCAGGTCCAGGGCGCCGGAGCGGACCAGCATGTCCACGATCTCCAGCGCCTGCTCGCCGTTGTCCGGCTGGGAGAGGATCAGCTGGTCGATGTCGACGCCCAGCTTCTTGGCGTACTCGGGGTCGAGGGCGTGCTCGGCGTCCACGAAGGCGACGGTGCCGCCCGCCTTCTGGGCGTTGGCCACGGCGTGCAGGGTCAGCGTGGTCTTACCGGAGGACTCCGGGCCGTACACCTCGACGACACGGCCGCGCGGCAGGCCACCGACGCCGAGGGCGACGTCGAGCGCGGTCGACCCGGTCGGGATGACCTCGATGGGCTCCTTCGACCGCTCGCCCATGCGCATGACCGCGCCCTTGCCGAATTGCCGTTCAATCTGCGCGAGCGCGGCGTCGAGCGCCTTCTCGCGGTCGGTTCCTGCCATGGGTTCCACCCGGTTTGCTTGAGTCGATCGCTTCACGTCAAAGACGCTAACGCCTGCCACTGACAATGCGCCCCGACGCAGGTCCAGCCTGTGGATAACCGAGGGACATATACCCGCGAATCGGGAGAAAGTCCCCAGCCTGAGCCTCGCCTGAGCCCTCATGAGAATGGATGTTCGATTTTTGTGTCAAGCCGGTCACCGGGCTCCGGCCTCCTCGGCTCCGGCGGCCAGGACCGTCGTACGGAACGCGGCGACGACCGGGCGCAGATCGGTCCGGTGCCACGCGGCCCAGAGGGGGACGGATCGCTGGAACCAGGGCAGCTCACGGACGGTCACACCCGACAGACGGCCGTGCAGCATGCTCTTCTGCACGAAGGCGCTGCCGAGTCCGGAGGCCACGAGACCCAGGGCGGTGAGGGGCTCCGGGGCCTCGAAGCGGATGTCGGGCGTGAATCCGGCGGCGGCGCACGCAGCGACGAAGTCGTCCCGCCAGACGTGGTCGCGGTTGTCCTCGACGGCGACCCACGGCCGGCCGTCGAGATCCCCGGGCCGGATCTCGGCCGCGCCGGCGAGCGGGTGGCCACTGGGCATCGCCAGCAGCAGCGGGTCCTTGAGCAGCAGCGTGCTGCGCAGGTCGGGATCCTCTTCGGGCGGGGCTTCGGGGACGAGGGCGATGTCCAGGCTGCGCTGGCGCAGGCCCTCGAACTGCTGGGCGGCGGTGAGGTCGTAGAGGGCGACATGGATGCCGGGGCGCTCCTCGTTCAGGGTGCGCAGGGCCCGCGGCAGCAGACCGGTGTGCATGGCGTCGTCCACGTAGCCGATGCACAGGCCGCCCTCGTCGCCACGGCCGAGGCGGCGGCCCAGGTTCTCCAGGCGGTCCGCATGCCGCAACAGGGCCGTGGCCTCGGCGAGGAAGACACGGCCGTCGGAGGTGAGCCGGATGCGCTGCTGGCTGCGCTCGAAGAGCGTCAGGCCCAGGTTCTTCTCGAGCTGGGCGATCTGCCGGCTGAGCGGGGACTGCGAGATGTGCAGGCGTTCGGCGGCCCGCCCCACGTGCTCCTCTTCGGCCACGGTCACGAAATAGCGAAGTTGTCGCAAGTCAAGCATGTCAGACCTCAGGGGACTCAAGTATGTCCAAGCAAGTCTTGGACAGTCTCACCCCTCGATCCTAACCTCGATGGAGCAAGAGGCGCGGACCAGGAGAAACCTCCTCAATGCCGCGTATCGCCATCGAGACAAGGATCTTTTCCATGGGCATCAAGTCCCTTCTCCCCGGGCGGCTCGGCTTCGGTACCGCCCCGCTCGGCAACATGTTCCGCGCGATCCCCGACGACGAGGCCCGTGCCACCGTCGAGGCCGCCTGGGACCAGGGCATCCGCTACTTCGACACGGCTCCCTTCTACGGCGCCGGTCTCGCCGAGTCGCGGCTCGGCGAGGTGCTCTCCGCCAAGCCCCGCGACTCCTACGTCCTGTCCACCAAGGTCGGGCGGGTCATCCTCGACGAGCACGAGACCGCCACCCCCGACTTCGGCGAGAAGGGCGGACTGTTCGAGCACGGCAACCCCAACAAGATCGTCCACGAGTGGACCGCCGAGGCCACCGAGCGCTCCCTCGAGGACAGCCTCAAGCGCCTGGGCACCGACCGCCTCGACATCGTCTGGGTCCACGACATCGCCCAGGACTTCCACGGGGATCTGTGGCTGAGCAAGTTCGAGGAGGCCCGCACCGGCGCCTTCCGCGTCCTGTCCCGGCTGCGTGACGAGGGCGTCATCAAGGCCTGGGGCCTGGGCGTCAACCGCACCGAGCCCATCGAGCTGACCCTCGCCCTGGACGAGCCCCGCCCCGACGGCTTCCTCCTCGCCGGGCGCTACACGCTCCTGGACCACGACCACGCCCTCGGGCGGCTGCTGCCCATGGCCCAGGAACAGGGCGTCGACATGGTCGTCGGCGGCCCCTACAGCTCCGGCATCCTCGCCGGCGGCACCCACTTCGAGTACCAGCAGGCACCGCCGGAGATCATCGAGCGCGTCGGGAAGCTCAAGGCCCTCACCGACCAGCACGGCGTGAGCATCAAGGCCGCCGCCCTGCAGTTCTCCCTGGCCCACCCGGCGGCCGCCGCCGTCATCCCCGGCGCCACCCGCCCGAGCCGCATCGCCGAGGACACCGCCGCGCTGGCCGAGCGCATCCCGGCCGCCTTCTGGACCGACCTGCGGGCCGCCGGCCTGGTCAGCCCGGCCGCCCCGCTCCCCGACCACGCCTGACAGCACCATCCCCAGGAGAAACACCCATGGCTTCCACGTCCGTCTCCCGCACCGTGCCCGCCTCGCCGCAGAAGGTGTGGGACCTCATCGGCGGCTTCGACTCCCTGCCCGACTGGCTTCCCTACATCCCCGAGAGCACCGCGCTCGAAGGCGGCCGCGTGCGCAAGCTGGCCAACCCGGACGGCGACGTCATCGTCGAGCGCCTGGTCGCCTTCAACGAAGCCGAGCGCCACTACACCTACGCCATCCTCGAAGCCCCGTTCCCCGTCACCGGCTACCTCTCCACCCTGCGCGTCCACCCGGTCGACGGCCGGGACGACGTCGCCGAGGTGCAGTGGTCCGGGCGCTTCACCCCCGACGGTGTCAGCGACACCGAGGCCGAGGAGCTGTTCGCCGGGATATACGCGGACGGCCTCGACGCCCTGCACCAGGCCCTTTCCGCCTGACCGCCGGCGGTCAGGACACCGCCGGACCGCGCAGCCCGGACACGCCTCACGCGGGTCCGGGCTGCGGTGCCGCCGCCCCGGGCCCGCTGTCACCGGGACACGCGTTCGGTGCCGACGGCGAGGGCGACCCGGCCCGTCCGGCGATCACGGCACGGCAGGCTTCCGTGTCAGTCCTGGTCCGCGCTGTTCAGCGCCTTGCTGATCAGGCGGGTGGCGAAGTCGCGGTCGTCGGTGATCCGGTTGATGTGCTCCGCGAGCAGGAAGGCGGTGGCTTCCAGGGGGTTCATCTCGTCCTTGGTCCAGTCTCCGTACTGGCGCCGCCACAGGCTGGGGCTCAGGCCGGTGCCCGCCGCGACGACCAGGCCGGCCATGGTGGGGATGGCCTCCGGACGGACGCTCTTGGGCATCATGCGCATCGAGGCCACGAGGTGGGGCACCACGCTCTCGATGACGTCCCTGTCGTGGTCCTCGTACGCCATCCGCAGCCACGTCATGTACATGTAGATGAGGGTGCACGCGCCGTCCAGCAGGTCATCGGCTCCCCCGGGGCCCAGGGACGCGGTGTACTGGTCGATCAACTGCTGCTGCTCGGCATCGGTCCCGGTCTTGCCGTCGTAGACGGCTTTGAGCCGAGAGTCGATCATCATGAGCGCGGCACTCACATCGCCGGCGGGGGCGTACCGGGGGTCGCAGGGCGATGACACAGGATCCCTCCTCAGGTGACCGCGGCAGGGTGCGGCTGTCCGTACGGTAGACCGCCCGTCAGGCGGGGGTCCGGCGAATCCCGGGGGAGGACCCGCACGAGCCGGCGGCGCAGGACGGCTTCCGTAAGGTGGGGCGGAGATGAACGACGACGACAGGACGCGCGCCCTGCTCCACGCACTGGACCGGCTGCCCGGACCGCACCACCTGGAGCACCCCGACGGCTTCGACCGCTCCGCGGCCCGGTTCGGGGCGACCGCCCTGCGGGACCGGCTGACCCGGGACTTCGGCAGGCCCTGCAGCCTCGACGAGGGCATCCAGGACGCCAGTTTCTCCTTCCGCGTGGACGTCCCGGCCGAGGCGCCCGGGGCCGGGCTGCTCCTCGCCGTGCGGCTGAGCAACTACGGCGACCTGGCGGCGGTCACCACACCGGCGCCGGACAGCCACGACGACCTGGACGACGCCGTGCGCGAGGGTGCGCTCTCCGCGGCGGACCGCGTCCGGATCACGGCCGCCCTGTCCGGCCTCGGCTACCGCCTGGTCCCGCAACGGCTGCTCCGCCGGCGGTACGACGGCGAAACCTGGCTCGCCGCAGAGGACCACGCGACCTGGTGGACCCGCTTCTTCGACCACCTCTGACACCGGCCCGTGCCGGGCGGCGGAGCAGCCCGGCTACGGCCGCTGCCGCCCGCCCGGGCGGCGGGCCCAGAGCCGCCGCACACGCGTGAGCGTTCCGGGACCGACCGGGTTCCTGCCGCGGTGCCCGTGCACCCGCGGGTCGTCCGTGACGTCGTACCGCTTCACGTACGCCCCCAGGAACGCCTGCAGGGTGGCCACCGCCGGGATGGCGATCAGCGCGCCGACCGCGCCCAGCAGCGCGGTGCCCGCGACGACCGAGCCGAAGGCGACCGCCGGGTGGATGTCGACCGTCTTGGCGGTCAGCTTGGGCTGGAGCATGTAGTTCTCGAACTGCTGGTAGATCACGACGAAGATCAGCACCCAGACCGCGTACCAGGGGTTGACGGTGAACGCGATCAGCATCGGCAGCGCACCCGCGAGGTACGTGCCGATGGTGGGGATGAACTGCGAGACCAGGCCCACCCAGACGCCGAGCACCGGCGCGTACGGCACTCCGAGGGACTCGAGCAGGATGTAGTGCGCTATCCCGGAGACGAGCGCCATGAGGCCGCGCGAGTACAGATAGCCGCCCGTCTTGTCGACGGCGATCTCCCACGCGCGCAGCACCTCGGCCTGGCGCGCGGGCGGCAGCACCGAGCACAGGGCACGGCGCAGCCGGGGGCCGTCCGCCGCGAAGTAGAACGAGAACAGCGCGACCGTCAGCAGCTGGAAGAGCCCGCCCAGCACCTGGGCGGACACGTCGAGGACCCCGGCCGCGCTGGTCTGCGCGTAGCGGCGCAACCAGTCCGAGTGGAGCAGGCCCTCCTGGATGTCCACCCGTCTGAGTTCCGTGTGGAAGGTCTGGTTGATCCAGTTGATGAGCGAGTCGAGGTAGTCCGGGAATCCCTCGATCATCTTGATGATCTGGCCGGCCAGCATCGACCCGAGCAAGGTGACGAACCCGGCGGCGAGGACGGTCAGGCCGAGGAAGACCAGGAAGGTGGCGAGCCCCCTGCGCATGCCACGGGCCGCCATCCGGCTCACCGCGGGCTCGATCGCCAGGGCCAGGAAGAACGCGATCAATATGTTGATCAAGAGACTGGTCAGCTGGTGGAAGGCCCAGCTGCCCAGCTGGAACGCGGCGATCAGCGCGAGCGCGAGCACCATGGCACGCGGCAGCCAGCGCGGCATCCGGCCGTCGGGGACGACGGCGTCGGAGACCGGGGGGCGGCCGGGCGGAGGCGCGGCGGCCGGTGCTGCCTGCCGGGGGGACGGCTCGCCGTCCTCGGCGGGGGGTGCCAGGGGGTGCTCGTCAGTGGGTGCCACGCGCCCAGTCTCGCCCACGCCACCGACAACCGGCGCCCGCCAGCGATCTTCGTGACAGATCAGTGCCGTACTGTCACGTTCTTCTCCGGCAAGCCCGGCATTTCGGCCGGCGTCTCAACGCTTCTCGCGCGGCACGTCCATGACCGCGCAGACCACCTGCCACACGTCCTTGGCCGCCCAGCCGGCGTCGAGCGCCTCGTTCACCGTGCGTCCACCCAGTTCCGACATGACGTGGTCGCGCGCGAAGGTGTCGGCGTACCCCGGACCGAAGTGTTCCGCCATCCGCTGCCAGAAGACCGTCAACCGCATGACTCCAGTATCCCGCCCCTGGGGGTGGGCCCTGCCCGGGAGCGCCTGCCGAGACCGCTTTCCGTCCTACGGTCTGACGCATGGCCGAATCAGGAGCTTCTCCACTCCCCACCACGCCCCCGGCGCGTTCTCCGCTCTTCCGCGCCGAACAGTTCGTGTGGCTCACCGCACGCGTGCTGGAGCAGCATCTCTTCGCGTACCACTTCCTGCACGGCAGCCCGGACGCGGTGGAAGCGGCACTGGACGCCTACCGCAACGACGACGGCGGGTACGGGCACGCGCTGGAGCCCGATCTGCGCGGACCGGTCAGCCAGCCCCTGCACACCGCGCACGCGCTGCGTGTGCTGGACGCCGTCGAGCGCTGCGGCGGGCAGCGGGTGGAGCGCGTGTGCCGCTATCTGACCTCCGTCTCCACCCCGGACGGCGCGCTGCCGGCGGTCCACCCCAGCCAGCGCGGGTATCCGACGGCGCCGTTCGTCCCGGTCGTCGACGACCCGCCGAGCGAGCTGCTCGCCACCGGCCCGGTGGTCGGGCTGCTGCACCGCAACGAGGTCTGGCACGCCTGGCTGTTCCGGGCCACCGACTTCTGCTGGCAGGCGGTGGAGTCCCTGGACAAGTCCCACCCCTACGAGGTGCAGGCCGCCGTGGCCTTCCTGGACTCCGCTCCCGACCGCCCGCGCGCGGAGGCCGCCGCCGACCGGCTGGGCCGCCTGGTGCGGGAGCAGCGGCTCGCGGTGCTGGACCCGGACCGGCTCGACGCGTTCCCGGTCGCCCCCGGCTACGCTCCGGGCGAGCACCACTTCCCGCACGACTTCGCCCGCCGTCCCGACTCGCTGGCGCGCGCGTGGTTCACCGACGAGGAGATGTCGCGCTCGCTGGATCACCTGGCCGCCGAGCAGCAGGAGGACGGCGGCTGGCCGATCCGGTGGCGCCGGTGGGCTCCGGCCCCGGCACTGGAGGCGCGCCCCCTGGTGACCATCGAGGCCCTGCGCACCCTGAGGGCCTACGGCCGCTTCGTGGGCTGATCCGACACCGCTCACGGGCCGACGCCCTGCGCTAGGCGGGCCGACACCGTGCGCGAGGCAGGCCGACCGCCACGCTCGCACGGCGGGGCGACACACCCCTCGCAGGACGGGCCGACACCGCTCGCGGGGCGGGGCGCGGCCCGTGAGCGGCGGACCGCGTCCGTCCTGTTCGCGGACCAGCGCCTCGCCTCCCCACCGCCCTGCCCGCC
>NZ_MUMF01000706.1 GCF_002155905.1 Streptomyces tricolor | reverse complement strand
CGCCTCGGCGGCCAGGTCGTGGCCACGGACACCGGGCCCGCCGAGGCCGTCGCCGCCGACCGGGAACTCGTCGCCGTCCTGACCGGGATCGCCACGGCGAAGGCGGCCCGGCCGGCGACGACCTCACGAGCGCGCTCGTCGCCGCCCGGGACGCGGGCGGCGACCGGCTCGGCCGGCAGAAGCTGATCGGCACGCTGCTGCTGATGATCGTCGCCGGGCACGAGACCACCCTGAACCTGATCACCAATGCCGTACGCGCCCTGTGCGCCCACCCCGAGCAGCTCGGCCTGGTGCGCGCGGGCGAGGCGGGCTGGGCGGACGTGGTGGAGGAGACGCTGCGCTGGGACGCGCCGGTCAGCTGTTTCCCGTTCCGCTATCCGGTGCGGGACCTCGCCGTCGCCGGGACGCGCATCCCCGTCGGCACGCCCGTGCTCGCCGGGTACTCCGCCGCCGGTCGCGACCCGGCGGCGCACGGACCGGACTCCGACCGTTTCGACGTCACCCGCCCCGCCCGGCCGGGCGCCGTACGTCACCTGTCGGAAACGGACTTGCTGCCGCACCCGGGGTTCGTCGGCATCGGCGTTCGGAGCCTGCCGGTGCGGCTCGCGCCGGCCCGACCCGGTGCCGGGCGGCGGGCCCGGCGGTACCGTCATGGATACGTAGCAGATGTCCGCAGACCATAACGATCCCGGACGTCGGGGGACTTGACCGCCAACCGTGTACTATCTTCGCGACATGTCCACGCCACCGCAGCCCCCGCAGCCGGCCGATCAGCCCGCGCAGCACCCTCAGCCGCCCGCGCAGCAGCCGGCCGTCC
>NZ_MUMF01000705.1:804-1417 GCF_002155905.1 Streptomyces tricolor | reverse complement strand
GGTCACGGCGCAGGGCCAGACACAGCCCGCACAGGTGCGCCATCCACTCGGTCTTCAGCCGCTCGCCGAGCCGGTGAGCGCAGGGCCTGACGATTCCGAACACCACATCCCCCGTACTGTCACACGATGTTGGCGTTCACCCGTACGCACCGCGCGTCACCCGTCCGCCGCGAACAATCATATTTCACTCTCAGTCAGCAGCCGTATGAGTCGCGACCCTTGGGGCACAAGGACTCTCGACGGATCCGCTGTGCACCAGTACCGTCACAAACCCCCCGCGCGGCGTCTATCCACTTGGCGCGCCGTCCGCATCATGGATGACCATAGGGATGCGGAAAGCAAGAAAGACCGCTGTGAGAGGAGGCGTCCATGGGATCGGTACGCAAGGCGAGTGCGTGGCTCGGCCTCGTCGACGACAACGATGACGAGCGCTACTACGACGACGACTACTCCGAGGGCACCGAGTCCGGGGACGCCTGGGTCACCGACCCGCGGGTGAAGGTGGCCACGGACACGGCCGAGGAGAAGGGCCGCCGGATCGGCACGGTCACCCCGGACAGCTTCCGGGACGCCCGCGCCATCGGCGAGCTGTTCCGGGACGGCGTCCCGGTCA
>NZ_MUMF01000705.1:231-781 GCF_002155905.1 Streptomyces tricolor | reverse complement strand
GCTGAGGCAGGGCCGCTCACCGGCCCCGCCTCCCGCCAGGCTCACCGGAAGGCGTCGAACCCGGTGAGCGCCTTGCCCAGCACGAGCTGGTGCATCTCGACGGTGCCCTCGTAGGTGAGCACCGATTCCAGATTGGTCGCGTGCCGCATCACCGGGTACTCCAGGGAGATCCCGTTGGCACCGAGGATCGTCCGCGCCGTACGGCAGATCTCGATGGCCTCGCGGACGTTGTTGAGCTTGCCGAAGCTGACCTGCTCGGGACGCAGGCGGCCGGCGTCCATCCGCCGCCCCAGATGGTGGGCGAGCAGAATCCCCTTGTGCAGTTCCACCGCCATGTCGGCGAGCTTGGCCTGGGTGAGCTGGAAGCCGCCGATCGGCCGCCCGAACTGCTCCCGCGACCTCGCGTAGTCCAGGGCCGCCTCGAAGCTGCTGCGCGCGGCGCCCATCGCTCCCCAGACGATGCCGTAGCGGGCGTGCGAGAGGCAGCTGAGCGGTCCGCGCAGTCCGGTGACCTCCGGCAGCACGGCCGTGGCGGGCAGCCGTACGTCGT
>NZ_MUMF01000705.1:0-171 GCF_002155905.1 Streptomyces tricolor | reverse complement strand
GTCGCGCTTGGCGTGGGTGCGCATGGAGGCGGGGTCGGAGCCGTGGTCGGGCTCGGTCAGCCCGAAGCAGCCGATCACCTCGCCGGCGGCCATGCGCGGCAGCCACTGGAGCTTCTGCTCCTCGCTGCCGAACCGGTGGATGGCGTACATCGCGAGGGAGCCCTGCACGGA
>NZ_MUMF01000704.1 GCF_002155905.1 Streptomyces tricolor | reverse complement strand
CCCTTGCCCCGGACGTCGCCGACCAGGATCCGGGTGCCGTACGGCGTCTGCAGGGCCTCGTAGAAGTCGCCGCCGATCCTCGCCTCCGACTCGGCCGGCAGGTACACGCCGCGCAGGGCCAGCGAACCGAGCCGGTGCGGCAGGGGGTGCATCAGCGCGCGCTGGGCCGTCTCCGCGACGGAGCGGACCTGCTGCAACTGCCGCTCCCGGCGCCCGCGCAGGGAACAGGCCGCCATCGACGTCACTCCGACCACGAACAGGCTGAACAGCACGACGTCCGAGTCCGGATGCCCGTACTGCCCCGCGTCCGCCTGGAGCAGGGCGGTCGCGGCCAGCGCGGCGCACGCGAGGGCCGCCGTGGCCCACAGCGGGAGCAGCACCGAGGCCAGCACGGGCACGGCGACCATCACCGGTGACACATGCAGCCAGTCGGGGGTGAGCAGATCGGTGAGGGAGACGGCCGCCATGAGCAGAACGGGGGCCGCCGCCGGCAGGGCACGGGAGCCGGCGATCCGGCCGCGCAGGCCCCGGGCCGGGCGCGCGGAGCCGGTGCCCTTACCGGTGCCGGACGCGGAGACGGTGTGCTGGGACGTGGTGTGCTGGGGTGTGGTGTGCTGGGTCATCGCCTGGGGGTGTGCCGTAGTGGGCGGAGTGCCCGGTGGGTGCGGACGGGCGGGGCGGGCGGCGGGGCCGACAGACAGGACAGGGCCGACTCCAGGTGACGGAGCAGACGGCCGGTCTCGGCGTCGGCGGCCGGGGGATCGCACCGGGCCGAGCCCAGCCGGGTCAGGGCCCGCCGGGTCGCGGGCAGCGCGGGGTGCGGCCGGCCGCCCCGGCAGGAGTAGGCGCACAGCGCGGTCGTACGCAGCAGCCGCGCGTACGACCGGGCGAACGCGGCCTCGGGGCCGGGGGTGCGGGCGGCCCCGGGGCGCGCGTCGAGCAGCCGGCCGGTGGCGGCCAGCTCCCGCGCCACGTCGGCCAGGGTGCACAGGACCCGGCGGTCCAGGTGCCAGCGGCGGCGCCGGGCGACCGGCCGAACGTTCCACCGCATGCTCTCGTGCGCCTCGTCCACGGCCGTGCGGGCGCGCTCCAGCGCCGTGTCGAGGTCCTGCTCCCAGGAGGGGCCGAGCACGTCCCGGGGCCGCTCCCGGCGCACGACCGCGTCGGCCAGGCCGTCGAGATACCGGGCGACCAGCGCCCGCAGCTCCTCCAGCGCCCGCTCGGCGGACCGCACCCGCACGGCGGGGAACAGCAGCGCGCTGCACGCCAGGCCGAAGCCGATGCCCAGCACGATCTCCGCCAGGTGGGAGACCAGCTCACCGCGGTGGTGGCCGCGCAGCAGGGCGAACGTGATCAGCGCGGTCGTCGGCACATGGATGCCGTGGTGCCCGAGGAACCCGCGCCGGGCCAGCAGCACGGAGGCGAAGACGACCAGCGCCAGACCCGCCATGCCGGGCCGGGCGTACAGGGCGCCGGGTACGGCGACGAGCACGCCGAGCAGACAGCCCGCGCCGTACCGCAGCGCCGCGGAGGCCGTGCGCACCACCGTCGTCTCCACGATGAGCAGCGCCGCGACGGCCCCCGCGTACGGGTCGGGCGTGTGCAGCAGCGCCGTACAGGTCTGCCATGTCAGCCCGGCGGCCACGGTCGCCCGGGCGGCCTCGGCCCCGTCGGTGCGGCCGAGCCGTCTCATCCGTGCCGGCAGAGCGGACCACCGTGCGCCGCGCATGCCGTCGTCGCCCCCTTCCTCGTCGGGATCCGCGGGCCGCTCGGTCGGGCCCGGCAAGGCCGCCCAGGATAATCGGACAAATGGGGCATGAGGCAAATAAGGGTTGTGCGGGAAAGGGTGAGCTTTCGGTCCTCTGTCGGGTCTGCGTCCACGCCCGTACACTGCGGATCCGCAGACATGCGGGGGGAGTTGACCAGGGGGAGCCATCATGTCCGGAGGTCCGTACAGACCGAACGAGGGACTCGACGGTCCGAGCCAGGGGTTCGGCGGTCCTGGTCAGGGATTCAACGATCCCGGGCGGGGGTTCGGCGGTCCTGGTCGGGGGTTCGGCGGGCCGTCGCTGCCGCCCGTGCCGCCGAGTCCGCCGCCGATGCCCGCCGGCCCGCCGCCCGCGCCGCCGGACGCCTGGCGCGCCCTCGCGACCGCCCTGCTCAACCTGAGCGGTCTCGGCCTCGGCTACGCGCTCCTGCGCCGCTGGGTGCTGACCGCCGCCTGCTGGGCGGCGACCGCCGTACTGCTGCTCGTCGCGCTCCCCGCGGACGCCGACGGGATCCCCGGAGCCGCGCTCGCCGGCTACGCCGTGCTCCTGCTGGCGGCGGCCGTCCACGGCGGGTTCGCCGGCCTGCGCACCCGGCCGGCCCGGCCGCACAGAGCGCCCCTCGCGCTGCTGCTGGGTGTGCTGCTGCTCGCCGTACCGGCCGGCGGCACGCTCTGGTACCAGGACGCCCACGACGAAGCCGTGGAGCGGGCGCTCCTCGGCCGGCTGGAGCGCGCCGACGACCTGGTGGCCGCGAGCGGCCGGCGGTCGTTCGGCTCCGCCGCACGCGACTACCGGACGGCCCTGGAGGTCTACCGCGACATCGCCGTGCACCACGCCGGCTCCCGCGCGGCGGAGAAGGTCCCCGACAGCCTGCGGACCTACTACACGACCGTCGGCGCGGCCTACGGCCACCGCGAGTACTGCGCCGCCGTGGAGCCGCTGAAGTACCTGCGCACCGTGCCGGACACGATCCCGAAGGAGCACCTCGGCTCGCTCGCCGGCTGGCCCGACGACCGGCTCGCGACCGCCCTGTACGAGTGCGGGGCCGGGCAGCTGGCCACCGGCGGGGCGGACTGGGTGACCCGCTTCGGCGACCTGCTGGACACCTTCCCGCGGTCCGGGGCGGCGGCCAAGGTGGTGCCCGCCGTCGACGCGGCGGTGCGGAAGGCGGAGAAGGCGGTCGACGGCGACGAACCCTGCGCGGCCGTCGAGCGGTTGCGCGACCTCGACACCCGGATCGGCGACCTGGCCGGCGCGGCCGGGGACGCGGACGGCCGGCTGGCGAAGGCCGCGGGCCGGGCCGGCCGCAGCGGCGACACGGGCCGGTACGCGTGCGGCGTCGACCAGTACGAGGACGGCGACTTCGACGCGGCGCAGAAGACCATGGAGCAGTTCGCCGCCGACCACGAGAACCACCGGAACCGGGCCCGCGCCGAGAAGATCGCCATAGCCGCCGAGGTCGCGCAGACCCTGCCCGCGGCCGGGAAGAAGCTGCCCACCACGGCCTCCGGCGGCAGCATCTCCGTCACCGTCAAGAACGACAGCCCGGACGACATCACCGTCCTGTACACCGGCCCGGTCACCGGCAGTTTCACCCTCAAGGGCTGCGGCGGCTGCAAGGCATACACGCTCGCGGACACGGTGATCCCGGGCTTCAAGCCCTGCAACGACAGCAGCAAGCACTACCCGCAGCGCACCATCAGCCTGCCCGTCGGCACCACGTACTTCGTGCACAAGCCGCAGGGTGGCAGCACCGCGACCCCGGCATCGGACACCGCCAGGCTCAGGTCCGGCTACGTCTACACCGAGTGCGCCTACTCGACCCAGCGGCTGGGGTCCGGGTACTGACCGGCGGGCGGTGCCGGCCGGCCGGTACCCGGATGCCGGTCAGCGCTGCCGGCCGGCCCGGCGCCGTACGACGACGATCGCCCCGGCGCCGACGACCACGGCGCCGGCCGCGGCGGCGGCGACGGGCAGCACCGAGCCCGAACCGGTGTTCGCCAGGTTCCCGCCCGAGGCCGAGGCCGAGGCCGAGGACGCGGCCGAAGCGGAACCGCCGTCCGAGCCGCCGTCCGCGCCGCCCGTCGCGCCGCCCGTCGACGCCGAGCCGGACGTGCCGCCCGTCGCCGAGCCGCCCGCCGTGGAACCGGAACCGCCGGTGGTGCCCGTGCCGCCGGCGGAGGAGGCCGATCCGCCCCCGGCCGAGCCGCTGCCGCCGGTCGACCCGCCGGTCACGTCGAGCGTGATCGCGGCCGTGTCGTTCGTCTTGTCGGCGTCGAACGGGCGGGACTCGTCCGTGAGCGCCACCGAACCCTCCGCCCCGGCGACCGCCTTGTCGATGCGCACCTTGAACTCGTAGGTCTCGCCCCGGCCTTCGTCCACCCAGCGCTGGCTGGTACCGCACTCGTAGCCGCCGTCCCCGGCCTTCTCGCAGTAGCCGTCGGCCTTGGTCACCGTCGTACCGGCCGGCATCTTGACCAGGACATGGGTGGCCGGCCCGTCCGATGCGCGCAGCACCCATCCGGGCCCGGCGTTGGTGAACTTCAGCTGCACGTCGACCGTGTCGCCGACGCGGCCTTGCAGCCGGGCGCCGGTCACCTGGAAGTCGGCCGTGTTGTCGGTCGTGACCGGGACGTCGGCCGCGTCCCAGCCGTCGTGCCGGGCGGAGCCGGGGGCGGCCGGCTTCTCGTCGGGCCGCTCGACCAGCTTCACCGCGGGACCGGTACCCCGCACCGGGTCGGCGGCGCCGTCGGTCGGGGCCGGGTCGTACGCGGCGACCGACACCCGCAGCTCGTCGTGGAGCGCGTGGTCCAGGGCCTTGAGGGTGGCGGGCCGCTCGGGGGCGTACACCACACCCGGCTCGATCTGCTGGTCGAACGCGCAGACCAGGTCCGAGGAGCTGGGCGCCTCGTCGAAGGAGGACACCTCGTACCGCAGGCAGTTGGACGGGATCGCGGTGTGGCTCAGCCCGCGCGTGACCGAGTACGACATCCAGACCTTGCCGAGCGCCGCGCCGCCCGTGTTGGTGAAGGTCGCCGGTACCTGGATCTCGGCGCCCGGCTTCACCCCGTCGACCGGTGCGAGGGCGCCCAGCACCAGGCCGGTCGCGGGGTCGTCGGCGGAGGCGGGCGCGGCACCGAGCGCGAGCAGGGCCAGGGCGCCGAGGGCACCGGCGGTCTGCCGAAGCGCACGGGGGCCGGGGGTGGAGAGCGGCATGGAGTCCTCTGGTTGACGTGGTGTGACGGGCGAACGAACGGTAGGGGAACGTGCGTTCCGCCTGTGGAGACTACTGCCGCCGCCGCATGGTTGTACGGGCCACCGACGAATCTCCGCGTCGCCTTCGCACCTCGGGACCAGGGACACACCTGGGCCTCCCCGGACGTCCGGGGAGGCCCAGGCGCGTCCTGGCCGTCCTCAGTCGTTCTCCGGGCGTTCGCCCTTCGGGCCACGGCCGCGCTCCGTCTTCGGACCCCGGCTCTGCCACTCCGGGTCCTGCTGCAGGGTCTCGTCGGCGACGGCGTTCGCGTCCTGGTCGGAGACCCCGGAGCGCTCGGCCTCCTTGCGCAGCCGCGCCCTGCGGGTGTCGTACCTCTTGCTGCCGGGTTCGGGCACGACGATCACCGCCCGCGCCCGGATCCCCGGCCCTCCGGGGCGCAAACGCGGAGACGGGCCCGGCCGGCTCCTCAGGGAGGAGTGCCGCCCCCCTCGCGCGTGCCGGGCCAGAGGCCCTCGCCGAGGGCGGCGAGCGCGGCCGGCCCGTGCCCGGCGGCCGTCAGCGGGGCCCGGATGTCGGCCTCCAGGTCCGGAACGTAGCCGAACAGGACGTCGGCGGGCCCGGCCACCCGCACCTCGCCGAGCGCGGCGGGCAGCAGCAGGGTCCGCGCGCGGTCGAGCCGGCCGGTCCAGTCGCCCGAGGTGACGGTCACGGGGGCGCCGGCATTGCTGAGGACCTGGGCCGTGGCGAACGTACGGGCGATCCGGGCGCTACGGCCCGCGGTCCAGCGCTCCAGGGCGAAGTACGGCCCCGCGCACAGCACCGTCCGCACCACCGAGTCCGCGACCGGCACGCTCAGTCCCGGCTGGAACTCGGGCCGGGGCTCCGGCCGCCACTCGGCCAGCAGCCGCTCGATGTTCGCCGCCCGCTCCCGCTCGCCCAGCGGCGCGCCGTCCTCCATCCGCCAGGGCATGGCGTGCTGCTGGATGTCGGAGGTCTGCTCGATCTCGTACACCAGGGTGCCGGGCCCGAAGCTGTGCAGGGTGCCGCCGGGCACGTACACGGTCTGCCCGGCGCGCACCGGCAGGCGGCGCATCACCGCGTCGAAGTCCTGCGCGAGCAGCGCCCGGCGCAGCCGCTCCCGGTCGGTCCCGGGCCGCACGCCGACCAGGGCGGTCGCGCCCGGTACGGCGTCGAGCACATGCCAGGCCTCCGTCTTGCCGTTCGGCTCGCCCTCCAGACGGCGGGCGGTGGCGTCGTCGGCGTGCAGATGGACCGGCAGCGCGCGCGTGCCGTCGATGAACTTGGTGAGCAGCGGGAAACGCGGCCCGTGCGGGCGGTCGCCGAGCAGCCCGGCGGGGTCCGCCGCCAGCAGCTCGCGCAGCGACCGCCCGGCCGACGGGCCCTCGGTCACCGTGGCCACCTCCCCGTCGACGTCGCTGACCTCCCAGGTCTCGGCGACCGGCCCGGACGGCAGCCCGGTGCGGCCCAGCCGGTCGGCGAGGGCCCGGCCGCCGAAGACGTGCTGCTTGACCGGCGTCGTCAGGCGCAGCGGGTGCCAGCGCACCGGGTGCGGCACCTCAGCCGCCCGCGTTGTCGACCCGCATCCGCACCTGTTCCTCCAGCCGCCGCAGACTGCCGTCCAGGGCGTCGTTCACCGCCTGCTCGCCCGGGTCGTGGCCGGCGTCGAAGAAGGACAGGTGCACGGTCACCTCGCTGGCTCCGCTGCCGATGCCCGCCACCTGGAGCCAGCCCGCATAGCTGCCCTGCTCCCGGGTCCCCCACTCCAGCCGCATCTGGTCCGGCTCGGACCGCAGCAGGGCGGGCATGTCCTCGCCGGTGCGGTCCTCGTGCACGGTCACGGCGGGCGGGTCCTCGACGTCCACGTGCAGGGCGTCGGGGAGCCAGGCGTCGAGCTGGTCGACATTGGCCGCCTGGTCGAAGACGTGCTCGGGCTGCGCGGGCATCGTGCGGGAACGTTCGTACTCGGCCATCGTGATACCGCCCCTCCGGTCGGAAGTCGTACCCCGACCGCGTGCCCCTTCCGCGGCGGCCGAAAAGCCCCGGCCGCGCCGTGCTCCCGCTCGTCGCCGGGAGGGTGCGCGCGTCTCCCCTCGCATGCGGGGCCGTGAAGGGAGGGCCGCCGGCTCCCGCCCGCCTCGCCGCGGGCGGGAGCCGGGGCGGCAGGTTCCCGGTGCGTCAGTGGCCGGCCGCGCGTGTCCCGCTGAGCCTGCCGTGCAGGTGGGCGCTGGGGTCGTTCAGGCCGGTGATTTCCACGGCCGGCATCCGCTTCAGCGTCTTCGGGGCGACGGAGTGCCAGTCGAAAGTGCCCACCGACACCATGACCATCACCGCGACGAGCGCGGTCATGGGGATGTCGGAGACGACCGTGCCATGGAGCGATGTCGCAGACGTAGCCGACGTGTCCTGACGACGGGCGGGGAACCACGCGGTGCGGGCGGGCCGGGCGAGTCGTGTCGGAGGACAGCGTGCCGGCGCGGG
>NZ_MUMF01000703.1:366-689 GCF_002155905.1 Streptomyces tricolor | reverse complement strand
GGAACGCACGGGTCCGTCCGGACCTCGGCAGCCCTTCAGGTGTGGGAGTGAGTCAGATGCGGAACCGTACGAAGCGGCCCCCGGCACGGGTCGCGCAGTACCGGCAGATCGTGGCCCTGACGGGGTTCGCGATCTGTATCGTCACGCTGCTCGTGGCGGGGTGGAACGCCCTGTGCCCGTCGGCCGAGCCGCGGCCCGCCGGCACCGACTCCGCCACGACCGCACCGGCCGAACCCGGGGACGGCGACCTCGTTCCTGACAACGACGGCCTCGACCGTGCTTCCAACGGCGACGGCGAGAGCCCGGCGGAACCCGCCGACCCG
>NZ_MUMF01000703.1:0-328 GCF_002155905.1 Streptomyces tricolor | reverse complement strand
AGCGGGGTCGCCGCACTGCTCACCGTCCGGCAGACCGCTCGCCGCGCGGAGCGGCAGCAGGACGGACCGCAACCGACGTGACCGGGCTCTCGTAGCTTCGGCCGAACGCACCCGTGGCGTTGGCCTGCACAAACCGCCAGTAGAATCTGGACACGTGACTTCTGCGCCCGCCAAGCCCCGCATTCCGAACGTCCTCGCCGGACGCTACGCCTCCGCCGAGCTCGCCACGCTCTGGTCCCCCGAGCAGAAGGTGAAGCTGGAGCGGCAGCTCTGGCTCGCCGTGCTGCGGGCCCAGAAGGACCTCGGCATCGAGGTGCCGGACGAGGCG
>NZ_MUMF01000702.1 GCF_002155905.1 Streptomyces tricolor | reverse complement strand
GCGCGGGCCGCGGCCTCCGGCAGGCCCCGCTCGATCCACGTGCGCGCGTACCGCTCGCTCTCCGTCGCCTGCCAGGCGTCGAACTCGGCCCCGGTCATGGGCCGCGCCCTGCTGTCCGGGGGCAGCGCGGGCGGGGTGTCGCCGAGCCGTTTCTCCATGCCGCGGTTGCGCACGGTGTAGCCGAGGGTGCCGAACAGGCGCAGCGCGGCGTCCGCGGCGGCGGGCACCACCGTCTCCATCTGGACGCAGCCCCAGCCGCGGGCCACCTCCTCCGCGGCGAGCGCCGCCACCGTGCCCCGGCCGCGCCGCCGGTCCGGCTCGGCGATGCGGAGGTCGATGACGCGGGCCACCGAGTCGCCGAGGGACGGGGAGGTGCCGAGATGGATCTCGCCGACGGGACGGCTGTTCACGCACACCGCGAAGCGGCGGGAGCGGGTTCCGTCGGGATGCTGCTGGAGCGGCTCGGCCGGCCGCAGGGTCGTGGTCATCACAGGTGTTCTACCCACGGCGACCGCCCGCGTCAGCCTGTTTTCCGGTTCACGGGTCCAGGTCCCGGGCGGACCGCTCGGCGAAGATCCGCATGGCCTCGGCGGTCACCGGACCCGGGGCGCCGGGCAGTTGGCGGTCGTCGACCTGGTGCAGGGCCTGTACGTCCCGCAGGGTGGAGGTCAGGAAGACCTCGTCGGCGCGCCCGAGGACGTCCAGCGGCAGGTCGGTCTCCCGGGCCCCCGTCCACTCGATCGTCAGGGCCCGGGTGATGCCGGGCAGGCAGCCGGAGGTGACCGGCGGGGTGTGGATCTCGCCGTCCAGGACGACGAAGACGTTCGACCCGGTGCCCTCGCAGAGCTGTCCGACCGTGTTGCCGAAGAGCGCCTCGGAGGCGCCGTGTTGGTGGGCGCGGGCCAGGGCGACGACGTTCTCGGCGTACGAGGTGGTCTTCACCCCGGCGAGGGCCCCGCGCTCGTTGCGGGTCCACGGGACGGTGATCGCGGCGGTGGAGTCCGGGCGGCGGGCGGTCTCGCCGACGGCGACGACGAGGGTCGGGCCGTGCTCGCCGCGGCCGACGCCCAGCGGGCCGTGGCCGCCGGTGTAGGTGATCCGCAGCCGGCCCAGCGGCACCGGGTTGGCCTCCAGCACGGCCGTGCAGGCGCGGCGCACCTCGTCGTGGTCGGGGTCGGGCAGGCCGAGGCCGCGGGCGGAACGGGTCAGCCGGTCGAGGTGCCGGGTGAGCGCGAACGGCGTGCCGTCCACCGCCTTGACGGTCTCGAAGACGCCGTCGCCGACGGTCAGGCCGTGGTCGAGGACGGAGACGCGGGCGGATTCCAGGTCCCGCAGCCCGCCGTCCAGCCAGATCCTCATGTGAACGCCCCCTCGGTCTCCTCGTACGTTCCCGACGCCACCGCGAGCAGCCGGGACGCCTTCAGCTCCGTCTCGCGCCACTCTCCCTCGGGGTCGGACCCCCAGGTGATGCCGGCGCCGGTGCCGAAGCGCAGGACCCCGGCGGCGCGGTCGATCCAGAAGGTGCGGATGCCGACGGCCAGCTCCGCGGTGCCCCGGTCGGCGTCGACCCAGCCGATGCCGCCGCAGTACGGGCCGCGCGGTGCCGTCTCCAGCGCCTCGATGATCCGCAGGGCGCTCGACTTGGGGGCGCCGGTGACCGAGCCGGGCGGGAAGGCCGCGGCCAGCAGCTGCGGCCAGCCCGCGTCCGCCCGCAGCTCGCCGCGGACGGTGGAGACGAGATGCACGAGCCCCGGGTGCTTCTCCACGGCGCACAGGTCGGGGACGGTCACGCTGCCGGTCGTGCAGACACGCCCGATGTCGTTGCGGACCAGGTCGACGATCATCACGTTCTCGGCGTAGTCCTTCTCCAGGAGGTCCGCCTCGGTGCGCCCGGTGCCCTTGATCGGTCCCGACTCGACGGTACGGCCGTCCCGGCGCAGGAACAGCTCGGGCGAGGCGGTGGCGATCTCCACGCCGTGCTCCGGCAGCCGGATCGTTCCTGCATAGGGCGCCGGGTTGCCGCGGGCCAGCAGGGAGGTCAGTGCGTCCACGTCGGCGCCGGGGTCGACGGGTGCGCTGAGCACCCGGCAGAGGTTGGCCTGGTAGACCTCGCCGGCCGCGATGTGCTCGCGGATGCGGCGGACGGCCGCCGTGTACGCGGCGCGGTCCAGGGAGGTGGTCCAGTCCCCCGGCTCCGGGCCCCGCCACCCGCCGGGCACCGGCGCGGGCACCGGCGCCTCGCGTACGTCCGCGAAGCGGGCGCAGGTCAGCCGGCCCTCGAAGTCCGCGCAGACGGCCCAGAAGCCGGTGGAGTCCAGGGCGGCCGGATCGCTGGTGACGTCGAGGAGGCCGGTGGCGACGCGGTCGCCGAAACGGGCCAGAGGAGGGAGTCCGGATGGGTGGTGGAGCACGTGGTCGAGTCTAGGGCGGGTGTCCTCCGGGTGGCCCGGGGATGTCCCGGAGGGGGCCCTGACCACCGGGTCCGTCGAGCGCAGCGCAGCACGCTGCGCAAACGCGTTTTTGTGCTGGCCCGGGAATCCGCTAGAGTTCAACACGTCGCCGGGACGCGGAAGCGGACCGAAACGACAAGCGGACGTAGCTCAGTTGGTAGAGCGCAACCTTGCCAAGGTTGAGGTCGCGAGTTCGAGCCTCGTCGTCCGCTCGAAGGAAGAAGGGGTCATCCCGATCCCCTACACTCCTGGTGGAGTGGCCGAGAGGCGAGGCAACGGCCTGCAAAGCCGTCTACACGGGTTCAAATCCCGTCTCCACCTCCAAGGACGATTAGCTCAGCGGGAGAGCGCTTCCCTGACACGGAAGAGGTCACTGGTTCAATCCCAGTATCGTCCACTGGATCTTCGGATCCTGGATCTTCTCGAAGATCCCACCCGCGCGATTAGCTCAGCGGGAGAGCGCTTCCCTGACACGGAAGAGGTCACTGGTTCAATCCCAGTATCGCGCACTGTCTGTGACTCACGGGTCACAGTCCGCGGACGATTAGCTCAGCGGGA
>NZ_MUMF01000701.1 GCF_002155905.1 Streptomyces tricolor | reverse complement strand
GTGGATGCCGTGGCCGAAGGCGAGGTGGGGGTTGGGGCTGCGGTCGAGGTCGAGGGTGTCGGGGTCGGGGAAGCGGCGCGGGTCCCGGTTGGCGGCGCACAGGGAGACGATCACCGAGTCGCCGGCCGGGACCTCCGTGCCGTACAGGTCGCTGTCCCGGTCGAAGAACCGCCAGGTGGTCAGCTCGAAGGCGCTGTCGTAGCGCAGGAGTTCCTCGACCGCGCGCGGCAGCAGGCCCGGGTCGTCGCGCAGCCGGGCGAGGTGCGCCGGGTGGCGGAGCAGGGCGACCAGGGCGGTGGTGATCTGGTTGGTGACCGGTTCCTGTCCGGCGACGAGCAACTGGAAGATCATCGAGTCCCGTTCCTCCCGCGTCAGCTCGCCTTGGTCGCGGGCCGCGACCAGCCGGCCGAGCAGGTCGTCCGCCGGGTGCGCGCGCTTGTGGGCGACGATCTCGGCGATGTAGCTCTGCAGGCCGTGCAGGCGGGCCTCGTACAGCGGCCGGCCGGGGTCGGCGGGGCCGACGGGCTGGACGACCTTGCCCCAGTCGCGGTCGAAGCGGGATGCCGACCGCCCCGGCAGGCCGATCACTTCCGCGAGCACCCGGAAGGGGAAGTGCGCGGCGAAGCCGTCGACCAGGTCGGCGGGTCCGGTCGCCGGGAGGCGGTCCACGAGACGGTCGGCCAGTTCCTGGAAGCGCGGGGTGAGGCGGTCGATCCGGCGCGGGCTGAAGGCGTCGGTCACGAGGCGCCGCATGCGGGTGTGCCGCGGCGGGTCCTGGTGCAGCAGATGCACCTGGAGCCGGGAGTGCTGGGGTTCGGGCATGATCGAGGCGCGGGCGCGCCAGCGGTCGTTGCCCCGGTCGTGGTTCTTGCCGAGCCGGTCGTCGTTCAGTGCGGCGTGCGCGGCGTCGTACCCGGTGACGAGCCAGGCCCGGACGCCGCTCGGGAACAGGACGCGGTGGACCGGGCCGGCCTCGCGCATCCGCGCGTACAGGGGGTAGGGGTCCCGCTTGTAGGGGCAGCCCGTCAGCGGTACGGGGTCGGGGAGTTCGGTGTCCGGCAGGGACGCGTGCGGGGTCAAGGGGCTCCTTCAGAGGGCGAGTTCGGGCCGGTGGTGGTCCAGCCACAGGGCGAGGTCGACGACCCGTTCGAGGCGGAGCCGCAGGCCCCACGGGAGCTGCTCGGGCGGGAGGTCGAGACAGGGCTTGACGCGCATCTCGTCGGCCAGCGAGCGGACCCGGTCGTCGCGGAGCGCGTCGCGGGCCAGGTCCTGCAAGCCGCGGTTGTAGTCGGGGTGGTGGGTGGCCGGGTAGTGGTTCTTGGGGCGGTGCAGGACCGTGCCGGGGGCGAGGCCGGCGCCGGCGGCGCGCAGCAGGCTCTTCTCCCGGCCGTCGAAGCTCTTCAGCGACCAGGACGCGTTGAAGGCGTACTCGACCAGCCGGTGGTCGCAGTACGGGACGCGCACCTCCAGCCCCTGGGCCATGCTCAACCGGTCCTTGCGGTGCAGGAGTTGCCGCAGCCAGCGGGTGAGGGACAGGTGCTGCAGCTCGCGCAGCCGGTGTTCGGCCGGGGTCTCGTCGTCCAGGTGGGGTACGGCGGCCAGCGCGCTGCGGTAGGTGTCGTCCCGGAACTCGCCGATGCGCAGGTCCAGTTCGGGGTTGAGCGGCATGGCGGCCTCGTCGCCGGTGACCAGCAGCCAGGGGAAGGTGGCGGCGGCGTGGGCCTCGGGGCGGTGGAACCAGGGGTAGCCGCCGAACACCTCGTCGGCCCCCTCGCCGGACAGGGCGACGGTGGAGTGCCGTCGTATCTCGCCGAAGAGCAGGTACAGCGAGGTGTCCATGTCGCCCACGCCGATCGGCGAGTCCCGGGCCGCGACGACGGCCCTGCGGTGCTCGGGGTCGAGCAGGGCGTGCGGGTCGAGGACGACCGTGTCGTGGTCGGTGCCGATGTAGGCGCCGGCCTCGATGGCGTACGGGGTGTCGTGGCCGGTGCGCAGCACGTCCCCGGTGAACCGCTCGGCCTGGTCGCGGTAGTCGACGGCGTACGAGCGGATGCGGGCGTCGGGGCCTTCGCGGCGGCGGAGTTCGCCGGCGAGCAGGGCGGTCAGGACGGTGGAGTCGATGCCGCCGGACAGCAGGCTGCACAGCGGGACGTCGGCCTCCAGCTGACCGTGGGCGGCGGCGGTGACGAGGCCGCGGACGCGTGCGACGGTGGCCTCGCGGTCGTCGGTGTGGGGCACGGCGGTCAACTGCCAGTAGCGGCGTTCGCGGCGACCGGCGCGGTCCAGGACCAGCAGGCCGCCGGGTTCGACCTCCCGGACGCCGGACCACACGGTGGGTCCGGTGGTGAACAGCAGGCTGTACGCCTCCCGGAGCCCGTCCGCGTCCACGCGGGGCCGGATCTCCGGGTGGGCGAACAGGGCCTTGGGTTCGGAGGCGAAGGCCAGGCCGCCGTCGACGGCGGCCCAGAAGAGCGGCTTGACGCCGAGGCGGTCGCGGACCAGCAGCAGCCGCTGCGCGCGCTCGTCCCAGACGGCGAAGGCGAACATGCCCTCCAGCCGGCCGGCCAGCGCGTCGCCCCACTGGGCGTAGGCGCGCAGCACCACCTCGGTGTCGCTGCGGGTACGGAACTCGTGTCCCAGGCCCCTCAGTTCGGCGCGGAGTTCGTGGTGGTTGTAGATCTCGCCGCTGTAGCCGAGCACGACGGTCGGCTCGTCGGGCCGGTCCGTCATCGGCTGGCCGCCGCCCTCCGGGTCGATGACGGCGAGCCGGCGGTGGCCGATCGCGGCGTGCTCGCCGAGCCAGACGCCGCTCGCGTCGGGGCCGCGCGGGGCGAGGGTGGCGGTCATCGCCTCGATGACGGTGGCGTGGGTGCGGGCGTCGCTGTGGAAGGACACCCAGCCGGTGATTCCGCACACGGATACGGCTCCTCGGTCAGGGGCGGGCGGCGGGCGCCGCGTCGGTGGACGTGCCGGGCACGGCGGAGGGCCGTCGCCCGGGCAGGGCGAGCAGGGGTACGGCGAGACAGGCGGCCGTGGCGGCCAGGACGAGCCCGGCGGTCACGCCGGTGCCGGCGCCGGCCGCGGTGGCCAGGGCGGGGCCGAGGGTGAAGCCGAGGCCGCGGGCGAGCTGGACGGTGGCCCCCACGGTCGCGGCCCGGTCCGCTGGGGCGGCCCCCAGGACCAGCGCCTGGGCCGGGCCGCCGTTCAGCCCCATCCCCACACCGGCCAGCGCCAGCCGCCAGGCCACGTCCGCCGGGGACCACCCGGTGTCGAGCGGCACCAGCAGCACCAGCCCGACAGCGGTGACCAGGGCACCGGTGACCGCGACCGGCCGGGTCCGGGCGGACGCATGCGCGCGCGGGCGGGACCCGGGACGGGCGAGGCCCTCGGCGCCGGTGCCCGCCACCGGCCGGGGCCGGACGGACACACCCGCACGCAGGCGCAGCCGGGAGCGGAGGAGGTCCCCGGCGCCGGTGCCCGCCACCGGCCGGGGCCGGACGGAC
>NZ_MUMF01000700.1 GCF_002155905.1 Streptomyces tricolor | reverse complement strand
CGCCCCAGCAGCCCTATCCGCCGCCCCAGCCGGGGTACGGCTGCTGCGGCGGATAGGGCTGCTGGGGCGGGTAGGGCTGCTGGGGGTACGGCGAGCCGTACGGACCCGGGGCCTGCGGGGGCTGCTGGCCGTACGGACCCGGGTTCTGCGGGGGCTGCTGGCCGTGCGGGCCCGGGTTCTGCGGCGGTGGAGGCATGGACACGCCAGCACGCTACTGCACTCGGGTGAACAAACGGGTGCCGCACCCCGTTACCGGTCAGTCCTCCGCCGCCCCGGACTCGATCGCCGCCTCCACCTCGGCCACCCGTTCCCGCTCCTCGGCGGCGAAGCGCTCGGCGTCCAGCCGCTCGGCCAGTTCCTCGTCCTGGGCCATCAGCAGGTCCAGTCGGGAGTCGCCCAGCTCGAACACGCCCATGTCCGCGTAGGCCCGCTGGAGCCGCTCGCCCCACAGGCCGATGTCCTTGACGCAGGGGACGATGCGGCTGAACAGCAGCTTCCGGAAGAGCTGGAGGAATTCCGACCGTTCGCTCAGCGCCTCCGCCTCGGCCTTCGGGATGCCGAAGTTCTCCAGCACCTCCGTCCCGCGCAGCCGGTCGCGCATCAGGTAGCAGCCCTCGATGACGAACTCCTCGCGCTCGCGCAGTTCGGCGTCGGTGAGCTGCTTGTAGTAGTCGCGCAAGGCCATCCGGCCGAAGGCGACGTGCCGGGCCTCGTCCTGCATGACGTAGGTCAGGATCTGCTTCGGCAGCGGCTTGTCCGTGGTGTCGCGGATCATGCCGAAGGCGGCCAGCGCCAGGCCCTCGATCAGCACCTGCATGCCGAGGTAGGGCATGTCCCAGCGGCTGTCGCGCAGCGTGTCGCCGAGCAGCGACTGGAGGTTGTCGTTGATCGGGTAGACGAGACCTATCTTCTCGTGCAGGAACCGGCCGTAGATCTCGGCGTGCCGGGCCTCGTCCATGGTCTGGGTCGCGGAGTAGAACTTGGCGTCCAGGTCGGGCACCGACTCCACTATCCGGGCCGCGCAGATCATGGCGCCCTGCTCGCCGTGCAGGAACTGGCTGAACTGCCAGGAGGCGTAGTGCCGGCGCAGCTCGCCCTTGTCCTTCTCGGAGAGCTTGGCCCAGTAGGGGGTGCCGTACAGGGACATCGCCTCCTCGGGGGTGCCGAGGGCGTCGTACGGGTCGACCTCCAGGTCCCAGTCGATCCGGGTCCGCCCGTCCCACTGCTTGTCCTTGCCCTTCTGGTACAGGGCGAGAAGACGGTCGCGTCCGTCGTCGTACTCCCAGCTGAACCGGGCGGCACCGGCGGCGGGCACCTGCCAGGAGGAGTCGCCCGGAGGGTTGGCGTAGAGGTCGTGCGTCGGCATACCCCGCAGGCTCACACGTAGACGCCGAGTCAACAAGTTGCGCGCGAGGGATTGACGGTCTTGCTGACAAGCAGTCTTATAAGAGTCAGGACGACTACCCCCGGGTAACAGAGGTGAGGGAGCCATGACGACCCTGACGGAAGCGGACGCGCTGGACGGGCTGCGCGACGCGCTCGGCCTGCTCAAGGACCGGGAACAGGTGGCCGAACGGCTGCTCGTCTCTTCCGCCAAGCACTCCTTCGACCCGGACAAGGAGCTGGACTGGGACGCGCCCTTCGAAGAGGGCAAGTGGTTCTGGCCGCCGGAGCTGGTGTCGCTCTACGACACCCCGATGTGGCAGCGCATGAGCGAGGAGCAGCGGATCCTGCTGTCCCAGCACGAGGCCGCCGCGCTGGCCTCGCTCGGCATCTGGTTCGAGATCATCCTGATGCAGCTGCTCGTCCGGCACATCTACGACAAGGCGGCGACGAGCGCGCATGTGCGGTACGCGCTCACCGAGATCGAGGACGAGTGCCGGCACTCGAAGATGTTCGCGCGGCTGATCTCGCGCGGGGACACGCCCTGGTACCCGGTGAGCCGGGTGCACCAGACCCTCGGCCGCCTGTTCAAGACGATCTCCACGACCCCCGGTTCCTTCACCGCCACGCTGCTCGGCGAGGAGGTCCTGGACTGGATGCAGCGGCTGACGTTCCCGGACGAGCGGGTGCAGCCGCTGGTCCGGGGGGTCACGCGCATCCACGTGGTCGAGGAGGCGCGGCACGTCCGGTACGCCCGTGAGGAGCTGCGCCGCCAGATGGTGACCGCGCCGAAGTGGTCCCAGGAGTTCACCCGGGTCACCTCCGGCGAGTTCGCCCGGGTCTTCTCGGTGGCGTTCATCAACCCCGAGGTCTACACGAACGTGGGCCTGGACAAGCGGGAGGCCATGGCCCAGGTGAAGGCCAGCGCCCACCGCCGGGAGATCATGCAGACGGGCGCGAAGCGGCTGACCGACTTCCTGGACGACATCGGGGTCCTGCGGGGCGTGGGACGGCGCCTGTGGAGGTCGTCGGGCCTGCTGGCGTAGGCAGCGGCCGGGCGAGGGCGGGCCGCCCCGGGGAAGCAGGACCGCCCGCGGCCACCAGCGCCCCGAAGGGGCGCGAGGAACTGCGCGACCAGCCACGACGGAGCCGCGGTCGCCGATGTGGCAGCGCCCCCGCGGCGATTAGGCTGGCGCTCATGACCCCGTCGGCCACCCCCGCATACCGTCGGCTCAGTGTCGAGGAGCGACGCAGCCAGCTCCTCGACGCGGCGCTCTCCCTCTTCGCCCACCGCACCCCCGAGGACGTCTCCCTGGACGACGTGGCGGAGGCGGCCGGAGTCTCGCGTCCGCTGGTGTACCGGTACTTCCCGGGCGGCAAGCAGCAGCTGTACGAGGCCGCGCTGCGGTCGGCCGCCGACGTGCTCCAGCAGTGCTTCGGCGAACCCCGCGAGGGCCCCCTGCTGCCCCGCCTGTCCCGCGCCCTGGACCGCTATCTGGCCTTCGTGGACGAGCACGACACCGGCTTCAGCGCGCTGCTCCGGGGCGGCAGCGTGGTGGAGACCTCCCGCACCACGGCCATCGTGGACGGGGTGCGCCGGTCCGCCGCCGAGCACATCTACGAGCACCTCGGCGTCACCGACCCCGGCCCCCGGCTGCGCATGACCGTCCGGACGTGGATCACGGCCGTCGAGGCGGCCTCCCTGATCTGGCTGGACGAGGGCAAGCAGCCCCCGGCCGGGGAGCTGCGCGACTGGCTCGTGGAGCAGTTCGTGGCCGTTCTCACGGTCACCGCGGGCCGCGATCCGCAGACCGCCGTCCTCGTCGACGCGCTCGCCGAGGATGGCCGAGACTGACCTTGTGAAGAGCCAGGACACCCCCTTCGAGGGCGGCCCCATGGACGGGCGCGTGCTGCCCGTACTGCTCGGCCCCACCGGGCACCCCCCGAAGACGTACCGCATCCCCGTCCCGGACCCGGCGGGCGGCCCGCCCACCGTGCTGGTCTACCGCCGGGTGCCGCGCGCGCACAGCAGGCGGCTGGGGCTGGTCCAGGGATGGAAGTACCAGTACGCCCCGGACGACCGGTCCGGCGGAAAGCTCCGCTGGCCCTGGTCGAAGCCGGACGCCGCGCCGTCCGGCAAGCCGGATGACGCGAACGGGTGAAACCGCTGGGCCGAACCGCGCAGGCCTCCCCCCGGTACCGCACCGACACGTCTGATTATCACCTTTGCGACGGACGGCGGAGAGTCCGCCCTCCCCTCCTTCCCGCAGAGGTGACGACGTGTCAAGAGCCCTTCTGTCCCTGGCCGGTGCGGCCGTACTGGCGGCCCAGGCCGCCCTCGTGCCGGTGCCCGCCGCGGCCACGCCCGACCCGCAGCGGTCCGTGGCCCAGCTGCTGACGGACCTTCAGCGGCTGTACCGGCAGGCCGAACAGGCCACCGAGACCTACAACGCCACGACCGAGCAGCTGGAGCGGCAGCGCGCCGAGGTGGCCCGGCTGGACGGCGAACTGGCCCGCGCCCGGCTCGCCCTGAAGGGCAGCCGCACCGACGCCGGGCGGCTGGCCCGGCAGCAGTACCAGAGCAGCGGCGGCCTGGGCCCGTACGTGCGGCTGCTCCTCGCGCCCGACCCGCAGCACGCACTGGACGAGGGCCATGTCATCGGCGAGCTGGCCCGCGAGCGGGCCCGTACCGTCACCCGGCTGGCCACGGCGGAGAAGCGCAAGGACGCGCTGGCCCGTGCGGCCCGCAAGGCCCTCGACACCCAGCTCGGCCTGGCCGGCCGGCAGCAGCGGCAGCGCGACGACGTCCGGACGAAACTCGCCGACGTGGAACGCCTGCTGGCCGCTCTCACCCCGGACCAGCTCGCCGCCATCGCCCGCCTGGAACAGCAGGGGGTCACCGAGGCCCAGCAGCGGCTCACCACCGCGGGCGCCCTTCCCGCCGACGCCCCGGCCTCGCCGGCGGGCGACCGCGCGGTCCGCTATGCGATGGACCAGATCGGCAAGCCGTACCGGTGGGGGGCGAAGGGGCCGGACGCGTACGACTGCTCGGGCCTCACCTCGCAGGCGTGGTCCCGGGCGGGGACGCCGGTCCCGCGCACCAGCCAGGAGCAGTGGGACCAACTGGGGAAGGTCCCGCTGAACCGGCTCCGGCCGGGCGACCTGGTGGTGTACTTCCCCGAGGCCACGCACGTGGCGATGTACGTGGGGGACGGCAAGGTCGTCCAGGCGCCCAGACCGGGCGAGAAGGTCACCGTCTCCCCGATCGCCAGCTACCCCATCCTCGGCGCGGTGCGCCCCGGCACGGCGGGGCGGGGCTAGGCCCTGTCGTTCGGATCATGCCGGCATCGCGGCGCCTTCGGCTTGTCCCCCTTCGACCCCTGTTCTCCCGCGTCTCTCCGCCGCCACAAGTGTCACAAGGGGGACGATCTCGTCAGGCCCCGGTCACCGAGGCCAGGTAGGCGGCCGTCTTCTCGGGGTCGTAGAAGAAGTCCTCGAAGTCGGCGGGGTCGTTGAACCCGTTGGCGAATCGATCCGCCACGGGCTGGAGCCCGCCGGCCGCGCCCAGGAGGTTCAGCACGTGCTCCGGCGGCGGCGCGAGCATGGCGTTCGTCCACTTCGTCACGTGCTGGGCGGTGGCCCAGTACCGGTCGAAGGTCTGCCGCATCCACTCCTCGTCGAACGGCTGGTCCCCGCGCTCCAGGATCGACGCGAGGTACGCCGCCGCGCACTTGGACGCCGAGTTGGAGCCCTGCCCGGTGATCGGGTCGTTGGCGACGACCACGTCGGCCACGCCCAGCACCAGTCCCCCGCCGGGCAGCCGGCCCACGGGGTTGCGCACGGTCGGGGCGTACCGGCCGGCCAGCGTGCCGCCGGCGTCGGTCAGTTCGACCTTCGTGGCCCGCGCGTACTCCCAGGGCGTGAACCGCTCCATGAGTTCCAGGGTCAGGGAGAGGTGCTCCGCCGGGTCCTTGACGCCCTTGAAGACGTCCAGCGGGCCGCCGGGTATGCCCTCCCAGAACAGGATGTCGGCGCGGCCGGAGGTGGTGAGCGTCGGCATGACGAACAGCTCGCCGACGCCGGGGACCACGTTGCAGCGGACCGCGTCGAACTCGGGGTGCTCCGGGCGCGGGCCGAGCCCGTGCACGTACGCCACCGCCAGCGCGCGCTGCGGCTCGCTGTACGGGGAGCGCTCGGGGTCGCGGGCGAACATCGACACCAGCTCGCCCTTGCCGGCCGCGACCAGGACGAGGTCGTAGGTGCGGGAGAAGTAGTCCAGGTCGCCGACCGCCGCGCCGTGGATGACCAGCTGGCCGCCGCGCTGTGCGAAGGTCTCCATCCAGCCGGCCATCTTCACCCGCTGGTCGACCGACTGCGCGTACCCGTCGAGCCTGCCCACCCAGTCGATCGCCCGCTGGGTCGGACCCGGGTCGTGCGAGCCGGGCGCGGCGACGGAGACGCCGAGCCCCTCGATCTTCGGGGCCTGGGACTCCCAGAAGTTCAGCTGGAGATCACGCTCGTGCTGCAACGCCGTGTGGAACATGCACTGCGTGGACATGACCCGGCCGGAGCGGATCTCGTCCGCGGTCCGGTTGGACATCAGGGTGACCTCGTAGCCGTGCGACTGCAGGCCGAGGGCGAGCTGGAGGCCGGACTGGCCGGCCCCGACGACGAGTATCTTCCGCATGCGGGTGGTGCCTCCTACGGGGTGAGGACTACTCGGGGGTTTCGTCCAGCGCGTGGGCCACCAGGGCCAGGAGGGTCTCGATCACCGAGATCCGCCGTCGCGCGTCCATGATCATGACAGGGATGTGCGCGGGTATCGTCAGCGCCTCCCGTACGTCCTCAGGATCGAACCGCTCGCTGCCGTCGAAGTGGTTGACCGCGACGACGTACGGCAGCCCGCAGCTCTCGAAGTAGTCCAGCGCCGGGAAACAGTCCTTCAGGCGGCGGGTGTCGGCCATGACGACGGCGCCGATCGCACCGCGCACCAGGTCGTCCCACATGAACCAGAACCGCTGCTGGCCCGGCGTGCCGAACAGGTAGAGCACCAGGTCGTCGTCGAGCGTGATGCGGCCGAAGTCCATGGCCACGGTCGTGGTCAGCTTGCCCGGCGTGGCCGACAGGTCGTCGGTGCCCTCGCTGGCCTCGGTCATCAGCGCCTCGGTCTGCAACGGCGTGATCTCCGAGACGGAGGTGACCAGCGTGGTCTTGCCGACGCCGAAGCCGCCCGCCACCACGATCTTGGTCGCGATGGGCGCGCGGGTTCGGTCCGTCTGCCAGGCCTTCAGATCCTCGTCCGGCTCGGCGAACCCGGCGACGAGGGGGGTGCCCCCGAAGGAGGCGGTGGCGTCAGAGACGGCGGAGTCCACTCAGCACCCTTTCCAGCAGAGCGCGGTCCGGGCGGCCGGTGCCGTGACCGGTTCCGGTGCCGTACACACGGATCTTTCCCTGGTCCGCGAGATCGCTCAGGAGCACGCGGACCACGCCGAGCGGCATCTTCAGCAGCGCGGCGATCTCGGCCACCGTGCGCATACGGCGGCACAGTTCGACGATGGCCCGCATCTCCGGCATCACCCGGGTGGCGAGGGAGCCATTCGTCAGTTCCTTGCGCTCCTCCGGCGCCTCCAGCGCCGCCACGAACGTCTCCACGAGGAGGACGTGGCCGAAGCGGGTACGGCCGCCGGTGAGCGAGTAGGGGCGGACGCGGGCGGGCTTGCGGTCGCCGCCGCGGACCGGGAGCTGCGTCTTCCCTGGTTTCTTCGGGGTGCCGGTCATCGGTCGCTCCCCGTCGACTCGGCTTCCAGGTTCTTGCGGAGTTCACTGCGCAGTTCGGGCGTCAGGACGTGGCCGGCGCGGCCGACGAAGAGCGCCATGTGGTAGGCCACGACGCTCATGTCGCACTCGGCGCTGCCGTGCACGCCCAGGAGTGAGCCGTCGCTGATCGACATCACGAACAGGCTGCCCTCCTCCATCGCGACCATGGTGTGTTTGACCCCGCCGAACTCCAGCAGCTTCGCGGCGCCGACGGTGAGGCTGCCGATGCCGGAGACGATGGTGGCGAGGTCGGCGGAGGAGCCGCGGGGGCCCTTCGCCGGGCGGGCCTGGCGGGACTGCTCGGTGTGGCCCGGATCGGACGAGAGCAGCAGCAGGCCGTCGGACGAGACCACGGCGACGGACTGGATGCCGGGTACTTCCTCGACCAGGTTGGTCAGCAGCCAGTGCAGGTTGCGGGCTTCGCTGCTCAGTCCGTAGGTAGTGGGCGCGGTCAACTGCTTGCCTCCTCGGCTGTGCCCCCCGTGGCTTCTTCGGCGTGTGCGTGACTGGTCGGCCGCTTGGTGTTGGCCGTCTGTTCGGTGATCTCCGCCGCCACGTCGCGGTAGCCGGCCTCGGCGCCGCGGCGGAAGCCGCCGAGCCTCCTGCGGAGGGCGTCGGCGTCGACGGATGCGCTGCGCTGGCGGGGCGGGGCGGCGGGGGCGGTGATCTTGGGTGTGCGCTTGGGGAGGCCCTTGCTGGTGAGCCGTTCCTCGGCCTCGGCCTCGGCCTCGGCCTGCGGCGCTTCGGCGGGGGCGGTCGCCTCGGCTTCGCCTTCGGCGTCCGGGTTCCCGCCCGCACCGACCGTGCGGGTCTCGTCGTCGCGTGCGGGTGCCCCCTGTGGGGCGGACTCGCCGTCGGCGGCCGCCGGGTCCTCGGGCCGGTCCGTCGCCGGGTGCGGCGGCTCTGCCGGGGTGTCCGGGAGCAGGAGTTCCATCGTCGTCTCGGCGTAGGTCTCCGCCGGGGCCTTCGGGCGGGTCTCCGTGTCCCGGGCGGGCTGGGCGGCCTGCTCGTGGGCCTCCTCCGGCGACTCCTCCGGTGCCGTCTCCGGCGACTCCTCCGGTGCTTCCTGCGGTGCCTGCTCCGAGGCCTCC
This sequence comes from Streptomyces tricolor, assembly GCF_002155905.1. Classification (GTDB taxonomy): domain Bacteria; phylum Actinomycetota; class Actinomycetes; order Streptomycetales; family Streptomycetaceae; genus Streptomyces; species Streptomyces tricolor. The sequence continues at coordinate 16 of NZ_MUMF01000700.1, read as the reverse complement.
TCGGCGGCCTCCTCGG
>NZ_MUMF01000699.1 GCF_002155905.1 Streptomyces tricolor | reverse complement strand
GGCGGCGGCCGAGCAGCAGGCACCCGCCGCCGACTGAATCCACGGAGTTGCCCCGAAGCATCCCCATAGCCGCCCCCAAGGGCGAGCGAGGGCCCCCGACCCCGTAGGCTCGTCCCTTGTGAGTACGCGCGCGGGAGAGGCATTTCGGTACGACGAGGTCGTACGCGTGCGTGGCCTCGGCAAGACCTACCCGGCCGTGAAGGGCCGGCGGGGCACGCCGGGCACCCCCGCGGTGCGGGCCACCGACGGCGTGGAGCTGGAAGTGCGGCGGGGCGAGGTCTTCGGACTGCTCGGCCCCAACGGCGCCGGCAAGTCCACCCTCGTCCGGCAGCTCACCGGCCTGCTGCGGCCGGACACGGGCAGTGTCGAGATCCTCGGCCACGACATCGTGCGGCACCCCGAGCGGGCCGCCCGGATCCTCGCCTACCTGGGCCAGGAGTCCACCGCCCTGGACGAGCTGACCGTCTCCCTCGCCGCCGAGACCACCGGACGCCTGCGCGGCCTGGACGTACGGCGGGCGCGGGCCGAGCGGGACGCCGTCCTGGAGGAACTGGGGCTGACCCCGATCGCCGGACGGGCGCTGAAGAAGCTGTCCGGCGGGCAGCGGNNGCGCCGGGCCGAGCACGGTACGACCGTGCTGCTGGTCACCCACAACGTCATCGAGGCGGAGACGGTCCTGGACCGGGTCGCCGTGCTCGACGAGGGCCGGGTCATCGCCTGCGACACCCCCGCCGGGCTCAAGGCGCAGGTCGCCGGCGAGGTGCGGGTCGAGC
>NZ_MUMF01000698.1 GCF_002155905.1 Streptomyces tricolor | reverse complement strand
CCGCCCGTCATCCACGAGTCGTGGACGTCCGGATCGACCGAGCAACTCTTCGAGAAATTCCGTCAGATCCTGCGCGACGCCCGGGAAAAGGCCATTGCCGAGGACGACGAAGTCACCCTGGAATACGTGAAATCCATGTATTCTAAGTTCGTGTCCACGATGGGGGAGTCGAACTTCAACAGGGAGATCTACCGCCCCGATTGGATGCACATCATCCGCTCCCAGGCGTTCGTCAACCTCTGGCTGAAAGCGCACAAAGCCCACACGGCGGGCCTGACCGTCATGCGGGTCCTGGGAACCGACGAACTCCACATCGCCGGTGACTGGCGGACGGTGTTCACCGAAGGACGCGGTGTGTCACAGGTGAAGGTGAAGGACGTGTACGACCTCCAGACCGGCGCACGGTAGAACGGCAAGGGTCCCGCATGCCGGACAGGACACAGGACTTCGGACATTACGGCGCCCGAGGCGCACGCGGCAGCGAAGCCGCGGCCCGCGTGCTCGACTCCCTCGCCTCGGGCATCGCGTCCCCCGTCACCACCCGCCGCGGCCTCGCGGCCCGCCTGCGCTACCTCACCCGCTCCGCCGCCGGACACGACGCCATGCGGGACGCCGGCCTCACCGTCCGCCCCCGCACCCTCAAGGCCTGGCTCGCCGGCACCCAGCGCCCGAACACGGCGAACCTCGCGAAGATCGACGCCGCCTACCGGGCGCTGCGCCGCCGTAACGTCGCCCGCTATCTGCTCGCGCGCCTGAACGCCAACGGCGGAACACGCGTGGAAATCCACCCCCTCGACCAGAGCCAGGTGCCGATTCCCCGGCAGCGCGTCCTGGAATACCGCCGACTGAACATCCGCACCTGGGACGCCATCGTCGACGCCTGGTCGAGAGGGGACATGCGCGCACTGGACGACGCCTGGATCGACCAGATCGTCAATCTGGGATCGCAGTGGGGGAAATACGAGTACGTCACGTCCGTGGGATTCGCGGCCTGAGGGACTACCGGGCGAGCGGCGCGGGACGGGGGGCCTGCGTCTGGGTGCCGGGAGCGCAGATGGCCACGGCCCAGAATTCGATGGTGTTCGTGGAGCTGGTGTTCCGTGCCACCGCGTGCCACCCGTCGGTGGTCGGCGAGTTCGTTCTCACCATGAGATCGATGACGCCGCCGTCGAAGGCGTTGTAGCCGCCGCCCGTCGGCACTTGCCCGGGCGGGCACTGGGCTTCGGAGCTGCCGGTCTGTCCGGGCGGGATCACGACATGTCTGCCGTCGGCCCACGTGTAGTCCTCCGCCCGTGGGGCCGTCCTCCTCCCGTCCGGCTGATCGGCCGCGCCCTGGGCGCCGGCCGTCCCGCCCGAGGCGAGAACCGCGACGATGGCCAAGGCGGCGATCGGGAACCGTTGCATCGGGAACCCCTTCGTGTCGTCTGAGGGATGACAACCCCGATATGCCCCTTGCGGGAACGGTGCTGTCTCCCTCTCACACGGGCGGAGCAGACAAGGCGTCCTCCGGCACGGCAGGACGCGCCCCGGCAGAACGCGCCATGGCCGGACGCGCCACGGCCGGACGAGCCACGGCAGGACGCGACCCGGCCCGACGTGTCACGGCAGGATGGAGTCCACGTAGCCCCCGTCGACCCGCAGAGCGCCTCCCGTCGTGGCGGAGGCGTACGGCGAGCTGAGGTAGACGACCATGTGCGCGATCTCCTCGGGCTCGATCAGGCGCTGGATCAGGGACTGGGGGCGGTGCTTGAGCATGAATTCGCGCTGCGCTTCGTCCCAGCTCAGGTCGTCCCCGACGAGCTGCCGGACGAAGTCCTCGACGCCGCCGGTGTGCGTGGGCCCGGCGATCACCGAGTTGACGGTGACGCCGCTGCCGGCGGCCTCCTTGGCGAAGCCGCGGCTGACCGCGAGCAAGGAGGTCTTCGTCATGCCGTAGTGGATCATCTCCGCGGGGATCACCACGGCCGAGTCGCTCGCCACGTTCACCACGCGGCCCCAGCCGCGCTCCCGCATCCGGGGCAGGCAGGCGCGGATCAACCGCACCGCGGACAGCACGTTGACCTCGAAATAGCGCAGCCACTCGGCGTCGTCGATCTCCAGCGGGGGAGTGGCGCCGAAGATGCCGAGATTGTTGACGAGGATGTCCACGTCGGGCGCGGCGTCGAGGACGGCGTCGGCGCCCGCCGCGGTCGCCAGGTCACCGGCCGCGCCCACGACGTCCCGCGAGCCGGCCTCGGCGCGGACGAGTCGGACGGCGTCCTCGACGGTCTCCTCGCGGCGGCCGTTGACGACGACCCGCGCGCCGGCCCGGGCGAGACCGACGGCGATGGCACGGCCGATGCCCTGGGTGGATCCGGTGACCAGTGCCGTCCGGCCGGTCAGGTCGATGTGCACGGAGAACCTCCTGGAACGGGAACGGGATGGGGTGGTCGCCCCGGGCAGCACGCTGCGCCGCACGGGCGTGGGAGCCGCGTGCTGCCCGGGCGTTCGGCCGCCTCGGCGGGCGGGCGGCGCAGCGCTCAGTTGAACGCGTCGGGGTCGGGGCCGGTCCGCAGGCCCCGGTCCAGGCCGGCCAGGGCCCGCAGGTCCGCGTCGGTCAGCTCGAAGCCGAAGACGTCGAGGTTCTGCCGGATGCGCTCGGGCGTCACGGACTTGGGGATCACGATGTTGCCGATCTGCAGGTGCCAGCGCAGCACGATCTGCGCGGGGCTGACGCCGTACGTGGCGGCGAGGTCCACCACGGCCCGGTCGCCGAGGACCGCACCCTGCGCGAGCGGGCTCCACGCCTCCGTGGCGATGCCGTGCTGCTTGTGGTAGGAGCGCAGCTCGTTCTGCTGGAGGCCGGGGTGCAGCTCCACCTGGTTCACCACGGGCGTGACACCGGTGCTCTCCATCAGCCGCCGCAGGTGGTCCACCTGGAAATTGGACACACCGATGGCACGGGTGCGGCCCTCGGCGAGGATCTTCTCGAAGGCCCGGTACGTGTCGACGTACAGGTCCCGGGCGGGAGCGGGCCAGTGGATCAGGTACAGGTCGACGTAGTCGAGACCGAGCTTGTCCAGGGAGGCGTCGAAGGCCGCGAGGGTCGCGTCGTAGCCCTGGTCCTCGTTCCACAGCTTGGTGGTGATGAACAGGTCGTCGCGCGCGATGCCGGACTCCGCGATCGCCCGCCCCACACCGCGCTCGTTGCCGTAGATCGCGGCCGTGTCGATGCTGCGGTACCCGGCCTGGAGGGCGTTGCCGACCGCGGTGGTGGTCTCCTCGTCGGGGACCTGGAAGACGCCGAAACCAAGCTGCGGCATCTCGACACCGTTGTTCAGCGTCACGTTCGGGATCGGGCTCATGAGAGTGCTGTCCTACCGTTGTTCCTTTACGCGCAGCGAGTACCTGCGCGCACGCCTTACAGTCGTCGACAATAGTTGCAGGCGCTGGCTACATGCAAGCGCAAGCGTGTTCCGTGGGGGTGGTCCGCCGGGGATGATCACCGGGGCAGGGCTGTGTCAGTGGTGGCTCTTATGGTGGAGATCTCGCTCGAACTCAGCACGGGGGGATCATGTCCGAGACCAGCATCGTCATGCCGGGGCACGCGCCGCATCCGTCGCTCGTCCACGCGCCGACCCGCCGCGCCCTGGCTCCGGGGGAGCGGCTGGACGGCCGGGGGCTGATCAGCTTCCGCCCGCTCACTGGGCCCTCCCTGCTGACGGTCCGTGAGCACCTGATCGTGCGGGGCGGTGATCCGGCGCGGCTCGATCCGGACCTCGCCGCGCTGCTGCTGATCGGCCACCTGATCGTGGAAGGGGACGAGGAGGGTGAGGAGGTCGTCCTCGACGGCGCCACCGGGCGGGTGTTCAGCATGTGGCTCTACGAGAAGTCGCCGGACGGAGCCGAGCTGTTCCCGCTGGCACCGTCGGTCGGAGCGCTGCTCCGCTTCCTCGGCGCGGTGGACGAATTCCGGGGCCTGCGCGGCAGGTTCGCCGCCCTGGCCGGGCGGACGGGTCCCGATGCGGTGCGGGCGGCCGAGCAGGCGCTGACCGCGGTGTTCGCCGAGGAGGCGTGGGGCGAGGACGGCTGGGGCCCGGCCGGCCCGCGGTCCGGCTGGGAGCACCCGATACCGGCGTTCTGGCGGATCGCGGCGGTGATCCGTCCGCTCGCCCTGATCGCCGGACCCGGGCGGGGGCTTGCCCTGGAACTGCCGGAAGGCCTGCTGGATGGGGTGTTCGGCGCCGCGAACATGGTGCGGCTCACGGACGACCAGCTGCCGCCGGCCCTCGTCCACGCGCCGACGCGCCGATTCCTGACCGACGTGGGCCTGCCCTCCGACGGGTTCATGTTCTACGGCCCCGAACCGGAGCCGCTGCCCACTCTCCCCCAGGTCTGGGCCGAGTCGCAGAGCGACCCCCGGCACGCGCACCTCTGGCACGGCGACGAGCGGCTGCCGCCCGACGCCGAGCACCTGGTCGTGCTCGGCGGGCTGGTCCACGACTTCAGCGTCCTCGTCGACGGCCGGACCGGCGCCCTCTTCTGCACGGAGACCGGTGCCGGCCACGTCGTCCCGGTCAACACCGACCTCTCCACGCTCGCCTTCACCCTCTGGCTGCACCAGCGGGAGCAAGTCCTCGACGAGGAGCACGACTTCACCCAGGACTTCTACCACCAGCTCGCCGACACCATGATCGAGGTGCTGTCCTCCGTCGACCCGACGGCCTGCCGCCCCGCCGAGGGCCCCGACGACTACCGGTACTGGCCGGAGGTCTTCCACGACGAGGCGGGCGGCGTGCTGTGACGGCGCGGCTCCGTCCGGAGCCCGCCTGAGGCCGGGCGGTGGAGGACCGCGCCGGGTGATCCGTGGGCGGCGTACGGCGGCCGGCGTCGCTCAGGTGCGCGAGCGTCCCCGGGGGCCGGCGGGTGCGGAGGCCGAGGCGTTCTCCAGTGCCGCGTCCTCGGCGGCCCCCGCCAGGACGGCGTCCAGCAGGCCGGGGTAGCGCGCGTCCAGGTCGTCGCGCCGCAGGGACAGCAGGTTCTCCCTGCCGGAGGGGTGCTGCCAGATGACGCCGCTCTCGCGCAGTACGCGCCAGTGATGCGTCATCGTCGACTTGGCGGTGATGCCCAGGAGTTCCAGCACGCTGGTGCAGTTGTGCTCCCCGCCCGCGTCGAGGACCCGCACGGCGGCGAGCCGTACGGGACTGCCCAGCGCGGACAGCACACTCTCGATCCGGATCTGGTCGCGCTCTGGGTGGCGGCTCATGGTTCCAAAGTACCGCGACATTCATACATTCCCTCTCGGGTTCGACTGTACGTGGATTGCCGAACAATCAATCGTACGTAAGAATGCGTACAGTCGTACTGGCGCTGGGCTGCCCCGTGCACCGGGCCCTCCCGCGCGTGCGCCAGGCCACCCCACCGGACCCCGAAAGAGGCATCTGCCATGTCCGCTTCCGTTTCCTTAGGCTCGCATCGAGGGGCCCCGGGCGGTGTCCCCCGCCACCTGGGCTGGACCCTGGCGCTCCTGGCCCTGGCCCAGCTGCTGTACGCCCTCGATCTGAACATCGTGTTCGTGGCGCTGCCCGAGATCGGCCGGGACCTCGGCTTCCCCGGCCAGACCCAGCAACTGGTCGTGAGCGCCTACGTCGTCTTCGCCGGCGGCTTCCTGCTGTTCGGCGGGCGGGCGGCCGATCTGCTGGGCCGGCGCAGGATGTTCGTCCTCGCCCTCGTGCTGTACGCGGTGTCGTCCCTGGCCGGCGGCCTCGCCCCCAGCCGCGAGGTCATCATCGCGGCCCGTGCCGTGCAGGGCATCGCCGGTGCCCTGCTGCTGCCGTCCACCCTCTCGCTCATCAACACCCTGTTCGAGGAAGGCCCCAAGCGGAACCGCGCCCTCGCGGTCTGGGGAGGCGCCGGAGCCAGCGGCCTGACCATCGGAGCCCTCCTCGGCGGCGTTCTCACCGAGCACTTCGGCTGGCCCTCGGTCTTCTACGTCAACGTTCCCCTGGGAGGCCTCATCGCGCTCTGCGCGCTGTTCGTCGTTCCGCGCGACCCGGCCCGCACCGCGCGCCGTACGTTCGACCTCCCCGGCTCCCTCGGCGTCACCGGCGGTGCGACCCTGCTGGTGTTCGCGCTCGTCGAAGGTCCCGAGCGGGGCTGGGGCGACAGCCTCGTGCTCGGGGCCTTCCTCCTGGCCGTCGTCCTGCTCGTCCTCTTCGCCGTCATCGAGAAGCGCAGCGCCGATCCGCTGATGCCGTTCCGGCTGTTCCGCAACCGAAGCCTCACCGTGGGGATGCTCGTCACCTTCCTGTACATGGCGACCTTCGGCGTCCTGCCGTACTTCCTCACCGTGCTGATGCAGAGCGTGCACGACTACAGCGCCCTGCAGACCGGCCTCGGCTTCCTGATCCCGTCGCTCGCGATCGCCGCCGGTACCCAGCTCGGGGAGCGGTTCGCCGGCCGGAGGGGCACCCGCGCCACCCTGGTCATCGGCTTCGGCATCGGGGTGATCGGCACGGTCGCCCTCGCGTTCGGCTTCGACGCCGACGCGGGCTACGGCCTGCTGGTGCCCGGCCTGGTCGTCTCCGGTGTCGGACAGGGCATCGTCTGGACCGCGATGTGGATCGCCGCCTCGACGGGCACCGCCCCGCAGGAGCAGGGCGTGGCCAACGGGGTCGCCTCCACCGCCCTGAACATCGGCAACGCCATCGGCCTTGCGGTCTTCACCGTGGTCGCCGACATCGGCACGGAAGGCAGGGCCGGTGAGGCGCTCAAGACCGCGACGGCGGACGGCGAGTTCCTGGTGGTGCTGCTCACCGCGGCGGGCATGCTCGCCGGTCTGCTCGTCACGCTCCTGCTGAAGCACCGGCCGGCATCCGCCGCCGCAGCCGCCTCCGCGCCCGCCGACGAAGAACCGCTGGCGGCCCGCTGACCCCCGACCCCCCCCATGCCGCGGACCCGTCAGCGGCAGCGGACGGACCCGCCCGACCGCACGGCTCGCTCAGGGGCGCCCCCGCAGCGAGCCCTGCGGTGCCGTCACCGCCGGGCCGCGGCCGGTCGCAGCAGAACGTCGCACAGCACCCCCGGCGAACCCGAGGTGACACACAACCGCACGCGGCCGTCGGCACGCACGACCGCCAGCCTCGCGTCCCGGACCGGGGCGGACGGAGCGCGATCCGGCCGGAGCGCCACCGACCCGCCACGGCCGTCGAGCGCCCACCGTCCCCGTCCGGTCAACCCCCCGTCCGGCGACGTGCGGACCGGCAGCCCGATCGCCGAGAACCGCCCGTCGGCGGCGAACTCCACCCGCCCGGTGGCGCCGCCCTCCGCCTCCCATGTCCCGACGACCGCGGACCGGGAGGAGACCACGGCCGACCGGGGTTTCGCCTCCTGCCGGGAGACGAGGTGCCAGACCGTCCCGCCGAGGAGTGTCCCGGCCAGGCCCAGGAGCACCGCGCGCCGCCGCCAGCGCGCCGGCCGTGGCCGGGTTTTCCGAGCGTCCCGTGGCTCGTCGTCCGGGTCGGCCATGCTTCTCGTGCTCCTCACACCGGGACGGGCAGGCTCCAGGGGAAGCCGGCGCGTCGGCCCCGAGGGGATCATGGCCGGGGGCCGGGTGGCGCGCAAGGGTCTCCCGGAGCGGGTGCGGTTCCGGTGGCCGGCCTGCCGTCGTGCCCGGCCGCCGTTTGACTTGGAGCGCGCTCCAAGATCTAGCGTCCAGGGGACACGGATCGACGAGCCCAGGAGGCAGCGACATGACCGACATCCCCACCCGGTACTTGGGCGAACTGGCGGTCTCCGCACAGGGTCTTGGCTGCATGGGCATGAGCCACGGCTACGGTGCCACGGACGACGCGCAGTCGATCGCCACGCTGCACCGTGCCCTCGACCTCGGCGTGACCTTCCTCGACACCTCCGACTTCTACGGCTTCGGACACAACGAGGAGCTGATCGGACGGGCCATCGCCGGGCGGCGCGACGAGGTGGTGCTGGCCACGAAGTTCGGCTTCGCCAACCGGCTGGGCGAGCCCACCCTGATCCGCGGCGACGCCGCCTACGTGCGCCAGGCCTGTGACGCCTCGCTGCGTCGGCTCGGCGTCGACCACATCGACCTCTACTACCAGCACCGGGTCGATCCGCAGGTGCCCATCGAGGAGACCGTCGGCGCCATGGCCGAGCTGGTGCGGGCCGGCAAGGTCCGTCACCTCGGGCTGTCCGAGGCCGGCGCGCAGACCATCCGCCGGGCGCACGCGGTGCACCCGATCTCCGCGCTGCAGAGCGAGTGGTCGTTGTGGACCCGGGACCTGGAGGCGGAGATCGTTCCGGTCTGCCGCGAACTCGGCATCGGCGTGGTGCCGTTCTCGCCGCTCGGCCGCGGCTTCCTGACCGGCCGTTACTCCTCGCTCGACGGGATGGCGGAGACCGACGTGCGGCGCGGCCAGCCGCGGTTCGCCGACGGAAACCTCGAACGGAACCTGGCGATCGTCGCGCAGCTGGAGGAGCTGGCCGCCGCCAAGTCCGTCACCGCCGGCCAGCTCGCCCTGGCCTGGGTGCAGCACCGGGGCGAGGACGTGGTGCCGATCCCGGGCACCCGGCGGCAGCGGTACCTGGAGGAGAACCTGGGGGCACTGGCCGTCGAGCTGACCGCCGAGGACCTCGCCGCGATCGAGGCCGCCGCGCCGCCCGAGCAGATCGCCGGCAGCCGCTACGACGCGACCAGCCTCACCTTCGTCAACCGCTGACGTCCGTCCGGGTGCTCCGCCCCCGACCGGGGGCGGACCGCGCGCGGCCGGGGTGCGGGGGTGGGATGATCCGCGTACGGAGAAAGGCCGGGTATGCACGGCATATCCGGGTTTCATCCCCATCGGGGGAAGCGAAGGCGCAGACCACCCCCGTCGCCGCCACGAAGGAGGCACACGCGATGCACTCGATCACGCGAGGCCTGACCGCCGGCCTGCTGGGGGCCGCCGCACTATGCCTTCCGGCTCCGGCCCACGCGGTCGCCGGTACCGACGCCGACCCGCCGCCGGCCGCGCACGCCGCCCCGCCGTCGGGCGCGTACTGCGGACCGGACAAGGCCACCGGGCTGGCGGTCTGGGCCGACCGGACCGAGTCCTGCGCCACCGCCCTGGAGGTGGCGAGCGCCTACACCAAGGCCGCGACCAGAACGGCGGAGGCGTCCGCCACGGTCCGCGTCGGCGGCACCACGTGGATGTGCCAGGAGCGCCAGGGCGACCCGAACCCCTACCGGGAATGCGTCGCCACGAGCGACAGCGGACGCCGGGTCGTCCTCTCGTCCTGACCCGTCGTCCTGACCTGTCGTCCTGACCCGGAGACTTTTCCCTGACGGAGGCCGGTCATCGCTGACCCGCGCCTGCCGGCGCTCGCGCTCGGAGGGCACCCGGACCGCTCCGAGCCACTGGCCCTCGCGGACGCCGGGGCCGCACGCGACACGACGGCCACCCGGGCCCGGCGCGCCCGCGGCCCCTGCCCCGCCTCCGCAGACCGCGCGGGCGCCGGTCAGATGCCGCTGACGGTGCTCCGGGCCGACCCGTCGACCTGGAGGGTGAAGACGTCGGGGCGCGCGTAGTGGCCGGTGGGATCGAAATCGAAGCGGGCGCGGGCGAGGTCGTCCAGGTCGAGTACGGCGGTCAGGATGCCCTCGCCGTCGCGCAGCGGACCGGCGAGCACCTCGCCGAGCGGGGAGACGATGACCGAGCCGCCGCCGATCAGGACGGTGTCGGGCGAGTCGCCCTGGACGGGGTGGACGTCGGAGGGCAGGGCGTCGCGGCGCAGGTACTGGTTGGCGCTGAGGACGAAGCAGCGGCCCTCCAGGGCGATGTGCCGCATGCTGGCCTGCCAGGAGTCGCGGTCGTCCACCGTCGGGGCGCACCACAGGTCGACGCCCTTGGCGTACATCGCCGTACGGAACAGCGGCATGTAGTTCTCCCAGCAGATCCCCGCACCGAGACGGGCGGTCCCGGTGTCGATGACGGGGAGCGTGGAGCCGTCGCCCTGGGCCCCACAGCGAGCGTTCGGCGGCGGTCGGCATGAGCTTGCGGTGCAGGCCCAGGTAGCCGGCGGGGCCGAAGAAGAGGGCGACGCAGTAGAGGGTGCCTCCGCGCCGTTCGACCGCGCCGACGACGGCGTGACAGCCCAGTTCCCGCGTGAGAGCGGCCAGGGTGTCGACCTCGGGGCCGGGGACGTCGACGGCGGCGGCGTGGTAGCGACGGAAGAGATCGCGGCCGGCCGGGGTCCGGCTGCCGACC
>NZ_MUMF01000070.1 GCF_002155905.1 Streptomyces tricolor | reverse complement strand
CCCCAGACGTCTCCCCGCTGTCCCCAAAGAAACGGACCGACCCCGATGACCGTCCTCTTCTGGATCCTGGGCGTCCTGGCCGTCCCCACGCTGATCTTCGCGTTGTGGCTGGCCTGGGTGTTCCTGAAGGAGTTCTTCAACCCGAGCCCCGACGACGACGCGGAGGCGGCGGAGGCCGCCGAGGCCGCGCAGGCCGCGGAGAAGCTCGGGCTGCTGCCCGCAGAGCGGCAGAACACCGACCTCGCCGCGCCGCTTCCGGCGGAGTGGACCACCGCGCTCGCCGCGGTGCGCGGCGGCGACTGGGTGCCGGCCGCCGATCTGCTCGCCTCGGTCGGCCGGGACTGGGAGCGCCGGTCGGCGCTCGCCTATCTGCTGGCCGACTGCGCGGCCGAGGAGGACGCCTGGCTGCTGGCGTGGGAGGCCGTACGGCCCGACGACCCGGACGCGGCCGTGGTCCGGGCGCGCAGCACGGTGATCCTGGCCTGGAAGCTGCGGGGCGGCAAGCGCGCCCAGTACACGACCGGGGAGCAGTTCGACGCCTTCCACCGCACGCTGGCCGGCGCCCGTGAGGAGGTCGCCAGGGCGGCGGCGCTGAACCCGGACGACCCGACGCCGTACATCGCGGAGATCTGGGTGGCACTGGGCCTCGGCTACCCGAACGCCGAGATGGACAAGCTGTGGGCGGAGATCACCGCCCGCGCCCCGCACCACTACGAGGCCCACTTCTCGGCGCTCCAGTACTGGTGCGCGAAGTGGCGCGGCTCGGAGCGGCAGGCCTTCGAGTTCGCCGAGCGGGCGGCTGCCGCCGCGCCGCTGGGCAGCCTGCTGACGGCGCTGCCGCTCATCGCGCACTTCGAGCACGACGAGTCGGACGACACGGCGGCCGACAACACGCCGCAGATGCTCGCCCGGGTCGAGGCGGCCCTCGCGGACGCGGCGGCGGCCGACCCGTCCCACCCGCGGCTGCCGGAACTGCGTCACCTGCTGGCGTTCTATCTGCACCTCCAGGACCGCAACGAGGCGGCGCTGGAGCAGTTCAAGCTGGTCGACGGGCATGTGAACGCGCTGCCGTGGCGCTACCGGGGTGACATGGCCGGGTACTACTGCCAGGTCCGCAACACCGTGGTGCGGGAGGCGGCACAGGCCGCGGCGGCGACGGTCTGAGACCGGGTGCAGAAGGCTGAACGGCTGTCGGCGGAGGCGACGGCGACGCTGCGGGCGCTGCTGGCCGGTGCGGATCCGGTGAGCAGGGCCCTGCTGGCGCAGATTCCGCACACGCGGGTCGTGGGCCGGTGCGGCTGCGGCTGCGCGACGGTCGATCTGCGGGTGGACCGTACGGCGGCGGATCCCGCGCCGCCCCATGGCAATCCGGCCGTGGACGCCTGGTACCGGGCCCCGCACGCGGCCGGTGTGATGGTCTGCACCGAGGACGGCTACCTGTCGCTGCTGGAGATCTACTCGGTCTCCGACGAGCCGGTCACCGCCTGGCCGGACCCCCGCTTCCTCGAACGATGAGCGCGGGGGGGGGCGACGGCGTCCCTCGTCATCGCCGTACGGCCCGGCCGTCCGGCACCTCCCCGAGCAGCCCCCCTCGGCTCCGACGCGCTCCACGGCGACCCGGCCGTGGCACCGCGGCCGGACTCCTCCCCGTGTCCGGGTGCGCCGCTGAGCAGGTAAATCGAGCGACGGCTCCGGCCCCGGCCGCGTAGATTCGCCCCTCGTGTCCGACGGGACCGAAAGGGAGGTCATGGGGAGTTCTGTGTTTCTGATCGGCGGCGGCTGGGACCGCGCCGAGGTGTACGAGCCGTTCCTGCGGGAGCTGCGCGGCGAGCGGCGCGTCGGGTGTCTGGTGCTCGACGAGGGGGACGGGGCGGCGCAGTTCGAGCGGTATGCGACGGCGCTGCGGAAGGCCGGGCCCGCGTGCGACCCGGTGCCGCTGCTGGTGCCGCTCGGCGGCCGGTTCGAGCCGGAGGCCGCGTTGGAGGGGATCGACGGGCTGCTGGTGTGCGGCGGGCTCACGCCCGCGTACCAGGAGGCGCTCGCGGGGTGCCGGGAGCGGCTGCCGGGGCTGCTGGCCGCGCGCGGTGTGCCGTACGCCGGTTTCTCCGCCGGTGCGGCCGTGGCCGCGCGGCGGGCCGTGGTCGGCGGCTGGCTGGTGGACGGGGTGCCGGTGTGCCCCGACGAGACCGGGGAGGACTTGGACGAGGTCGAGGTGCGGGCGGGGCTCGGCCTGGTGCCGTTCGCGGTGGACGTGCACGCGGCCCAGTGGGGCACGCTGCCACGGCTGGTGTCGGCGGTCGCGCGCGGCGAGGTGCCGTACGGGGTCGCCGTGGACGAGAACACGCTGCTCACGGTGGGAGACGGCGGGGCCCGGGTGTCCGGGGCCGGACGGGTTCACCTCGTACGGCCCGCGGCGGACGGGGACGTGCTGGTGCGGGCGTACGGCGCCGGCGAGGGCTTCGAGCTGCGCTAGGGGAGGCGCCCGGAAGGGACGCGGGGAACCGCGCGCACACGCACGACGCCCCGCACCCGGCAGAACCCGCACCCGGCAGACGATCCGCCACAGGCCGCGGCCCAGCAGGCCGCAGCCCCGGCGGGTCTACGACCCGACAGGACCACGGCTCAGCGAGACCACGGCCCAGCAGGACCACGGCCCGGCGGACCGCAGGTCAGATCGTGGCGGTGTCGATGACGAAGCGGTAGCGCACGTCGCTCGCCAGCACCCGCTCGTACGCCTCGTTGACCTCGGCCGCGCTGATCAGCTCGATCTCGGCGCCGATGCCGTGCGCCGCGCAGAAGTCCAGCATCTCCTGGGTCTCGCGGATGCCGCCGATCATGGAGCCGGCGAGGGTCTTGCGGCCGCCGATCACCGAGAACAGGTTGAGGGCGATGGGCTCCTCGGGCGCGCCCACGTTCACCAGGGCGCCGTCCACCTTCAGCAGCGACAGCAGCGCGCCGAAGTCCATCGGCGCCGACACGGTCGAGACGATCAGGTCGAAGGTGCCGGCCAGCTCCTCGAAGGTCTTCGGGTCGCTGGTGGCGTGGTAGTGGTCGGCGCCCAGCTTCAGGCCGTCGTCCTTCTTGCGCAGGGACTGGGAGAGGACCGTCACCTCGGCGCCCATGGCGTGCGCGATCTTGACGGCCATGTGGCCGAGGCCGCCCAGACCCACGATCGCCACCTTCTTGCCGGGGCCGGCGTTCCAGTGGCGCAGCGGGGAGTACGTGGTGATGCCCGCGCACAGCAGCGGCGCGGCCACGTCCAGGGACAGGCCGTCGGGGATGCGGACGACGTAGTTCTCGTCGACGACGATCTTCTCGGAGTAGCCGCCGTAGGTGGGCTCGCCGTCCTTGCCGACGGCGTTGTAGGTGCCGACCATGCCGTTGAGGCAGTACTGCTCCTCGCCTCGCAGGCAGTTCTCGCACTCGCGGCAGGAGTCGACCATGCAGCCGACGCCCACCCGGTCGCCGACCTTGAACTTCGTCACGCCGGGGCCGACCTCGGCGACGACGCCGGCGATCTCGTGGCCGGGGACCATCGGGAAGATCGCCTCGCCCCAGCCCTCGCGGGCCTGGTGGATGTCGGAGTGACAGATACCGGCGAACTTGATGTCGATCAGGACGTCGGACTCGCCGACCGCGCGTCGCTCGATGGTCGTCCGCTCCAGCGGGGCCTTCGCGGCGGGCGCGGCGTACGCAGCAACAGTGGTCATGCGGGGGTTCTCCTAGGGGGTCTCGCGCCCGGCTGCCTTCCACCGGGCACGACGTCCACCCTGCCGCGCGGCCGGCCTGCCACCCAGACCACGGCTTTGCGTACGACCGCTGTGCCTACCACCGGCGGGGTCAGGCTCACGGGCCTACGACCAGGAATACTGGGCGTATGGACAGCAGGAACGAGCAGCCGGACGCGGGAGCGGCCGCCGGCCGGCGCCTGGACCGGCGGGCGGAACTGAGCGAGTTCCTGCGCAGCCGGCGGGCCCGGCTGAAGCCCGAGGACGTGGGTCTGGCCGACTTCGGACGGCACCGCCGGGTGCCGGGGCTGCGCCGCGAGGAGCTGGCGCAGCTGGCCGGGGTGTCGGTGGCGTACTACACCCGGCTGGAGCAGGGCAACGGCCGGAACGTGTCGGCGGAGGTGCTGGCCTCGATCGCCCGGGCGCTGCGGCTGACGGACGCCGAGCACGCGCACCTGACCCATCTGGCCAAGCCGAAGGCGCACAAGAAGAAGCCGGCGGCGCGGCAGCAGCAGGTGCGCGGAGCGCTGCGGCAGCTGCTGGACACGATGGACGGTGTGCCGGCGTACATCGTGGGCCGGCGGGCGGAGATCCTCGCCTGGAACCGGATGGCGGCGGCCCTGTTCGGCGACTGGGCGGAGCTGCCGCCGGCCGAGCGGAACTGGGCGCGGCTGGTCTTCCTGCGCCCGGACTACCGGGACCTGTTCGTCGACTGGGAGCAGAAGGCGATCGACATCGTGTGCGCGCTGCGCATGGACGCGGGCTGCGATCCGGACGACACGCGGCTGTCGGCTCTGGTGGGTGAGCTGTCGGTGAAGAGCGAGGAGTTCCGCCGGCTGTGGGCCACGCACGACGTCAAGGAGAAGAGCCACGGCGTCAAGCACCTGCACCATCCCCTGGTGGGCGACCTGGCCCTGAACTTTGAGAGTTTCCGTCTGACCGACGGCTCGGAGCAGTCCCTGGTCACCTATCACGCGGAACCGGGTTCGCCCTCCGCCGACTCCCTGCGCCTGCTGGCCAGCTGGGGCACGGACGCGACCCGCGCCGTACCGTCCGCCTAGGGCGGCCTGAGAACCCCGTCGGAGCGGCGAACGGCCCGCGGGAAGCACAGGCTTCCCGCGGGCCGCTCGTCATCGGGGCACCCGGCTAGTGAAGGCTCACTTGCCGAAGTACGCGTTGTAGATCGTGATCTCCGACGTGTTGCCCTTCTTGTCGGTGATCTTGGTGCGGAACGAGACGGCCTTGTTCTTCGCCGGGTTCTTCACCGTGATCTTGCCGTTCTTGACGGTGACCTTCTTGAAGTTCTTGCCGTCGTAGGAGACGTAGACGGCGAGGGACTTCAGGTTGCGGCCCGCGGCGGAGCCCTCGACGGTGACCGGGAAGGTGACCGTCTTGCCGGCCGCGACCCGGCTGTCCAGCCCGGTCGTGGCGCCGAAGCGCAGCGCGGAGGCGGGCAGCTGGGTGAAGCCCGCCGGCTTCTTGGAGCGGAAGGTCCAGGCCGCGTCGATCCGCGTCGAGGCCTCCGCCACCTTCGAGGACCGCTGCACCGAGGTGGTCAGCTTGTACGCGGCGTCACCGGCCGGGACCTTGAAGGTCTTCTCGCCGAACAGCGGGTCGGTGTTCGAGCCGACCTTGGTGCCGTTGCGGTACAGCGTGGTGTTCACCGAGGTGAGCTGCGAGTACCCGGCGTGCCCGGCGGAGTCGGCGAACAGCGGCAGCGAACCGAAGATCTCGTTGCCGTCCCGGAAGAGGCCGTAGGCCTTGCCCAGGCGCGGGCCGAAGACCGCGGTGTTGACCGTCTTGGTGTAGGTCTTGCCGGCCTTGAAGGTGAACTGGCCGAGACCGTAGCCGGCCTCGGTGACCGGGAAGCCGTCCTGGTCGAGACCGCCGTTCTGCTGGAACTCCAGCTGCCACTGCACGCCGCCGGTGGCGGACAGGTGCAGGGTGCGGGTGGCGGGCAGGGACTGCGGGATGCTGACAGAGGAGGCGCTGGTGCTGCCGGGCAGCCAGCCCACCGCGTCGATCGATCCCTTCTTGCCCTTGGCCGGGGCGCCCAGCCGGGCCTTCACGGTGGCCAGCTCGCTCGCCTTGTAGTGCTTGGTGTAGCCGGTGGCGAGCTGCTTGACCGGGCCGCCGGAGGTGACGTCGTACTGCTCGTTCGCGCCCTTGCTCCAGTGCGCGTCCCACTGCTGGCGCAGCGAACCGGCGGGCAGCTGCGGGCCCAGGTGGGCGCTGCGGAAGTTCTTGTACGTGTCCAGGAACCAGCCGTAGCCGTACTGGTTGTCGCCGATCCTCACGTCGTACCCGGGCGAGGCGAACACGGACTTCGCGCCCGCGGCCGGGACGGTGATGTCCACCGGCTTGGCCTTGCGCGCGTCGATGGTGAGCGTCTGCTTCTTGGCGACGGTCAGCTTCGGCTGCGCGATCCAGTCGATGCCCTTGGTGGCGTCCTGCGGGTCGCCGTAGAGCGAGGTGTTGAGGATGTACGTGCCCTTGGGCGCGCGCACCTTCACCGTGCCGGACTTGTCGTACGGGTTCAGCCAGACGCCGCCGGCCAGGCCCGCGACGCCGCTGAGGTCGGCGCCGTAGTTCGGGGTCGGCTTGCCGTCGCGGCCGATGAACTTCAGGGTGAGGTCGTACGACTCCACCTCGCGCTGCACCGCGGCGGCCGTGCGGACCGTCTGGCCGTCGCCGGTCGCCGTCACGTACGCCGCGTAGGCGCCGTCGACGGTGCCGCCCAGCTTGGTGTCGACGGTGAGGTCGACCGCGGCCGTGCCGTGCGCCGGGACGGTCACCTTCGTCGCGCCGAGCGTGAAGAAGCCCGCCGGGGCCGCCGCGCCCTTGGGGTTGGTGGCGGTGCTGGTCAGGCTGAGCGTGACGGCCTTGTCGCCGAGGTTGCGGTACGTCAGCTTCTTGGTGACCGGCTTGTCGTCGGTGTGCGGCCACTGCTGCACACCGAAGCTCACCGAGACCGGGTCGGCGACGACCGACTGCTCGATGGCCTTGTCGACCTGGATACGGCCCGAGCCCTGCTGGAACGGGGTGTACGCGCCGCCCTTGGTGGAGCCGGTGAGGGCGCCCTTCAGCTCGGCGTGGCCCCAGTCGGGGTGCTCCTGCTTCAGGATGGCGGCGGCGCCCGCGACGTGCGGGGTGGCCATCGAGGTGCCGGAGATGGTCAGGTAGCCCTCGGGCTTCTCGCCGACCTCCTGGCCGATGACGCTGCCCTTGGCCGCGGCGGCGGTGATGTCCACGCCCGGCGCGGTGACGTCCGGCTTGATGGCGCCGTCGCCGACGCGCGGGCCGGTGGAGGAGAAGTCGGCGAGCTTGTCCTTGGCGTCGACGGCGCCCACGGTGAGCGCGGCGTCCGCGCTGCCGGGCGAACCGATCGACTGGGGACCCTCGTTGCCCGCGGCGATCGCGAACAGGATTCCCTTCTCGGCGGAGAGCTTGTTGACCTCGGCTTCGAGCGGGTCGATCTCGGGCGTGTCGTAGCCGCCGAGGCTGAGGTTGATGACGTCGGCGCCCTGCGCGGCGGCCCACTCCATGCCGGCGAGGATGCCGGAGTCGTCACCGGAGCCGGAGTCGTCCAGGACCTTGCCGTTGAGGAGCTTGGCGTCCGGGGCCACCCCCTTGAACTTCCCGCCCGACTTGGCGCCGGTGCCCGCCACGATGGAGGCGACGTGCGTGCCGTGTCCGAAGTGGTCGGCGGCGTCGGCGGCGGCGGTGAAGTTCTTGGACTCCAGCACCTGGTCCTTGAGGTCCGGGTGGCCGGTGTCCACACCGGTGTCGAGGACGGCGACCTTGACGCCCTTGCCCGTGTAGCCGGCCCGCCACGCGGTGGGGGCGCCGATCTGCGGTACGGACGTGTCGAGCGAGGCCTTGCGGACGCCGTCGAGCCAGACGTGCGCGATGCCGGAGGCGGTGCGGTCGCCGTTGGTGACGGCGTCCCACAGCTCGGGGGTGGCCTCGGCCGGGGTCTGCACGGCGTCCGCGTTGAGCGTCTTCAGGCTGCGGCGCAGGGTGCCCGCGTCGCGGACGTCGGCCTTGGCGGCGGTGGCGGCGCCCCGGTAGCCGACGATGACCTTCAGGCCGTTCTTCTGGGCCTTGCGGGTGGCGGCCTTGTTCAGCTCGGTGATGTCGAACAGGCGCTGGTCCAGCGTGCCGGAGGCGACCAGGCGGGCCGCGTCGGCGGGGACGACCAGTGTGTGTCCGGCGGCCTTGCGGACCTGGAAGGGTATGTGCTCGCGCCCCTTGGCCCGCTCCAGGCCGACGATGCGGCCCTTGGCGTCGAGGGCGACCCGGTCACCGGTGATCAGGGTGACGTGGTGCCGGGCGGTGACCTTCGGGGCGGCCGTGCCGGCCGCCGAGGCGGGCGCGGGCTTCGCCGACGCGGGGCTGGTCATACCCGCTGCGAGGGCGACTGCTGCGGCCGTGGCGACGGTGGCCGCAGCTGCTCTTTTCACTTGTCTGCGCAAGTTCTCCCCCTGGAGATGGAGTACCGGGCGAATTCCCCGTTCACCCGGTCGGGGGTTGACTCGCACGTATGCACGTCGACCCCCCGGAGCACGCAGTATGCCGGGGGGTGATCAGACGGCTCAATAGAGGAGAGAGAGGCGGGAAAGCGCATCCGGAAACTGTTACGCGGTGTCCGGGACACCGTTACAGAACCGCGAAGTGCATGATGTCGCCGGGGTGTTATACGCCGTCAGGTGCGGGCGTTCTCCGTCACCGTGATCCTTCCCTTGCGCAGGGTGGCCAGGCGCGGGGCCTTTTTCGCCAGCGTGGAATCGTGGGTGACCATGACGAAGGTCAGCCCGTGCTCCTTCCACAGGCGTTCGAGTACGTCCATGATCTCGTCCCGCGTGCCCTCGTCGAGGTTGCCGGTCGGCTCGTCGGCCAGCAGCACCTTGGGCTTCTTCACCACGGCCCGGGCGATGGCGACGCGCTGCTGCTGCCCTCCGGACATCTCGCCGGGGAGATGGCCGAGGCGTTCGGCGAGACCGACGGACTTCAGCGCGTCCGCGGCGAGTTCGCGCCGTTCCTTCGCCTTGATGCCGAGGGGTACGAGGGCGGTTTCGACGTTCTCCTGGGCGGTGAGGGTGGGGATGAGGTTGAAGGACTGGAAGACGAAACCGATGTTCTCGCTGCGGACTTTTGTCAGCCGGGCTTCGGTCAGCGTGGCCAGATCCGTGCCGTCGAGGACGATGTCGCCGGAGGTGGGGCGGTCGAGGGCGCCGAGCATCTGGAGAAGGGTGGATTTTCCGCCGCCGGTGGGGCCCTGGATGACGAGTCGGTCTCCGTCGGCGATGGTGAGATCTATTCCGTCGAGGGCGTGGACGGTGTCCTTGCCTCTGGTGTAGCGCTTGGTGACGTTCTTCAGTTCGTACATGGGGTGGCTCCTGGGTTCGTTGTCGGCTGCGGGTGGGAAGGGGTTCTACTCCACCCGCCGCAGCGCGTCCGCCGGGCGCAGGCGGGACGCGCGCCAGCCGCCGAACGCTCCGGCGACCAGGCCGCCCGCCACCGCCAGGCCCACCGCCAGGACGATCGTGGCCACGCTGACCGGGGCCGTGAGGGCCACGTCGAGGGTCTTCGCCGCCGTACGGCGCGGTCCGGCGGGGCCGCCGCCGCTGAAGCCACCGCCGCCGCCCGTGCCGCCGAGCTGCGCCTGAAGGCTGGGGCTGACGGCGGTGACCGCGTAGGCGCCCGCGAGGCCCAGGGCGATGCCGAGGGCGCCGCCGGCCAGGCCGCCCACGACGGCCTCGCCGACCACCTGCCCGGTCACCCGGCCCGACTTCCAGCCCAGCGCCTTCAGCGTGCCGAACTCGCGGACCCGGCGGGAGACCGCCGAGGAGGTGAGCAGGCCGGCCACCAGGAACGCGGCCACCAGCACCGCGAGGGACAGCCACCGGCCGACCTCGGTGGCGAGGGAGGAGGCGGTGGACAGCGAGCCGGAGACGGTGTCCGCCAGGTCGGCGGAGGTGGTGACCGTCGTACCGGGCACGTTCTTCTGGATCTCCGCCTTGACGCCGTCGATCCGCTGGGAGTCGGTCGCCTTGACATAGATCGTGGTGACCTTGTTCTTCGCGTCGCTGAGGGTCTGCGCCTGCCCCAGCGGGAGGTACAGGTCGGCCGCCGGGTCCCCGCTGTCGGCGGTGGCGATGCCGATCACCCGGAACGTGACGTCCTTGACGGTGACGGTGGAACCGACCGTGTACTTCTTCTCCTTGGCGTAGGCGGAGTCGGCGACGGCGACCTTGGCGTTCGTCTCCGTCGTCCTGAACGTACGGCCGCTGGTGATCTTGGAGGAGGTCAGCGGGCCGAGGCCGGGCTCGGTGACGTCGGTGCCGTAGACGGAGTAGCTGTTGACGTCGAAGTCGGCGCCGCCGCCCTGCACGCCGCCCTGCGGGCCACCGTCTCCGCCGCGCCGGAGTTCCCCGCCGCCCCCGTCCTGCTGGAACTGACCGCGCGTGAACTGGCCGCTGACCTTGAGGACCTGCAGGCTCAGCCCGCCGACCGCGTCCGAGACGCCGGACTGCTCGCCGACCTTCGCCACGGTCGATGCGGACAGGGTCTGGAAGCCCTGCACCATGACGCGGTCGCTGCTCTGGGTGGAGTCGTCGTCGCTGCTGCGCGCGTCGAACCGGAAGCGGGGCCGCTCGCTGTCGTCGCCGGCGGGCGCCGACGCCGCCTTGGTGACGGTCATGTCCGTGCCCAGCCCGTACAGCGACTGGAGGACCTGGTCCTGGGCCTTCCCCATGCCCTGGGACACGGAGTTGACCACGATGACCAGCGCGATGCCCAGCGCGAGGCCGGAGGCGACGACGAGGGCCGCCTTTCTGCGGCGGCGCAGTTCGCGCCTCAGGTAGGTGAAGAACATGGCCCGAAAGCTAGGGACGGACCGTGATGGCACCTTGAGGCCGGCATAAGAGGAGCATGAGAAGGCCGTGACCGGGGCCGTACACGCCGATGCCGCCCCTGGGGGCGGCATCGGGTGAGGTGTTGAGGATGGGTCAGAGGGCCGAGCCGGCCTTCCACTGCGCCCAGTCCATGTTCCAGCCATTGAGGCCGTTGTCCGGCGAGACGGTCTTGTCGCCGGTGTTCTGGACGACCACGACGTCACCGATCAGGGTGTTGTTGTAGAACCAGGCCGCCGGCGTGCTGGGGTCGCCGGCACCCTTCTTGTCCTGGAGGCCGACGCAGCCGTGGCTGGTGTTCACGTTGCCGAAGACCGAGGGCGCGCCCCAGTAGTTGCCGTGGATGAAGGTGCCGGAGGTGGTCAGGCGCATGGCGTGCGGCACGTCCTTGATGTCGTACTCGCCCTTGCCGTCGTCGTCGGTGAAGCCGACCGTCGCGCCGTTCATACGGGTCTCCTTGAACTTCTCGGAGATCACCATCTGGCCCTCGTACGTCTTGTTGTCGGGCGAGCCGGCGGAGATCGGGATGGTCTTGACGACCTTGCCGTTGCGCGTGATCTTCATCTGCTTGGTCTGCGCGTCGACGTAGGAGACCTGGTTGCGGCCGATGCGGAAGGTCACCGTCTTCTGCTGGACGCCGTAGACGCCGCTGGCGCCCTGGACGCCGTCGAGCGCGAGCTTCAGGGTGACGGTGGAGCCCTCCTTCCAGTACTCCTCCGGGCGGCAGTCCATGCGGTTGGCGTTGAACCAGTGGCAGGCGACCTCCTGGCCGCTGCTGGAGCTGACCGTGATGCCCTTCTGCACGGCCGCCTTGTTGGTGATCGCCTTGTCGAAGTTGATCGACACCGGCATGCCCACGCCGACGGTGGCGCCGTTGTCCGGGGTGAAGGTGCCGATGAAGCTGTTGGCCGGCGAGACCGTGGTGAAGGAGGCGTTCTCGTGGGCTATGCGGCCCTCGGAGTCCTTGGCCTCCGCGGCGACCTTGTAGGTGGTGGAGCGCTCCAGCTGGACGGTGGGCTTCCAGCTCTTCTTGTCGGCGGACACCTGGCCCGCGACGGCCTTGCCGTCCTGGGTGGTCATCGTGACGCCCGTGAGGGTGCCCTTGCGCACCGTGACGGCGGCGGAGTTGTTGATCGAGGCGTTGTTGGAGCCGTCCTTCGGCGTGATCGTGATCTGCGCCTCGGACGACTTCTTGGCCGCCGCCGCGTCGACCTTGGCCTGCGAGGAGTCGCCGCCGCCCCCGGAGGCGTCGTCCCCGCCGGAACACGCCGTGAGCACCAGCACACCGCCGAGCAGAGCGGACGCGGCCGCCAGGCCCCTGCGCCGCTTACTGTCCGTCATCACAAGCTTCTCCATCGTTGCCGAGTCGCGAAAACCCCGAGAGCCCCCGTCAAGAACCTTCAACGCTACGGCCGGTCCGTCCCGTTCCACAGACCGCGGGTCTGTGGGGCATCCCACGTCCGCGGAGCGCGGTGGCGGGGTGGTGCGGGGATTCGGTCCGTACGCCCCCTGGGACGACGAAACCCCGGACGGCGGTTGCCGTCCGGGGTCATGGGTGCCCCGGGACGCTCAGCCGATGCCGTCCTCTTCCTCGTCGTCCGCCCCATCATCCTCGTCCAGATCCCAGTCGGGCGAATCGGGGTCGTAGTCGATCCGCTCGCTGGACCAGGACGCCTGCTGGAGCTCCACCCCGGGGACCTCGCTGACCAGGTCGAAGGGGTCCACGAGATAGGCCAGGGCCTCCGCGGTGTCCTCCGTCACAGCCCCCTCGGCCTGGGTCCGCTCCCCCTCGGGCAGCTCGGGATCCTCGGCGATCCGGCGCAGCGCGGCCTTGGCCACCTCGTCGTCGTCCTGCACCTCCAGCACCAGCTCCACCCGAAGCCGTACAAAACGTGATGTCTCTTCTGTGCTCATGGCGGGAGCGTACGACCGAAACCTCCCGTGACTTTCCTGTGACCCGCGCCTTTCACTAACATCGCCCCACACGGCCAATTCGCCAGCGTCACAAGGGGATCGATATTCCGTGTCATCCGCTCGCCGTCCGCTGCTGACCGCCACCGCCGCGGGCACCCTGCTCTGCGCGCTGTGGTTCGTCCCGTCCGCGAACGCCTCGCAGGACGCCCCGGCGAGAGAGACGGCAGCCACCTCCGCCTCGCCGCAGGTCACGCAGGTCACACAGGCCAGAGCGGTGACGGCGTCGACCACCCGGTCCGCGGACACCGCGGCGGAGGAGACCGAACTGGCCGACACGGGCGCCTTCGACACCACCCCGTATGTCATCGGCGGCAGCCTCTTCCTCGCCGTGGGTGCCGGATTCGTCGTGTATTCGGTGCGTCGCGAACGCCTGGGCTTTTAATTTTTCTTGACTAATCCTTGACAGCGCCCGCATAGTTCGCTCATGAAGAGATCATCGGGCGTGCGGCTGTGCGCCACCGCAGCTGTGAGCGCGCTGTCGCTCGCCCTCATCACGGGTTGTTCCGACGGAGGGTCGAAGGACTCCGGGGACACCTCGGGCAAGGACGGGTCGAAGCCGGCCGCGAAGGCGCTGAGCGCCGCCGAGTTGAAGAAGCTGATCATCGCCCAGGGTGACGTGCCCGGGCACAAGGTCGGCGCGGTCGAGGGCGGCATCCCCGACAAGAGCAAGGTCACCTCCGAGGACGCCAAGTGCGAACCGGTGCTCCGGGCCTTCACCGGCATCGCCCCCGGCGACCCCGCGGCGCACACCGACCGCATGGCCACCGAGGAGAAGAAGAAGGACCCCACGGACGACGC
Organism: Streptomyces tricolor; assembly: GCF_002155905.1. Classification (GTDB taxonomy): domain Bacteria; phylum Actinomycetota; class Actinomycetes; order Streptomycetales; family Streptomycetaceae; genus Streptomyces; species Streptomyces tricolor. The sequence continues at coordinate 12,293 of NZ_MUMF01000070.1, read as the reverse complement.
CACCTCCCTGGACGACCTGGAGAGCGGCGAGTTCGAGGACGCGCTCAACAAGTCCATGGACCTGGACGTCACCGTGGTCACCCTGGCCTCGTACGACGGGGACGGCGCCGAGCAGGGCCTGAAGTCGGTCTCCGACGCGGTCAAGGCCTGCGCGGGCGGCTTCGCCGGCGAGCAGGACGGCGAGAAGGGCAAGTTCACCAAGGTCGCCGAGGAGAAGTCCTCCGGCACGGGTGACGAGTCGGTCGCCTTCACCGCGGTCAACGACGCGGGCAAGGACGGCGCGCTGCCGCTGCACGCCGAGGTCGTGCGGCACGGGAACACCCTCGCCGTGTACACCACGATCAACATCGGCGCGATGATGACCAAGAAGGCCTACACGGTCTCCGCTCCGGTCGTGAAGGCGCAGGCCGCCAAGCTGAAGTGACAGCTTGTCAGGAGGCCCGGGGCCGCTCGTCCTGCTCGGACAGCTCCCGGGCCTCCGGCGTGTCCGCCAGGGCCCGCAGGAACGCGGCGGGCTCCTGGTAGCGGTCCGCGGGGTCGCGGGCGAGACAGGTCGCCAGGACGTCGCGGAGCTGGGAGGAGACCGGGAGGCCGTCGACCGAGACGGGGTTGCGCAGGATGGAGAAGGCGATCTCCACCACGTTGGCGCCGTCGTGCAGCGGGCGTCCCATGATGCACTGGTACATCACCGCTCCCAGCGAGTACAGATCCGATCTGATGTCCGCCTCGCGCGCCGACATGAACTGCTCGGGCGCCATGTAGGCGGGGGTGCCGACCACGTCCCCGGCCCGGGTGAAGCGCCTTCCCTCCGCTTCGTCCATCGCCCGCGCGATGCCCAGGTCGATGATCACCGCGCCCCGGACCGGGTGGTCGATGATGTTGGCCGGCTTGAGGTCGACCCGGGAGAGGCGGAGGGAGTCCAGGTGGACCAGGGCCTCCCCGAGGCTCCTGCCCAGGCGGATGACGTCCGCGGTGGCGAGGGTGCCGTTCTCGTCCAGCAGGTCGGCCAGCGAGGGCCCGTCGACCAGTTCCATGACCAGGGCGGGCTCCGGGGACTCCACCGCCGCGATGGTCCGGACGATGTTGGGATGCCGCACCCGCAGAGCGATCTCGCCCTCGCGGCGGAAGCGCCGCAGGATCATCTCGTCCTCGGCCAGTCCCCCGTGCAGCAGCTTGATCGCCACGTCCTCGCCGGTCCGCAGGTCGCGTCCGCGGTAGACCGCGCCCATGCCGCCGGTGCCGATCATCTGGTGCACCTCGTACCGGTCGGCGAGGCGGGTGATCGCGGGCAGCCGGCCCGAGAAGGTGACCGAGGGGCCGGGGTCCGGCTCCGGCGCGGGGGCGGGCCCGCGGTCCGCGCGCAGCACGGTGGTCGCGTCGGCGTCGGCGTCGGCGCTGGGCGGCGCGGGCGCCGGCAGCCGTAGTTCGGCCCGTTCGCTCTCGTTGTGCCGGGCCAGGCCCGCCACCTGGCCGAGATAGGTGTCGGTGAGCCGGTACCGGGTGGCGCCGGCGTCCCCGGGATTGCCGTACACGGTGGCGTCGGGACGGCCGGGCTCGCTCACCACCTCCAGGACGCGCCGCCGGGCGAGATGGCGCAGGAGCCGTTCGACCGCGGGGGTGTCCATCCGGAGCAGCGGGTCGAGCTGCCCGCGGGCGGTCACGTCCTCCGCCGTGAACACCCTGCCGCGGCTGCGCAGCGCCCACTCGGTCACGTGGTAGCCGCCCAGCCGCCAGCGGTCGTCGTCGATCGGCACGGGGGCCAGAACGTTCGTCGCGGCGGCGGAGACGGTTTCCGACACGATCGCGTCCAGGTGGTTGTAGAACAGCACCCGTTGCCAGTCGTCCGGCCCCAGATGCAGGGAGGGGCGTCCGGTGCCGTCCCACGTGATCAGGGAATTGAACTCCTGGAGCAGCCGGCGCGGCACGCCTCGCGCCTTGAAGCGCAGGTAGGAGACGAACATGGCCAGCCGCAGGGGCTCGCCCTCGGGGGCGCTCAGATCCAGTGTGCGGTCCGGCTGCGCGGCCGGGATCGGCTCCGGCCGCAGCCCCAGTTCCGCGCGCGCCCGCTCGGTCAGCTCCTTGACCAGGCGCTCCGGTGCCGCCCACAGGCAGGGCACGTACATCCGCCAGGCGAAGACGCTCTCGTAGAGGCCGTTGCCGCGGTCCGCGTCCGTGAGGGCCCGGTCGTGCAGGTCGGGGCCGGCGACCAGGATGAAGTGGGCGCCGCGGGCGGTGAGGACGTTCTTGAGCGAGCCGAGCAGTTTCTCCAGGTCGGCGATGGCCTCGTCGTCGTTGTCGGTCAGTTTGTCGATCTCGTCGAGCACGATGACCGGATGGATCCGCAGCCGGGGTCTGCGGCGGCGCAGCGGACCCCGCGGGCGGGGACGGTCGTCCCGGCCGCTGAGCAGGCCGATGATGCGCACGAGATCGTGCTCCACGTCGGTCTCGGAGTAGGCGAGGAACGCGGCTTCGGTGGTGCGGGTCCTGGTCCGCTTGCCGGTCAGGCCCAGCGTGGGTGCCGGACCGCGCTGCAGGCCCACGCCCAGGGTTCCGCCGCGCTCGGTGCCCTCCGAGTGGGTCTGGGTGAAGGACAGGGAGGTCCGGGTGTAGGCGAGGAGCAGCGACTCCTGGATGTCCGGCGGCAGTCGCCGGAAGAGCCCCTGGTCGTCCAGGGTCTCGAAGATGCGCCGGACGACGGCGAAGAGCAGCTGGTCCGCCGCCATCCGGCGCGCGACGCTCAGATGGACCGTCAGCAGGACGTCGTGGTCGGGGCGTCGCCCGTCGCGTGCGCCCGCGGCGGGCTCGGTGACGGCCTCGGCGAGGGCGCGCAGCACGAGGGTGGTCTTGCCGACCCCGCGGAATCCGGTGACCAGGAAGGTGCCGCCGTGCGAGTACACGAGCCGCTCGCGCAGCAGGGCGACGAGTTCCCCGTGCCCCAGCACCGGGATGGACGCGTCGCCGACGGGTAACGGCTCGTGGATGAACCGGAATCCGCGGTGCAGCGGCACGTGCAGCACAGGCGTCCCCCCTTCGCCGGGAGGGACAGCGTACGGCTTCACCGGCCGGTGTTCGCCGTAATGGGGGGCGCCGGCCGGTGCCCCCCACCGGGCCGTGGGTCAGGCCAGCGGACCCGTCACGGTCTCGACGGCGCTGACGAGGTGGCCCCCGCGCACGAACGCGTCGGCGGCGGCCAGGTCGGGCGCCAGGAACCGGTCCGGGCCCGGGCCCTGCACGCCCGCGGCCCGTACGGCCTCGATGACCGCCCGGGTGGCGGGCGCCGGGGTGAGGCCCTCGCGCAGCTCGACGGCGCGGGTGGCCGCGTACAGCTCGATGGCGATGATCCGGGTGAGGTTGTCGACGGCGGTGCGCAGCTTGCGGGCCGCCGACCAGCCCATGGAGACGTGGTCCTCCTGCATGGCGGAGGACGGGATGGAGTCCGCGGAGGCCGGTACGGCGAGCCGCTTCAGCTCGCTGACCAGCGCCGCCTGCGTGTACTGGGCGATCATCAGGCCGGAGTCCACGCCGGCGTCGTCGGCGAGGAACGGCGGCAGGCCGTGGCTGCGGTTCTTGTCCAGCAGCCGGTCGGTGCGGCGCTCGGCGATGGAGCCGAGGTCGGCGGCGGCGATGGCGAGGAAGTCCAGGACGTAGGCCACGGGCGCGCCGTGGAAGTTGCCGTTGGACTCCACGCGACCGTCGGGCAGGACCACGGGGTTGTCGACGGCGGAGGCCAGCTCGCGCTCGGCGACGAGCCGGGCGTGCGCGAGCGTGTCCCGTCCCGCGCCGGCGACCTGCGGGGCGCAGCGCACGGAGTAGGCGTCCTGGACGCGAGGCGCGTCGTCCTGGTGATGGCCGGTGAGCCCCGAACCCTTCAGCACGGCGAGCATGTTGGCGGCGGAGGCGCCCTGCCCCGGGTGCGGCCGGATGGCGTGCAGTTCGGGCGCCAGCACCTTGTCCGTGCCGAGGAGGGCCTCCAGGCTGAGGGCGGCGGTGACGTCGGCGGACTTGTACAGGGTGTCCAGGTCGGCGAGAGCCATGATCAGCATGCCGAGCATGCCGTCGGTGCCGTTGAGGAGGGCGAGGCCCTCCTTCTCGCGCAGCTCGACGGGCTGGATCCCGTGCTCGGCGAGCAGCTCACCGGCGGGCCGCACGCGCCCGTCGGGCCCCTCGGCCTCCCCCTCCCCCATCAGGGTGAGGGCGCAGTGGGAGAGCGGGGCGAGGTCGCCGGAGCAGCCGAGGGAGCCGTACTCGTGCACGACCGGGGTGATGCCGGCGTTCAGCACGTCGGCCATGGTCTGCGCGACCTCGGGCCGCACCCCGGTGTGCCCGGAGCAGACGGTCTTGAGCCGCAGGAACATCAGGGCCCGTACGACCTCCCGCTCGACCCGCGGTCCCATCCCGGCGGCGTGCGAGCGGACGATGTTGCGCTGCAGCTGGGCACGGAGTTCCTGGCTGATGTGCCGGGTCGCCAGGGCGCCGAAGCCGGTGGAGACGCCGTAGACCGGGTCCGGCTTGGCCGCCAGGGCGTCCACGATCTCCCGGGCCGCCGCCAGGGCCGCCACCGCCTGTGCCGACAGCTCGATGCGGGCACCGCCGCGCGCCACGGCGAGAACGTCGGACGCCGTGACACCGGACGTCCCCACCACCACAGTGTGCATATCCATATTCAGGAGCGTACGCATTGAATGCGGTGATGTCACTAGTGGAGTCCGGGGGCGACCCTTACCGCAGCGTGTGGGCTTCGCCTCACGGCCGGCGCCCGCGGAACCGGCGCCGCTCGGCCCGGGAGGGCGGCGGCTCGTCGGCCAGCCGTACGACCGGATCCTCCGGCCCCTCCCGGCCCGCCACCACCGGCCGGTCCAGGCGCAGGGCCTTGGCCCGGTACTGGGCGGCGTCCGCGAGCCGGAACAGCCGGCGGGCGTCCCGCACCTCCCCGACCGGATCCTCGGTCGAGGCGACCCCGCAGGCGACCCCCTCCCCCAGCTCCAGCTCGCCGGCCCGCCGGCACAGCTCGTCCGCGGCCTTCACCACGTCGTCGGCCGGCGGCCCGACCGCCAGCAGACAGAACTCGTCCCCGCCGAGCCGGGCGACCAGCGCGCCCGGCACCATCGCGCCGCACAGCGAGAGCACCGAGCCGAAGCGTTCCAGGAGCCGGTCGCCGACGGCGTGCCCGAGGGTGTCGTTGACCCGCTTGAGCCCGTTGAGGTCGCAGACGACCAGGCTGACGACCACGCCCTCCGCCCGGTGCCGCTCCACGGCCTCGCCCAGGCGCACGTCCACGGCACGGCGGTTGGCGAGTCCGGTCAGGGCGTCGGTGTACGCCAGCCGGCGGGCCTCCTCCAGCCGCTCGGTCTGCGCGATGCCCGCGGCGACGACGGCGGCGAGCACGGTGGCGAAGTCGGCGTCGGCCCGCGCGAAGAGGGGCTCGCCGACCGCGCGCGCCACATACAGCTCGCCCCAGGCCCGGCCGTGCAGGACGACCGGGGCGACGACACAGCAGCCGCGGCCCCGGCGCCGCAGGGCGGCGACGCGCTGGTGGAGGTAGCCGGGGGTGCCCTTCGCCGCCCCCTCGGCCGTCTCCACCCAGGCATGGGGGCCCCCGCCGCCGGCCCACCGCTCGTGCAGGAACTCGGTGATCTCCGGAAACTGGTGCACCGGGTAGGTCTCGGCCTCCGGGAACTCCAGCTCGTCCGGGGCGCGTTCCCCCACGTTCACGAGGACCCGGAGCCGGCCGAGCTCCCGCTCCCACACCGACAGCGCGGCGAAGCTGCCGTCCAGCGCGCGGCAGGCGCCGCGGGCGGCGGCCTGCCAGCACTCCCGCGGGGTGTGGGCCGCCGCCATTCCCTGCGCCAGCGCCACGACTGCCGTTAGCCGCTTGTCCTCGCCCATTACTCCAGGTTAGGGAGGAATGCTCCGGATAGGGCTGTTGGTGCGGCGATCAGGTGGAATGTGCGGCTACCGGCTCGGGGCCGCCGACCGTCGCCGTGCGCGGGTGGCATCGAGGCCGGTCGCACAGTTCCCCGCGCCCCTGCCGGGGCACAGGCCGGTTCATTCGCCCGGCCACTCGGGCTTGCGCTTCTCGTTGAACGCCGCCACCCCCTCCGCCCGGTCCCCCGAGAACGCCACCGAACGCCACGCCGCGTCCTCGACCTCCAGGCCGGCCCGCAGGTCGAGCCCGTGCCCCAGCCGCAGGGCCCGCTTGGCCGCCCGCAGGCCCACCGGCGAATTGGCGGCGATCCGCTCGCCGAGCGCCAGCGCCTCCTCGCGGTCCCGGCCGGTCTCCACCACCCGGTCCACCAACCCCAGCTCGGCCGCCTCCGCGGCCTCCACCCGCCGCGCCGAGAAGATCAGCTCGGCCGCGCGCGCCGCGCCGACCCGCCGGGGCAGCAGCTGGGTGCCGCCGCCGCCCGGGATGACCCCCACGGACACCTCCGGCAGCCCCACCACGGCCGTGGGGTCGGCCACGATCAGGTCGCAGGAGAGGGCCAGCTCGAAACCGCCGCCCAGGGCGAAGCCGTGCACCGCGGCGATCGTCGGCATCGGCAGCTCCAGCACCCCGGTGTACGCGGCCCGCGCGACCGGCCGCTGCCGTACCAGGTCGGCGTCGGTGAAGGAGTTCCGCTCCTTCAGGTCCGCGCCGACGCAGAACGCCCGCTCGTGCGACGAGGTCAGGACGACCACGCGGGCGTCCCGGTCGGCGGCGAGCGCGGCGCACGCGCCCGTGAGGGAGCGGGCCATCTCCGTGGAGACGGCGTTCATCGCCTTGGGCCGGTCCAGCACCAGCTCCGCGACGTGCCCGTGCCGCCGCACCAGCACGAACTCCCCGAACCGCTCCTCGCTCATGACACCCCTCCGGTTAACGCGGGTTAACTGACCGTCGGCCCGATCATCGCAGCTGCGCCCCGTCCCGTGAAGCCCGGAAGTCTCCGCCCGTTCGCCCGTTCGAGTGACATCCCGGCCGTCTCCCCGCACATCGCCCACAGCAGCGCATAGCGTGCGCTCGCCATGGCGCGCGGCGGGGAGGAAACCCATGACACCGATACCTGAGCAGTTCCGGGCGGGACAGGAGCGCGCGCCGGGCGTACGGCGCGGACGGCACCGCAAGCCCCGCCCCCGCAAGGCGCTGCTCGCCGCCGGCGGTCTCGCCATGGTGATCTTCAACCAGCTGCGCACCATGGGCGTCGGGCTCGTCACCGCCGTCGGCAACCAGATCGCCGCGGCCGACGCGCGCGCCGAGGCGGACGAGAGCGATCCGCGGGCCCGGGAAGAGGTACGGGACCTGGTGCGGGCGAGCCTGCTGCTGGCCACGCTGGCGGGGCTGGCCGGCGCGGTGCTGATGGTGCTCGTCGGGCACGCCGTGGTCCTGCTCGGCCAGGACCCGGACGTCGTCGACGCGGCGAAGCCCGTGCTGTACGCCATGGCGCCCGGGCTGATCCCCTGTCTGTGGTTCCAGGCGATCCGCCAGTTCACCGTCGGCATGCGCCGGCCGCAGGCGCTGCTGCGCATCACGATCGCCTCGATCGCGGTCAACGCCGGACTCAACTGGCTGTTCATCCACGGCACCTGGGGCTTGCCGGAGCTGGGCCTGCCGGGCATCGGCCTGGCCACGACCACCGTGTACGCCCTGTCGTTCCTCGCCCTGTACGCCTCCGCCCGCCGCGACGCCCGGCTCGCCCCGCTGCTCTCGCTGCGCATCTGGCGCACCCGCCCCGCCACCCTGCGCCGCCTGGCCTCCCTCGGCGCGCCGATCGCCGCCACCTACGGCTCCGAGGCGGGCTTCTTCTCCGTCGTCGCCCTGCTCGTCGGCAGCTTCGGCACCGCCGCGCTGGCGGCGCACACCGCCGTCAACCAACTCGTCTACATCGTCTTCCAGATCGCCGTGGGCCTCTCGCACGCCGCGTCCCTCGGTGTCAGCCGGGAACTCGCCCTGGGCAACACGGCCGCGGCGCGGCGCCTGAAGACCACGGCCCTGGCCTGCGCCGCGGCGGTCATGGCCGCCGTGGCCGTCGTCTACGTCACCGTGCCGCGCCTGGTGCTGGCCCCGTTCTTCGACACCGGCGACGCGTCCGCGACCGACATCGCCACGCATCTGCTGCTCGTCGCCGCCGTCCTGCAGTTCTTCGACTGCACCCAGAACATCGGCGTCGGCCTGCTGCGCGGCCTGGACGACACCAAGGGCGGCTTCCGGGTCACGCTCGTCGGGTACTGGCTGATCGGCCTGCCGGCCGCCGCGCTCCTCGGCCCGGCCGCCGGCCTGGACACCCTCGGCGTCTGGCTCGGCCTGCTCACCGGCCTGGCCGCCACCGCGGTGCTCCTCCTGCGGCGCTTCCACCGAGGGGTCGACGCCCTGGAGCCGACGGCCGCCCCGGCCGCGGCCTGAGGGACGCGCCCCTGCCGGAGGGCTTCAGTCCAGCGGGACGGAGGGGGTCGAGCGGGCCACGTACGCCAGGCCGTCGTACGCCCGGCCGGGCACCGCCGCGGCCAGCTGCATCCGGTACGTCACGCGGGGCACCCCGGCACCGAAGGCCCGTACGAAGTGCCGGGTGTCCAGCCACCGGGCGACGGCGGGGTCGGCCCGGCCGGCCCGCAGGTCGATCAGGTGGTCCCCGGGGGTGGCGGCGGCGAGCTGCCCCTCCAGGGACCGCGGGCCGGCCGCGCCGACCGTGTGTCTCCTCGGCGGGCGGCGCCCGGCGGTTCCGGGCCGGGCGCGGAAGGCGCCCGCCCCGAAGAGCAGGCCCAGGGCGTAGTAGCGCGCGCCGAGGCGCGCTCTGAGGTGCTGCCCCATGGCCGGCACCCCTCCACCGTACGGCTCGCTCGCCACATGCCCGTTGTGCGCCCAGACGGCCACCGGTCCGGCGGCCCGCTCCGCCGCCGCGAGCACCGCCCGCGCCATGTGCCGGTCACGGGCCGCGAGCGCGCCCGGCTCGGCGCCGGTGCCGTGCGGCGGCCGGGCGGCCACGTCGGCCGCCGCGGCGATCAGGCGCGCGTGGCCGAGCGCACGGTCCGCCGCCTCGGCTCCGGCCCGGTCGGCCAGCCGGGGCCGCTCCTGTTCGAGGAAGGCCGTCAAGTCGTCGGCGGCGGCGAGAAGTTCGGGGCCGCAGGCGGCCAGTGAGCCCGCCGGGGCGTCCGCCAGGGCGGCGAGCGGACCGTCGGCGAGAGGGGCGCGCTCCGGGGCGGCGGCGCGCAGCACGGCTTCGACGGCGGCCAGGGAGGGACCGCAGCGCTGGGGGTCGATCCCGACGAAGCGCACGGCGTGCTCCGGCGGGACCGTGCGGTTGTGGGCGCGCAGCCACTCGACGACGTCGAGCATCTCGCGGGTGCGCCAGGTCCAGAAGCCGAGCCCGGCGAGCGCGGCGGCGGCATCGCCGGTTCCGTGCCGTACGTGGTCGTCCACGGCCCGCGCGGCCGAGGCGCTCGCCTCCAGGGCCAGGGTGGTGCAGCCGAGGTCCCGGACCAGGAAGCGCAGCAGGCGGTGCTTGAGCCGGAAGAACTCGGCGGTCCCGTGCGTCGCCTCGCCCATGCCCAGGACGCGGACGTCCCGCAGGACCTCGCGCAGCGGCGCCAGGTCCGCGTCGCCCGGTTCCGCGGGCCCGCCGTACCCGCCGTCCGGCTCTTTCAGCGGCCAGGCGTGCTCCGCGAGCCACCGGCGCACTTCCCCGTTCGTCATTCTCTCCCCGTTTTCCATTCCCCGGCGTTCTCCGTCAAGGGGATTTCCGGTCTCCTTTTCACCGGCCATGCGCGTGTTCAAGATTGCCGCCGTTGACAAAGCGGGCCGGTACAACGAAGCATGGCGGGGCACGTCGGCGGCACCTCATCGAATTCCGGGCGGCGCACGCGGCCCGTCATCAAGGCAGGGACCGGTGACCACGAACCAACTGTTCGCGCTCTTCTCCGACCTGGCCCTCATTCTCGTTCTCGCCCATCTTCTGGGCGCGCTGGCACGGCGATTCTCCCAACCCGCGGTCATCGGCGAGGTGCTCGCGGGCATCCTGCTCGGGCCCACATTACTGGGCCAGGAGGTATCGGACTTCCTGTTTCCCAGCGATATCCGGCCGATGCTCACGGCACTCGCGGATGTCGGCATGGCCGTATTCATGTTCATCGTGGGCCTGGAACTCGACCGGAAAATCCTCCGCGGCACCGGACGGCTGGCGGCGACCGTCTCGGTCTCCTCGATTCTGCTGCCGTTCGGACTCGGCGCGCTGCTCGCCCTGCTGCTGGCCGAGGACCACGCCCCGGATCACCGGCTGGGTTTCGTGCTGTTCATGGGTACGGCGATGTCGGTGACCGCCTTTCCGGTGCTGGCCCGCATTCTCACGGACCGCGAGATGCAGCACACGCCGGTCGGCGGACTGGCGCTGGCCTGCGCCGCGATCGGTGACGTCCTCGCGTGGTGCATGCTCGCCGCCGTGGTCGCGCTGGCCGGCGGGGGCGGCGCCGGCCCGTGGTACCTGCTGCTGCTCGTGCCGTACACCGGGGTGATGCTGTGGGTGGTGCGTCCGCTGTTGCGCCGGCTGCTCGCCGCCGGTGCCGGCACGGCCCGGCTGAGCCCCGCGGCGCTGACGGCCGTGCTCGCCGGGCTGCTCGTGTCGGGGGCGGTCACGGAGAAGATCGGCCTGCACTTCATCTTCGGCGCGTTCTTCTTCGGGGTGGTGATGCCGAAGGAGTCCACCGAGCGGCTGCGCGCCGACATCACCGACCGCATCGGCGAGGTGAGCAGCCATCTGCTGCTGCCGGTGTTCTTCATCAGCGTGGGCCTGAAGGTCGACCTGTCGGACCTGGGGCGGTCCGGATGGCTGGACTTCGGTCTCGTCCTGCTGGTCGCGGTCAGCGGCAAATTCCTCGGCGCGTTCCTGAGCGCCCGGGCGCACGGGGTCACGGCGCGCCAGTCGGCGGTGCTCGCCACGCTCATGAACACCAGGGGCCTGACCGAGCTGATCATCCTGACCGCCGGGCTGCAACTCGGGGTGCTCGACGAGCGGTTGTTCTCCCTGATGGTCGCCATGGCCGTCGTGACGACCGCGATGGCCGGGCCGCTTCTGTCGCTCTTCCAGCCGCGCCCCCTCGCCGATCACCCCCTCGTCCCGGCGGCCCGCGACGCCCAGCCGCCCGCCGCCAGACACTGACCCCACCGGGGCGGGGCCCGGTCCGTGGGCGAGGAGGGCGGCGCGCGGGTCCGCGGACGGGGCGCGCCGGGGCGTCAGGGCCGTTCGGGTCGCGCGATCCTCGCCCGCAGCGGCGCGAGCAGCTCGTCGGCCCGCTCCCGGCCCTCCGCTGCGCCGAGGTCCGGGATGCCGCGGTCGGGCAGCACCTCCAGCGGTGAGCCGTCCTGGCCCAGGCAGCGGTCGTGGTAGAGCACCATGGCATGCGCGGACCGGTTGCGCCGCGACTCCCAGATCAGCCCCATGACGTCGGACGCCTGCGCCCGGATCTCGCTCGACCGGCGCCGCGCCCGCGCGTAGTTGGCCTCGTCCTCCAGGAGGGTGGCGTCCTGGCAGACGGCGGCCAGGTCGGCGCCCCTGACCAGGGAGACCAGGATCAGGTCGGACCGGGTGCGCAGACAGCTCAGCGAGCGCTGCCAGACGGCGCGGTAGGGGATCGTACGGTCCCCTACCGGCGATGCGAAGGGCCGGGAGCGGAGCACGCTCTCCGCGAGCGCGGTCAGCGCGGTCTCCGCCAGGTACAGGCTGTGGTACTGGTCCAGCACCGTGCCGTCGAAACGGCCCCCGTGGAAGTGGATGTTCGCCAGTCTCGGCGCCCGGCCCCGGCGCCGATCACCTGCCACTATGCCGAGCCCTGGCGCGCACGGCGGCGAGACGGCGTGCGCCGGTCCCTCAACGCCCGGAATCCGTCCGGAACTCACCCAGCTCGGAGCGCATCTCCTGCCGCATCCGCCGGAGCCGGTCCCACAGCGCGTCGATGCTCTCCCGCACGGCGGTCGGGCTGTCACCGGCGCGGGGGACGCCGTCGTCCAGGCGCCGGACCATGCCGTAGACCGTCCCCAGGTCGTGGCTGAGGCCACCCGCGAGGGCGAGCACCCGGTCGGGCATCCGCATCTGGGCCTCCGCGTACACGTCCCGGTACTGGTCGCGGGCCTCCGTGAGCCGTCGTCGCGCGGTCCGCAGCTCCTCGTCCCGGCCCAGCGCGTGCACCTGGTCGGTGAGCGCGGCCAGGTACTGGCGGGCGGAGGTGTTCAGGGCGACGTAGCACGCGCGCAGTTCCTGGGCGTGCCGACGCCGCTCCCGCACCTCCTCGGCACGCTCCTGCTCGCGCCGTCGGCCGCGGTCGGCGGCGCG
>NZ_MUMF01000007.1 GCF_002155905.1 Streptomyces tricolor | reverse complement strand
CCGGTCGCGGCGGCGAGCCGGTTGCGCAGGTCGACGCTGAGCAGCGAGTCGAAGCCGAGTTCCTTGAAGGAGTCCTCGGGGCCGACCGCGGACGGTTCGAGATAGCCCAGCACCTCGGCGGTGTGGGTACGCACGAGCTGCATGAGGCCGCCGTCCCCCGAGGGCTGCGGCGCGGCCGGCGCGGGGGCGGGTACCGGTGCGGGTGCCGGTGCGGGTGCGGGTGCCGGTGCGGGTGCGGGTGCTGGTACGACAGCCGGCTCCGGCGCCGGGGCGGAGGGCGTGCGGAGTGTGTCCGTCCGGGGCTGGTCCGGCAGGTCCTGCTGATTCGGCAGGTCCGGCAGGTTTTCGAGCAGATGGGCCGCACGGCTCCCGGGCAGCAGCTCGTCCGGGGCGATCCGCAGCGGCACCCGGACCGGCGCGGGCGAGGCCAGGTTGTCGAAGAGGAGCCGCATGCCGTCCCGGCTGTCCAGCGGGGCGATCCCGATCCGGGCCAGCGCGGCGGTGTCGGCCTCGGTCAGATGCCCGGTCATCCCGGTGGGCAGCCGCCACAGGCCCCACGCCAGCGACGTCGCCTCCAGCCCGCGCGCCCGGCGGTACTGCGCGAGGGCGTCGAGGTAGGTGTTGGCCGCGGCGTAGTTCGCCTGGCCCGGGTTGCCGAACACCCCCGCCACCGAGGAGAACAGCACGAACGCCGACAGGTCCAGGTGCTCGGTGAGCCGGTGCAGATGCCAGGCTCCGGCGACCTTGGGCCGCAGCACCGACCGGAGCCGGACCGGCGTGAGCCCGGTGACCAGCCCGTCGCGCAGCACCCCGGCGGTGTGGAAGACGCTGCCGGGCTCGTACTCGGCGACGACCTTCGCGACGGCGTCGGCGTCGGCGACGTCACAGGCCACCACGGACACCTGAGCGCCGTACGCGGTCAGTTCCGCCGTCAGCTCCGCCGCGCCCTCGGCGTCCGGCCCGCTCCGGCTCACCAGCACCAGGTGCCGGGCGGCGCGCTCGGTGACCAGGTGCCGGGCCAGCTCGGCGCCGAGACCGCCGGTACCCCCGGTGATCAGCGTCGGGCGCTGCGGGTCGTAGGAGCGCGGCATGGTCAGCACGAGCTTGCCCTGGTGGCGGGCCCGGCTCAGCATGCGCAGCGGCACCCGGCCGTCCCGGACGTCCCAGGTGCGCACCGGCAGGTGGACCAGGGCGCCCGCCTCGAACAGGGCGACGAGTTCCTCCAGGACCTCGCTGATCCGATCCGGCTCGACGCCCAGGATGTTGTACGCCCGGTAGCTGATCCCGGGGTGCTCGGCCTCGGTCGCGGCCACGTCGCGCAGATCGGTCTTGCCCATCTCGGCGAACCGGCCGCCCGGCGCCAGCAGGCCGAGGGAGAGGTCGAGCGCCTTGCCCGACAGCGAGTTCAGGACGACGTCCACGCCGCGCCCGCCGGTGACGGCCCGGAACGCGTCGGCGAAATCGAGGGTGCGGGAGGAGGCGATGTGGTCGTCGGGGACGCCCCACGCGCGCAGCGTCGCCTGTTTGTCGGGGCGGGCGGTGGCGAACACGTCGGCGCCCAGGTGCCGGGCGAGCTGGATCGCCGCGAGCCCGACGCCGCCGGTCGCGGTGTGGATCAGCACCTTGTCGCCCGGCCGGGTGCCGGCCACGTCGACCAGGCACTGGTAGGCGGTGATGAACACGATGGGCACGCCGGCCGCCTGCGCGAAGCTCCAGCCGTCCGGGAGCGGCTTGACCATGCGTTCGTCGGCAACGGCCACCGGGCCCAGCGAGCGCTCGAACATCCCGAACACCCGGTCGCCGGCCGCGAAGCGGGTCACCTCGGCGCCGACCTCGGTGATCACGCCCGCGCCTTCGCTGCCCATGGTCTTCTCGGTGGCGACGAGGCCGAGACCGACGGTGATGTCACGGAAGTTGAGCCCGGCCGCGCGCACCTCGACCCGCACCTGACGGGGGCCCAGCTCGGCCTCGGCCTCCGGGTGTGCGACGAGCGCGAGGTCGTCGAGGGTGCCCTTGGCGGTGACGTCGAGCCGCCAGGCCCGGCTTCCGGCCGGGGGCCGCAGCCCGCTCTCGCGGGCGATCCGCAGCCGCGGCCGGTACAGCCGCCCCGCCCGCACCGCCACCTCGGGTTCACCGCAGGCGAGCGCCTGCGGCAGGGCCCGCAGGGACGCCGGGTCGTCGTCGACGTCGATCAGCAGGAAGGTGCCGGGGTGCTCGGCCTGCGCGGAGCGCACCAGTCCGGTGACCGCCGAGGCGGCCAGGTCACGGACGGGTTCACGGTCGAGGACGGCGAGCGCGCCACGGGTGACCACGGCGAGCCGTGAGGCGGTGAACGCGGGGTGGGCGCGCCAGCTCTGCACCAGGTCGGCAGCGGCGAGAGCCAGCCGCTCGGCGTGTGCCGGGCCGCCGTCCGCGCCCGCGGCGGAGCCGAGCGGGGCCACGACGACCCCCGGCGCCGGGAGCGTCACCGACTCCAGGTCGGGGAAGTCCGGCCGGTCCCACAGGTCGCCCGCGCCCACCGTCACCCAGTCGTCGGGGCCGGGCTCGTCCGTGCCGCGCAGCCGCTCCCACGCCGGTTCGAGGCTGACGCCGCGATCCTCGGCGGGCAACGGCCGCAGCGCCAGCGACCGCGCCGAACCGACGAACCGGTCCTGCCCGTCGAAGAGGGTCAGGGACAGTTCGTCTCCGTCCGGTGCCGCGTGCACGCGCAGGGTCCGGGTGTCGGTGGGCAGCAGGAGGGTGTCCCGCCAGGCGAACGGCACCAGCAGGCCCGCGCCCGCCTGGAGCACGGCCGGGTGCAGGGCCGCGTCGAGCAGCGCCGGGTGCGCGGTGGCGAAGCCGGCCGGGTCCGCGTCGGGCAGTGTCACCTCGGCGAGGATCTCCGCGCCGCGCGTCCACAGTCCGCGCAGTCCGGCGAATGCCGGTCCGTAGTGGTAACCGCGCCGGGCGAGCCGCTCGTAGGCTCC
This sequence comes from Streptomyces tricolor, assembly GCF_002155905.1. Lineage (GTDB taxonomy): Bacteria > Actinomycetota > Actinomycetes > Streptomycetales > Streptomycetaceae > Streptomyces > Streptomyces tricolor. Next base: position 36,418 of record NZ_MUMF01000007.1, on the reverse strand, counting down.
GGTGAGGTCGACCGGGGCGGCGCCCTCGGTGGACCAGTGCGCGGGCGGGGCGGCCGGCACAGTGTCGCGGCCGGCCAGCGCGCCCGTGGCGTGCTGGACCCAGCCGCCGTCGGCCCGGCGCGCGTGCACGGTCAGGGCCCTGCGTCCGGCGGCGTCCTCGGGTTCGAGGACGATCCGCAGATCCGCCGCCCCCTGTTCGGGCAGCGGCAGCGGCACGCCGAGGGTGAGGTCGGCCACGACGGGGCGGCCGATCCGCTCGCCGGCCTCGCCGAGCAGGGAGAGGAACACGGTCGCCGGCACCAGCGCGGTCCCCCGGACCACGTGGTCGGCCAGCCACGGGTGCCGCTCCCGGCCGACGGACGCGGTGACGACGGTCTGGCCGGAGGGCAGCTCGGTCGGCGCCGCGGTGAACGCGCCGCCGCTGTCGCCGGTTCCGGCGGACGGTGCGGTCACCCAGAACCGTGTGCGGTCGAAGGCGAACGTCGGCAGGTCGATCTGACGGCCCGCGGGTTGCAGCGTGGCGAGGTCCACCGGCCCCGCGGAGTCGGGGAGGGCCGCGGCCGACGCCAGGAACTGGCCCGCACCGCCGCTGTCCCGGCGCAGGGTGCCGAGCACGGTGCCGGTCGCCCCGGCCGCGTCCAGGACCTCCTGGACCGCGAAGGTCAGCACGGGGTGCGGGCTGGCCTCGATGAAGGTGCGGTGCCGTCGCTCCACCAGCCCCCGCAGCACCGGCTCGAACCGCACGGTGTCGGTCAGGTTGTCGCACCAGTACGTGGCGTCCATGTCGGCGGTGTCGATGACGGTGCCGGTCAGCGTCGAGTGGAGCGCGATGTCGCCGGAGCGCGGGGAGATCCCGGCCAGGTCGGTGAGCAGGCGCTCCTCGAGCCGCTGCATCGCCTCGGTGTGCGACGCGTAGTCGACCTCGATGCGTCGCGCGTCGATGCCCTGCCGTTCGCACCGTGCCAGCAGATCGGTGAGGCCCGCGGTGTCCCCGGCGACCACGGTGGAGGTGGCGGAGTTGATTGCCGCGACGCTCACCCCGTCCACGTTGTTGAGCAGCCGCTGGGTCTCCTCGGCGCCCAGCAGGACGGACGCCATCCCGCCGGGGGGCGCGAGCTGTGCCAGGGCCTGGCTGCGCAGGGCCACCACCCGGCAGGCGTCGGCGAGGCCGAGGGCACCGGCCACGTGGGCCGCGGCGATCTCGCCCTGCGAGTGGCCGACCACCGCGGCGGGCCGGACACCGACCGACTTCCACAGCGCGGCCAGCGACACCATCACCGAGAACAGCGCGGGCTGGACGACGTCGACCCGTTCCAGCCCCTCGCCGCGCAGCGCGTCGGTCAGCCGCCAGCCGCACAGCGGGGCCAGCTCCTCCGCGCAGGCCTCCATGCTGGCGCGGAAGACCGCCGACTCCGCCATCAGCGCGAGACCCATCCCGCGCCACTGCGATCCCTGCCCGGGGAAGACGAAGACCGGCCCGGCCAGGTCGCGGTACGACTCGGTGCGCAGCACGGTCGGCGACCGGTAGCGCCCGGGCACCTTCGGCAGCGGGGCGTCGGAGGCCAGCGACTCCAGTCCGGTCAGCAGGTCTTCGCGGCTGTCGGCGATCACGATGCCGCGCTGCCGGAACCCGCTGCGGGCGCGCAGGGTGTGCGCCACGTCCTCGGGCGCGTCCTGTGGTGCCCGGGCGACGTGGTCGGCGAGGACCCGGGCCTGGGTGCGCAGCGAGTCGGCGTGCGGGGCGGAGACCGCCCACACCAGCGGTGCCGCCGGGCCGGCGGCGGGTTCCCGCACGGGCTCGGGCTCGGCCTCCTCGATCACCAGGTGGGCGTTGGACCCGCTGATCCCGAACGAGGAGATCCCGGCCCTGCGTGGCCCGTTCCGCCGCTCCCACGGGCGGGCCTCGGTCAGCAGCGCGAGGCCGCTGCGGTCCCAGTCGATGTGGCGGGTGGGCCGGGAGACGTTCAGCGTGGCGGGCAGGACACCGGCGCGCAACGCCTCCACCATCTTGATCACACCGCCGACGCCCGCCGCGGCCTGGGCATGGCCCAGGTTCGACTTCAGCGAGCCCAGCCAGAGCGGGCGGTCGGCACCGCGGCCCCGGCCGTAGACGGCGGACAGCGCCCGTGCCTCGATGGGGTCGCCGAGTTCGGTGCCGGTGCCGTGCGCCTCGACCACGTCGACGTCGTGCGGGTCGAGTCCGGCCTGGCTCAGGGCCTGCCGGATGACGTCCTCCTGGGCCGCCCGGTTGGGCGCGGTGAGACCGTTGCTCGCGCCGTCCGCGTTGATGGCGGTGCCCCTGACCACGGCGAGGACCCGGTGACCGCGCGCGCGGGCGTCCGAGAGCCGCTCCAGCAGCAGCAGTCCGGCGCCCTCCGCCCAGGCGGTGCCGTCCGCGTCGTCGGAGAAGGGGCGGCAGCGTCCGTCGGGGGAGAGTCCGCCCTGCCGGGTGAAGTCGACGAACATGCCGGGCGTCGACATCACCGCGACACCGCCGGCCAGCGCCAGGTCGCACTCGCCGGCGCGCAGCGCCCGCACGGCCAGGTGTACGGCGACCAGGGACGACGAGCAGGCGGTGTCCACCGTGAGGGCCGGACCGCGCAGCCCGAAGCAGTAGGCGATGCGCCCCGAGGCGACGCTGGTCGAGCTGCCGGTGATGCGGTAGCCCCCGGCGCCCTGGTTGTCCTCGTGCAAGCGCGGCCCGTACTCCTGGGCCATCGCCCCGATGAACACCCCGGTGTTGCTTCCCGTCAGGGCGTCCCGGCTCAGGCCGGCCCGCTCGAACGTCTCCCAGGCCGTCTCCAGCAGCACCCGCTGCTGGGGGTCCATCCCCTCCGCCTCACGGGGCGAGATGCCGAAGAACTTGGCGTCGAAGCGGTCGGCGTCGTCGAGGAAGCCCCCGCGGGTGGTGGCGGAGCGGCCGTCGGCGAGGTCCGCCGCACGCCAGCCGCGGTCGGCCGGGAAGGAGGACGTCGCGTCGCGGCCGTCCGCGACCAGCTGCCACAGGTCGGCGGGCGTACGCACTCCGCCGGGGTAGCGGCAGCCCATGGCCACGACGGCGACGGCTTCCTGGTCACCGTCCAGTGGTCCGGTCTGGGGAGTCATCGAAACTCGTGACCTTTCGTGTCGTCCGACCGGAGCGCCTCGATGAGCGCTGCCGGCGTGGGGTGGTCGAAGAGCAGGGTCGTCGGCAGGACGCGGCCGGTGGCCCTGGCGACGGCGGTACGCAGCGCCACGGCCATGCGGGAGTCCAGGCCGAGGTCGGTGAAGGTGGCGTCGAGGTCGAGGTCGGTGCCGGGTGCCCGGCCGAGGATCTCGGCGGTGAGGTCGAGGACCAGGTCCAGCGGGTCTCCGGACCACGGGGGCGCGGAGCCGTCGGTGGCGGGGCCGGTGGGCGTCGCCGTGTCCAGCCAGTACGGGCGCCGCTGGAAGGGGTACAGCGGCAGATCGGCCGGCCGGGCCTGCGGGCCGTAGACCGCGAGCCAGTCCACCGGCTTGCCCAGCACGAAGGCGGCACCCGCCGTCGCGGCGGCCGTGACGGGCTCGTTCCCGTCGGCCGGTCGCGCCGTCGGCTCCGCTCCGGGCCGGCCCGTGAGGATCGTCGCCCCGTCGGCGGAGGCCCCGCCGGCCAGCTCCCGGAGCCGGGTGACCAGTTCCGCGCGCTCGGAGGCGATGAGGGCGGCGCGTACGGGCAGGGCCGCGCGGGTCGTCGCGGAGGCGAGGCCGACGTCACGGAGGTCCGCCTCGTCGTGCCGCTCCAGCCGGTCGGCCAGCCGGGCGGCCTGGTCCCGCAGCGCCGCCTCGGTGTGCCCGGAGAGCAGCACGGGCACCGGCTCGTCGGACACCCGCGCACGGGACGCCGGTGCGGCGGCCTCCCGCCGAGCCCCTTCCGCACCGGACGCCGCAACGACCGCCTCCCTCCGAGTCCCTTCCGCACCGGACGCCGCAACGACCGCCTCCCGCCAGGACACCTGCGCACGAGACGCCGCAACGTCCGCCTCCCCCCCAGTCCCTTCCGCACCGGACGCCGCAACGTCCGCCTCCCCCCGGGTCCCTCCCGCAGCGGACGCCGCAACGCCCGCCTCCCGCCGAGTCGCTTCCGGGCCGGGCGCCGCAACGACCGCTTCCCGCCGGGGCAGTTGTTCACGAGACGCCGCAAGGACGGCCTCCCCCCGAGTCCCTTCCGCACCGGACGCCGCAACGCCCGCCTCCCTCCGGGGCGCCTCGCCGAGCACGGCGTGGGCGTTCGTGCCGCCGAGGCCGAAGGACGAGACGCCGCAGACCAGCGGCCCCTCGTCGGCCGGCCAGGCCCGGCGCCGGGTGGTGACGCGCAGCCGCAGCCCGTCGAGGTCGATGTCGGGGTGGGGCCGCCGGTGGTTGAGGGTCGGCGGGAGTTCGCGGTGGAAGAGGCTCGCCGCGGTCTTGATCAGTCCGGCGATGCCGGCCGCGCCCTCCAGGTGCCCGATGTTGGTCTTCACCGAGCCGACCAGCAGGGGCCGGTCCGCGAGCCGGCCCCGGCCGAGGACACCACCGAGGGCGCGGGCCTCCACCGGGTCGCCGGCCTTGGTGCCGGTGCCGTGCAGCTCCACGTACGCGACACCGGCCGGGTCCACGCCCGCCCGGCGGTAAGCCTCGGCCAGCAGGTTCTGCTGGGCGGCCTGGGTGGGGGTGGTCAGGCTGGGGCCGCCGCCGTCGTTGTTGACGGCGGTGGCCAGCACCGTGCAGTACACCCGGTCCCCGGCGGCGACGGCCGCCTCCAGGGGCTTGAGCACCAGGACGCCGGCGCCCTCGCCGCGTACGATCCCGTCGGCGCGGGCGTCGAAGGTGTGGCAGCGGCCGGTGGGCGACATCGCCCCCAGCTCCTCGATGAGCCGGTCGCCGGTCGGGGTGAGGTTGAGCTGGACGCCCGCGACCACCGCGGTCGTGCACTCCCCGCGCCGCAGACTGCCCAGCGCCTGGTCGAGGGCGGTCAGTGAGGAGGACTGGCCGGTGTCGACGACCGTGCTGGGGCCGGTGAACCGGAAGAAGTAGGACAGGCGGTTGGCGAGGAAGGTCCGGGCCGTGCCGGTCATGGTGTAGGCGTCCACCGCCCCGGACATACGGCTCAGCAGCGCGTAGTCGTCCGAGCAGGATCCGACGAAGACGCCGGTCGCCCCGCCGGCCGTGGGCGGGATGCGCGCGTCCTCCAGGGCGTGCCAGCACAGTTCGAGGAGCAGGCGCTGCTGCGGGTCCATCAGGGCGGCCTCGTGCGGCGAGATCCCGAACAGCTCCGCGTCGAAGAGTTCGACGTCGCGCAGGTATCCGCCGGGACGGCGGCCGTCGCGCAGGCCCGTGCCGGGGCCGATGGCGTCGCCGCCCCGGCGCAGCATCCGCCAGAAGCCGTCGAGATCGTCGGCGCCGGGGAAGCGGCAGGCCATGCCCACCACGGCCACGGGCTCCCCGGACGCACCGGTCATGCGGATCTCCTCGGTCATGTCAGTCCCCTCGGCTGTGTCGGTGGCCGGGTCGGTCGTGCCGGTCTCCGGCGGCGACGAGGGTGAGTCGGCGCCGTACCTCGTCGACGGCCTCGCGGTCGTCACGGTCTCCCGGCACCAGCGGCTGGACGAAGCTCCGCCTGGCGGTCACCCGGGGCTGGCGGCGGGCCAGCCGGCTGAGGCCGTCGCCCGGACCGGCCTCCAGCAGCAGGCAGTCGTGCGCGGCGAGCAGGGCGGTGAGCGCCGGTGCGAAGTACACGGTCCGGGCCGCCTGCCAGGCCCAGAAGTCAGGGTCCAGCGCCTCCTTCTCGGGGAGCGGGCCTCCCGTACCAGCGGAGTAGAAGGGGACGTCCGGCCGCCGCAGCGGCACGGTGCGGAACCCGTGCAGGGTCGCGCGTACGGCGTCGTCGACCGCGGGGCTGTGGAAGGCCTGCCTGGCCAGCACCCGGCGGCAGATCACGCCCCGTCCGGCCAGCTCGCGGGCCGCCCGGTCCAGGGGTTCGCGCTCCCCGGCGAGCAGGAGCTGGCGGGCGGCGTTGACCGCGGCGAGGTGCACCTCCTCGCCGAGCAGGTCGGCGACGTCCTCGGTGCCGGCCGCCACGGCCAGCATCCCGCCGGGTGGGGTGTCGGCGAAGTGCACGACCCGCTCGCGCATCAGACGTATGCCGTCGTCGAATCCGAAGATCCCGGCGAGGGTCGCCGCGGCGAACTCCCCCACGCTGTGCCCGAGGAACGCCGCCGGACGCACGCCCCAGCCGAGCACCATCCGCCCGAGGGCGTGGTTCACCGCGTAGAGCAGCGGCTGGGCCACCGTCACGTCGTCGTACTGCGCCGACGGCACCTCGGCGAGCCATTCCCGCCGCAGCCGCGGACCGTCCTGTCCCAGGAGCCGGAACGCCTCGTCCATCCAGAAGGTGAACGTCGAGTCGTGCTCGTACAGGCCCGCGGCCATGCGTGGGTACTGCGCACCCTGGCCGGGGAAGACGAGTGCGACCGGCGGATTCGGCTGTTGCGCTGTGAGCGGCATCCGATTACCGTCCTTCCGTCTTTCCTCGCTGCCGCAATATGAGCCAGCGGATTCGACATTCACCTGAGCCCCGATCGAGAACCGGGATCGAGATCCGCCTCCGGCTGGGGTTGAGCCACCCCCGAGCGGCACCGTGCAGGCTCGACGGCCGAATGCCGTCGGGCGGAGGGAAAAGTGGTGCCAGCAAAAGAGGTATTCGTTTCCGGGGTGGGACTTCATCTGCCGCCGGCCATGCCGGCCGAGGAGGCGGTCCGGCAGGGGCTGACCGACGAATGGACCGTGCGGCGCACCCGGATGCGGTCGGTGTGCGTCGGCACGCAGGCCGGACCGCAGATGGCGGTCGAGGCCGCACGGGAGGCGCTGCGCCACGCGGACGCCGCCCCCCACGACATCGACCTGGTCCTGCACGCCAGCAGCTACTTCCAGGGCTACGACCTGTGGGCGCCCGCCTCGTACGTGCAGCGCGAGGCCGTCGGCAACGCGTGCCTGTCGCTGGCCGTCGAGCAGTTGTCCAACGGCGGGATGGCCGCCCTGGAGCTGGCGGTGGCCTATCTGCGCGCGGACGCGAGCCGCCACAGTGCCCTCGTGACCACCGGCGACCGGTTCTGCCTGCCGGGGATCGACCGGTGGACCACCGATCCGGGGACCGTGCTGGGGGACGGCGGCACCGCGATCGTGCTGTCCACGGCGGGGGGTTTCGCGCTGATCCGCAGTCTGGTGACGGTGTCCGACCCGGTCCTGGAGAAGATGGGGCGGGGCGACGATCCCTTCGCCACGGCCCCGATGGAGACCAGGACCCCGATCAGCGTGGAGGAGCCCCGCGCCCGTCTGGTGAAGGAGATGGGCATGTCGGAGCTGATCGACCGGCTGCACACCGGCCAGCGGGAGGCTTTCGAACAGGCCCTGCTGGAGGCGGATGTGAAGCAGGAGGACCTCGACTGGACGGTGCTCCCCCACCTCGGCCGCGCGAAGATGGACTTCCAGTTCTTCTCGGCGCTGGGCCTCGACCCGGAGCGGACCACGTGGCCCTGGGGCTCGGGGGTCGGCCATCTCGGCGCGGGCGACATGTTCGCCGGGCTCGCCCATCTGACCCGGACCGGTGCCCTGCGCCCGGGCCAGATGGGCGCGCTGGTCAGCGCGGGCGGCGGCTTCGCCTGGACGGTGGCCGTCCTGCAGGTCCTCACCGCGGCGTAGGGAGCGTCCCGCGCATCACGGCGCGGGACGGTGACAGTGCCTGATCAGCGGGGCATGGGGGCGCCCCCGCGCGAGCTCGTTCGTGCGGGGGCGACGTCCGGTCACCGGGCGGAGGAGGGCGGCGACGTGCCGGAACCCCGCGCGAGTGCTGTCGAGCGCGGGGGCGTCGGATGCCGGCCGGGAACGCGGCCGAGGGCCCGCCTCGCCGGGGAGCGCGTGCTCCCCGGGTGCGTGCCGGACCCCGCGTCCCCGGCACGATCCGCCGGACAGGTCCTCGCGGGGCCGGCCTCGGTGCGCCGAGGTCACACCCCTCGCTTCGCGTCGACGAGCCGACGGCGGTAGCCGACGCCGACGGCTTCGGCGGCGACCTCCATCACGTACCGGCCGTACGGCGACTTGTCCATCGACTCCCCCAGCCGGCGGCACGCCTCGGCGTCGATGAAGCCCATCTGCAGCGCGACCTCCTCCAGACAGGCGATGCGCACCCCCATGCGCTCCTCCATGGCCTGCACGTAGATGCCGGCCTTGAGCAGCGCCTCGGGGGTGCCCGTGTCGAGCCAGGCGAAGCCCCGGCCCAGCTCGATCAGCCGGGCCTTGCCGCGTTCCAGGTACCACCGGTTGACGTCGGTGATCTCCAGTTCGCCGCGCGGCGACGGGCTCAGGTTCTTGGCCACGTCCACGACGTCGTTGTCGTAGAAGTACAGGCCGGTGATCGCCCGATCGGACTTCGGTTCGGCCGGCTTCTCCTCGAGCGAGACCAGCCGCCCCTCGGCGTCGGTGACCCCGACCCCGTACCGCTCGGGGTCCGGTACCGGATAGCCGAAGAGGACGCAGCCGTCCACGTCGCGGGCGTTCCGGCGCAACAGCTCCCGGAATCCCGAGCCGTGGAAGATGTTGTCCCCCAGCACCAGGGCGACCGGGTCGGCGCCGATGAAGTCGGCCCCGATGATGAACGCCTGCGCCAGGCCGCCGGGCTTCTCCTGCGCGGCGTAGCTGAGCGAGAGGCCCAGCCGCGAGCCGTCACCGAGCAGCCGCTGGAAGTGCGGCATGTCGCTGGGCGTGGTGATGACGAGGATCTCCCGGATGTCGGCCAGCATGAGCACCGACAACGGGTAGTAGATCATCGGCTTGTCGCTGACGGGGAGGAGCTGTTTCGACACGGCCAGAGTGATCGGATGCAGCCGGGTCCCCGTGCCTCCGGCGAGGACGATTCCCTTCATCGCGGTCCTCGGCCTCAGGAGGCCGGACGGTCCTGGTCGATGACGCGCTCGCGGGTCCGGATCTCACCGGTCTCGGTGCGCACCAGCTCGTCCACCACGGTGAAGGTCGGCTCGAAGTCCACCTTGCCGGTGGCGTCGGTCCGCGTGACCAGGCAGACGTAGTCCACCCGCCAGCCGTCCTCGGTCTTCTCGACGAGGTAGTGGTCGAACCAGTGCCGCGGCACGACCGACCTGTACCGCGGGAGCGCGGCCCGCATCGCCGCGACCATCGCCTCGCGGCCGGCGAGGCGCTCCCCGCGGTGCGCGTGGTCGATGACACCGTCCTCGGTGAAGGTGCCGGCGAACTCCTCGATCTTCAGGGCATCCATCAGGCGGCACTGTCGGGCGTAGAAACCGAGGATCTCCACATACTCCTCGGCCGTCACCTTCTGCCGCTCGGCGGTCTGCGTAGCCACGATGTGCTCCTCCCGGACATGGGTTTCCTTCCTGAGGAAGCGTCGTCCGGGGAGCTGGAAATCGACTGGATTCTCGGTGCACCGAGAATTCCCCGACCGGGTCTTTCAGAATTCTAGTGAGGCTCATGTCTTTCGGGCGATTGTTGCCGACAAAATGACGTCGCAGTCGCCGGAACAGCGGTCGGCGCACGTGTGCCGCTGTTCCGTCGCACCGGGAACGGAGTCGGGAATGACGCTTCAACAGGTCCGGTCGGAGATGCGAGAGATCGCCCGGTCGGTCTACGCCTGGGTCCAGCCCGACGGCGGGTGGTGCCTGAACAACGCCGGGCTGGTCCTCGACGGGGAGTGCGCGGTGCTGGTCGACACGGCCGCCACCGAACGCCGTACCCGCGTCCTGGCCGAAGCGGTGGGCGCGCTGGCGCCTGCCGGGCCGGACTTCCTCGTCAACACGCACTTCCACGGCGATCACACCTTCGGCAACTCCTACTTCAAGCCGCGGGCGACGATCATCGCCCATGAGAACTGCGCCCGTGACCAGATCGCCGCGGGCCCGGGGCTGCGCGGGTTGTGGCCGGACGTGGAGTGGGGGGAGACACCGGTCCTCGGACCGGACGTGACCTACAGTGGCGACGAGGCCGCCGTCCACGCGGGCGGCCGGCGCATCGCCCTGCTGCACCCCGGGCCCGCCCACACCACCGGCGACACGGTGGTGTGGCTGCCCGACGACGGGGTCCTGTTCACCGGGGACGTCGTGTGGTCGCGGAGCACTCCGTTCTGCCTGATGGGCTCGGTCACCGGTTCGCTGGCGGCGATCGAACGGCTGCGCGCGCTGGGGGCGGAGACGGTCGTACCCGGTCACGGGCCGGTCGGCGGTGCGGAGTTGCTGGAGGAGACCGCCTCCTACCTGAACTGGCTGGTGGAGGTGGCGGACTCGGGGCTGCGGGCCGGACGGTCGGTGCTGGAGACGGCCCGGACCACCGATCTGGGTGCGTGGGCCGGACTCCTCGACGCCGAGCGCATCGTCGGGAACCTGCACCGCTCCTACGCGGAGCTGGCCGGAGCGGTACCGGGTGCGCCGATCGACGTGGCCATGGCGTTCGGGGAGATGGTGGAGTTCCACGGGGGTCTCCCGGTCTGCCGTGCCTGAGTGACGGTCCGCCGGCCGAGGGGGGTGACGCGAGCGCGTCACCCCCCTTTCGTTTCCTCTTCGGTTCCCTGCGCCGTCGCTACTGGTCCGTCCAGGTCGGCCGTCCGGCCTCCGCAGGCCACTCCCGGCCGGGCCGGTGCCCCCAGCCGGTGACGGCGGGCTGGTGCGCGCCGGGCCAGTCCGCCCAGCCGGCCGCCGGCGGTGCGTCCGGGCCCCGGCGGTGTGCCCGGCCGGCGACCGCGGACGGGTCCGCGGCAAACCGGTGCAGGCAGGTCAGCAGCGCCACGGTGAGGACGGCGATCTCGTGCTCGGTCGGCCGTCCGGAGCGGATCGTGAACATCGGGTCAGCGGTCATGGCTACACCGGGGGGTTGCCGTGCTTGCGCGCCGCCAGGGAGGCGCGTTTGCCCTCCAGCATCTCCAGCGCCCGGACCAGGGTCTCGCGGGTGTGCGCGGGGTCGATGACGTCGTCGACCAGCCCGTGCTCGGCCGCGTAGTAGGGGTGCACCAACTCCTCGTGGTAGGAGCGGATGCACTGCTCCCGCGTCTTCTCCGGGTCGCTCGACGCCGCGATCTCCCGGCGGAAGATGACGTTCGCCGCGCCCTCCGCGCCCATCACCGCGATCTCGTTGATGGGCCAGGCCAGGGACAGGTCGGCCCCGATGGACCGTGAGTCCATGACGATCCAGGCGCCGCCGTAGGCCTTGCGCAGGATCAGCTGGATGCGGGGGACGGTGGCGACGCAGTAGGCGTAGAGCAGCTTCGCGCCGTGTCTGATGATCCCCTGGTGCTCCTGCTCCCGGCCCGGCAGGAAGCCGGGTACGTCGACGAGGGTGACCAGCGGGATGCTGAAGGAGTCGCACATCTGGACGAAGCGCGCGCCCTTGTCGGACGCGTCGATGTCCAGGGTCCCCGCCGAGACCATGGGCTGGTTGGCGACCACCCCGACCAGCCGGCCGCCCATCCGCGCCAGCGCGCAGACGATGTTGCGCGCCCAGTTCGGCTGCACCTCGAAGTACTCGCCGTCGTCGACGATCTCCTCGATCACCCGGAGGATGTCGTACGCCTGGGTGGGCACCGACGGAACGAGGTCGAGCAGGGCGTCGGTCCTGCGGTCCACCGGGTCCGTGCAGGGGACGACCGGGGGCAGGGACCGGTTGTTGGCGGGGAGCAGCGACAGCAGGTACCGGACGTCGGCGAGGCAGGAGTACTCGTCGTCGTAGACGAACGACGAGACACCGGAGACACCGGCGTGGACGTCCGCCCCGCCGAGGCCGTTCATGCTGATCTGCTCGCCGGTGACGGCCTGGACCACGTCCGGGCCGGTGATGAACATCTGGGCCATGTCCCGGACCATGAACACGAAGTCGGTCAGCGCGGGCGAGTAGGCGGCCCCGCCCGCGCACGGTCCGAGGATCACGCTGATCTGCGGGATGACTCCGGACGCCAGGGCGTTGCGGCGGAAGATCCCGCCGTAGCCGGCGAGCGCGGTGACGCCCTCCTGGATCCGGGCCCCTGCCCCGTCGCACAGGCTGACCAGCGGAGCGCCGGCGGCGACGGCCATGTCCATCAGTTTGTGGATCTTCGCGGCGTGCGCCTCGCCCAGGGCGCCGCCGAACATCCTGAAGTCGTGCGCGTAGGCGAAGACCTTCTGTCCGTGGACCAGACCCCAGCCGACGACGACCCCGTCGGTGTGGGGGCGCTTGTCCGCCAGCCCGAAGGCTGTCGCCCGGTGCTTGCGGAAGGCCTCGATCTCGACGAACGTCCCCTCGTCGAAGAGCAGGTCGAGGCGCTCCCTGACGGTGAGTTTCCCCTTGGCGCGCTGGGCGGCGGTCGCCTGGGCGCCCGGCCCCTCGCGGATCACCGCCTTGAGCCGGGTGAGTTCCTCGGTACGGGTCCGCAGGTCGTCGCGTCGGACGGCCTCCTCGCGGTCGTCCGGGAGCAGCGCGCTCCGGGCCGGCCCGGTGACTGGCGTCAGCATGAAAAGCCCTTTCGTTGCGACATGGCCATGGCGGACTGCGGCCGCGACGCTGCCGCGGCTGCGGCCGCATCCGCTGCTGCGACTCAGCGGAACTGGCGCACCACCATCGCCGAGTTGAAGCCTCCGTGCCCCCGGGCGACGATCAGCGCCGACCGGACCGCCGTCTGCCGGGGCTCGCCGACCACGAGGTCCAGCTCGTACTCGGGGACGACCTCCCGGACGCCCACGGCGGGCGGGATGGCGCTCCAGAACATCGACAGCAGTGCCGTGGCGACGTCGAGGGAGGCTCCGCCGGCGAACAGCCGCCCGGTCATGGTCTTGGGCGCGGCGACCGGGACGCCCCGGGGCCCGAAGACCGTCTTGATCGCCTCTGCCTCCACCTGGTCCAGTTCGGGCTCGCCCACCGCGTCGGCGAAGACGACGTCGATGTCCGCGGCGTCCATGCCGGCGTCGCCCAGCGCCATCTCGATGGCCCGTTGCAGGCCCGGCGGGCGGCCCGGCTTGCGCGAGTCGAAGGTGGAGGCGTATCCGGCGATCTCGCCGTAGATCGTGCTGCCGAGCCGCTTCTTCGCGGTCTCCGGCGTCTCCAGCACCATGATCGAGCCGCCCTCGCCGGGCACATAGCCGCCCGCGCGCTCGTCGAAGGGCAGGTAGGCCCGCTGCGGGTCGGAGCTGCGGCTGATCCGGCCGGTGGCCTGGTGGGCGACCCAGGCCCACGGGCACAGGGCGCTGTCGATCCCGCCGGTGAGCATGAGGTTGGCGCCGTCCCGCAGCTGCCGCCGGGCGTGCCCGATCGCGTCGATCCCGCCGGCCTGCTCGCTGATCACCACGGCGCCGGGCCCGTGCATCTTGTGCCGGATGGATATCTGGCCCGTGTTGACCGCGTAGAACCAGGCGAACGACTGGTAGGCGCTGACGTACTCCGGGCCCTGGCTGTGCAGCTTGGCCAGCTCGCGCTGGCCGAACTCGTACCCGCCGCCGGAGGCCGCCGTGACCACGCCCATCTCGTCGGTGGGCACGTCGCCGTTGCGCACCCCGGCCTGGCGCAGCGCCCAGTCGGTGGCCACCAGCGACAACCGGGTGATGTGGTCGGACTGCGGCAGGATCCGGTCCTGCAGGTGCCGGTCGGGCGCGAAGTCGGGTATCTCGCCGCCGAGTTTGCTGCGGTACTTCGAGATGTCGAACTTGGTCACCCGGCGGATGCCGGACTGGCCGGCCATCAGGGCGCGCCAGTACGCGGTGGGGCCCAGCCCGTTGGGCGCCGCGATGCCGATCCCGGTCACCACTGCTCGCCTGGTCATCGCTTCGCTCCTCGTACGTGTCGCAGGATCATCGCGCTCTGGAACCCACCGAAGCCGCTGCCGACGGTCAGCACGGTGTTCAGCCGCTTCTCACGAGCCACGTTGGGCACGTAGTCCAGGTCGCACTGCGGGTCGGGTTCGTTGAGGTTGGCCGTCGGCGGAATCAGTCCCTCGCGCATGGCGAGCAGGCAGCCGGCGATCTCCAGCGAGCCGATCGCGCCCAGCGAGTGACCGATCATCGATTTGAAGCCGCTGATCGGCGTGGTGTAGGCGTCCTCGCCGAGGCTGCGTTTGAACGCACCGGTCTCGTGCAGGTCGTTCTGCTTGGTGCCCGAGCCGTGCGCGTTGATGTAGTCGATGTACGGGGGCAGGACCCGCGCCTGGTCCATCGCCACCTCGATGGCCGAGGCCATGTCCTTGCCCTCGGACTCCAGACCGGTCATGTGGTACGCGTTGCACCGCGAGGCGTACCCGGCGACCTCGCCGTAGATCTGCGCGCCGCGGGCCCGTGCGTGCTCCAGCTCCTCGACGATGACGATCGCGCAGCCCTCGGCGAGCACCAGGCCGTCCCGGGTCCTGTCGAAGGGGCGGCAGGCGTGCTCGGGGTCGTCGTTACGGGTGGAGCTGGCGCGCAGCACGTCGAAGCAGACCACCGTGATCGGCGACAGCGGGGCCTCCGTGCCCCCGCTGATGACGACATCGGCGCTGCCCTCCTCGATCAGCCGGGCCGCGTAGCCCACCGAGTCGATGCCGGAGGTGCAGCCGGTGGAGACCAGGGTGACCGGTCCCTCCGCGCCCGTGTCCGTGGCGAGTTCGGCCGCCATCGAGCTGGGGTTCACGTAGTCGTACAGATGGGGGACGGTGTAGCCCTGGTCCACCTCCCAGAGCCGGCCGCCGTCGCTGCCGATGGTGAACTCGCGCTCCAGACTGGTGGTGCAGCCGACCGCGGAGCCGAGGGCGACACCGACCCGGGTCGGGTCCAGCGCGTCGAACTCCAGACCCGCGTCCGTGACCGCCTCCCGGCCCGCGACCACCGCGAACTGCGCGGCGCGGTCCAGGCGGCGCACGTCCTGCGGGCTCAGACCCGACTTCAGCGGATGGAAGTCGACCTCCCCCGCCATGCGGGAGCGGAAGGCCGAGGGGTCGAAGTGGGAGATCGCCCTCGTCGCCGTCCTGCCCTCGGCAAGTAGGCTCCAATATTCCTTGACACCTATGGCACCTGGCGAAATGACGCCGAGCCCGGTGATCACAGCGCGACGGGACACCGATGGCCTCCTGAATCAGTACAGGTTGATTTGTGCGAGAATGCGCCGCCTGGCTCGTGGCTGACTCGACCGTCACCGCACCGGCAGGGCGGAGACCTCACGGGCTCGCTTCTCGACCGCCTGGTGCGCCATGGCGCGGGACTGCTCGGCGAGCGGCACCAGATCGGCCATCCCGGGCACCCGGGGGGCCAGCGAGAGCTGGGCGGCGATGACCTCGACCCGCAGGCCGAGACCGGTGCCGAACACGGTCTCCAGGTACGGGCCGCAGTGGTTGGCCTTCTCCATGGGGGCGCCCGGCGTGTAGCCGCCGCCGTAGCTGGCGACGACGGTCGCGGGGCGGCCGGCCAGCGGGCCGGGGGTGCCGTCGAAGGTGATCGTGCGGTCGTTGACCAGGACCTGGTCGAGCCACGCCTTGAGCGTGGAGGGGATGGACCAGTTGTACATCGGGGTGCTCACCAGGAGCGTGTCGGCGGCCAGCAGTTCCTCGGCCAGTTCGTCGCGCAGCCGCATGGCGGCGCGCTGGCGTTCGTCGTGCGCGGCCGGCGGGGTGAACCCGGCGGTGACCCCCGCCTCGGTCAGCGGCGGCACGGGGTCGGCGCCCAGGTCCCGGTAGGTGACGACGCCGTCCGGGTTCTCCTTCTCCCACACCTGGCGGAAGGTCTTGGCCAGTTCCCTGGAGACCGAACCGTGGGACATGGCGGAGGAGTCGATGTGCAGCAGGTGCGGCATGGCTGTCTCCCGAGGGGTCCGCGGGCCGTGGCATCGGCCCGTTCACGCCACGGTCGGTCAGCTCGCTCGTGTCGCGGCGGACCCCGCCTCAAGCGGCGCCCCCGCCCGGCATGCGTCAGGGGCGGGATGCCCACGGCATTCCCGCCCCTGTGCTCCGGTGTGTCCGGACGCCGCGCGCCGCTACGGCACGAGCGCGGTCACCAGGACCGACTGGTCGCCCTCGATGCTCCGCACGCCCTGGTAGACCAGGCCCGCCCGCTCGAACAGCGCGGCGAACTGGTCGACGCTGCGCCGTTTCCCGCCGCCCATGAGCACCATCAGCAGATCCACTGCGGTGCAGATCTCCTCGAACGGGCTGTCGCCGCCCAGCAGCATGTCGACCACCACGACACGGGCGCCGGAGGCCGCGGCCCGCGCGGTGTTCCGCAGGATCCTGACGACGGTGTCGTCGTCCCACATGTACATCATGTGCTTGTACAGATAGGTGTCCGCACCGCCGGGCACGGACTCGCGGCAGTCCCCGGCGATCAGTTCGGCGCGTCCGGCCAGGGCACCGCCCTCGCGCAGCTGTTCGTCGACGCCGGGCAGCACCTGCTCCAGCTCCAGGAGCACACCGCGGATGCCGGGGTACGCCTCCAGGAGCCGCAGCAGCAGCTGTCCCTGGCCGCCGCCCACGTCCATGACCGTCTCGCCGGGGCCCGGGGCCAGCGCGGCCACCAGGGCGGGGGCGTTGTTGAGCAGGATGGTGTTGGCGGTCATCGCCCGGTTGAAGATCGCGCCGGCCTCGGGGTCGTCGTTGACGAAGTAGCTCTGCGCCTGGGTGCCGAAGACCTTGGGGAAGGCCGCCTCGCCGGTGCGCACGGCGTCGGCGGTGTGGTGCAGCACCGAGACCGGGACGTGCAGCCACCCGAAGCGGATGACGTCCGGGGCGCCCCAGGGCGAGTCCTGACGGATCATCCGCGACAGCTCGGTGTGGCGGAACCGGCCGTCCTCGACGGCCTCGAAGAACCCCAGGCAGGACAGTGCGCGCAGCAGCCGCCCGAGCGCGTCCGGGTCCGCCCCGACGGTCTTCGCCAGCTCCCCGGCGCCGAGTGGCTCGTCGTCCAGCGCGTCGGCCACCTTCAGATCGATGGCCGCCTGGACGAACTGCAGGGCCGCGAAGCCCATGCCGATCCGGTACAGCTTCACCCGGGCTTCCAGGGAGGGAAGTGCGGCAGTGGTCATGGCGTTCTGTGCTCCAATCGTGCCGGTCGTGGGGCCGGGGTCAGCCGTGCTGGGCCGCGAGCCGGGCGAAGTAGCGGCCGGGGTCGGGCAGGTCGTGGCGGATGATCCGGGACCTGGCGCGCAGGCCCTCCTCGGTGCGCACCAGCTCGTCGGTGACGACACAGCTCGGTTCGAAGGCCACGACGCCGTTCTCGTCGGTGACGCTGACCAGGCAGGTGGCGGTGACCCGGATCGAGCCGTCCGGCTGCGGCTCGGCGCGGCGGTTCTCGAACCAGTGCCGGATGGTGCTGGTCCCGTAGCGGGGGATGCTGCCGCGCATGCCCTCCAGCAGCGCCCCGCGGCCCTGCAGCTCCCAGGCACCCTGGTAGCCGAAGACGCAGTCCTCGGTGAAGGTCTGCGCGAAGGCCTCGAACTCGCGCGCCTCCAGCAGCGGCATCTGGTGCGCGTAGAAGGCGGCGATCTCGAAGGACAGGGCGGGCTGCTGCTCAGTATGCTGCTCCGAGTGCTGCAGCGTCTGCGACACGGTGCACTCCTTTCGACGGTCCGGTGGTGCAACAGGCACCGCACCGTGCACCCACGCGATCCAGAGCGGCTGGAGTGTCGGTGAACCGCCGGCGGCGAGGGGCTCCAGCCACGCGCGACCTCCCTTCGAGAGCGATCTCCCACCCTCGGCGCAGTGCAACCACCGTTCCCTCGCACAAGGAGCTGACGACATGCCCGACGGGACGCCGACGAAGAGCCGGGAGGTACGGCTCGTCTCCTATCCGGACGGCGAGCTCTCCCTCGACCACTTCGAGGTCGCCGTGACCGAGCTGGCCGAGCCGGAACCGGGTCAGGTCGTGGTCCGCAACGAGTGGATGTCGCTCGGCACGGTCTACCGCGACCAGATGCAGTCCGCGCTGGACATCCCGATCCCCGTCTTCGAGCTCGGCCGGCCGATGTGGGGCCGCACGGTCGGCACCGTGGTGCGGTCCGCGAGCCCCGACCTCGCCGTGGGCGACCTGGTCGAGCACTTCAGCGGCTGGCGCGACCATGCCGTGGGGTACGCCGGGCAGTTCTTCAAGCGGGACCCCGAGCAGCTGCCGGGGAGTGAGTACTTCCTGTCCAACGGGCCCACGGCCTGGCGCGGGCTGGCCGAGATCGCCCGGGTGCGCGAGGGGGACGTGGTGTTCGTCTCCGGAGCCACCTCCGGCGTCGGCTGTCTCGCCGCCCACATCGCCAAGGCGCTCGGCGCGGCACGGGTCATCGGCAGCACCGGCTCCCCGCAGAAGATCGACTTCCTGCTCCGGGAGGCCGGCTACGACGCCGCGTTCGACTACCACGACGGCCCGGTCGTCGACCGGCTGCGCGAGCTGGCCCCCGACGGGATCACGGTCTTCTTCGACAACGTCGGCGGCGAGCAGTTCGAGGCGGCGGTCCAGGCGGCCGCCCCCGGCGCCCGCTTCGCGCTGTGCGGCTCGCTGGCGGCGCAGCACGGCGAGGACGCCCGCCCGCGTCTGGACCTGCAGAGCCTCATCCCGCGCGAGCTGTCCTTCCAGGGCTTCGCCACCCTGCACACACCGCAGCAGATCGAGGACTGGAACGCGCGGTTCGGCACATGGCTCGCCGAGGGCCGGATCACCTTCCCGCACACCGTGGTGGAGGGCGGGGTCGCCGCGCTGCCGCAGGCCATGATCGACCTGTTGAGCGGCCGGCTCTCCGGCACCGCGCTGGTGAGGTTGTCCTGAGCATGAGTACCGCCCAAGGCCCGGTCCTGAGCGCACGGGCGCTCAACCGCGCACTGATCCACCGTCAGCTGCTCGCCCAGCGGTCCACGCTGTCGCCCGCGCAGGCCATCACCCACCTGGTCGGCCTGCAGGCCCAGGCCCCCAACCCGCCCTACATCGGGTTATGGACCCGGCTTGCGGACTTCGCGGTCGAGGACCTGGCGGCCCTGGTCCGCGAGCGGAAGGTGGTGCGCATCGCCCTGATGCGCTCCACCATCCACCTCGTCACCGATGACGACTGCCTCGCCCTGCGTCCGCTGCTGGCCGAGATGCTGGCCCGGACGGTCAAGGGGCAGTTCGGCCGGCAGGTCGCGGGCCTGGACACCGACGAGATCGCCAAGCTGGGTACCGAGCTGGCCGAGGCGCGCACGCTCACCTTCGCCGAGCTGGGCGCGCTCATGGCGGAGCGCTGGGCGGGCTACGACGCCAATGCGCTGGCCCAGACGGTGCGCAACCTGGTGCCGCTGGTCCAGGTCCCGCCGCGCGGGCTCTGGGGCCACAGCGGGCAGGCCGCCCACACCACCGCCGAGCGCTGGCTGGGCCGCGGCCTCGATACGAACGCCTCCATCGACACCTACGTACGGCGCTATCTGGCCGCGTTCGGTCCGGCGAGCGTCAAGGACATGCAGAAGTGGTCCGGTCTGACCCGGCTGCGGGAGGCGTTCACCCGGCTCGGGCCGGCGCTGCGCACCTACCGGGACGAGACCGGGACCGTGCTGTACGACCTCGACGGGACGCGACTTCCGGACCCCGCCGAGGAGTTGCCCGCCCGGTACCTGCCGGAGTTCGACAACATCCTGCTCTCGCACGCCGACCGGGAACGGATCATGGCGCCGGAGTACCGCCCCCGGGTCTTCACCAGCAACGGCATCATCCGCGCCACCTTCCTGATCGACGGCTTCGTGCGGGGCCTCTGGCGGATCGACCGCGTCAAGGAGGCCGCCACCCTGGTCGTCCAGCCCTTCGCTCCCCTGGCGCGTCGGGACGTCGCCGAACTGACCGAGGAGGGGGAGCGGTTGCTGAGCTTCGCCGCCTCCGAGGCCGGGCGCCGCGACATCCGGTTCGAGCCGGTCGGCTGACTCCCCGCGCGCCCACCACCTGAGGAGGTCACTCCGCATGACTGTCGCCACCCTCTCCGCCCGCGAACTGCCGGCGGCGGCCGACCGGCTCGCCGGCCTCGCGGCCGAGCACGCCGCAGCCGCCGACACCGCCGGGCGGCTGTCCCCCGAGGTCGTCACCGCCCTGCGCGCGAGCGGGTTCGCCCGGCACTTCGTCGCCGCGCGCTGGGGCGGCACCGAGGGGACGGTCGCCGACCTCGTGCAGGGCGTCCTGCGGGTGTCGGCGTCCTGTGCCGCCACCGGCTGGTGCGTCGCGCTGCTGGCCGCGTCCTCCCGCTACGCCGCGCATCTGCCCGAGCAGGGGCACGAGAAGCTGTGGGGCTCCGGTGCCGACGCCCTCATCGCCACCGGCCTGGTGCCGACGGGCACGGCCGGGCGCACCGAGAACGGCTACCGGCTCTCCGGCCGCTGGCACTACGTCAGCGGTATCGACTTCGCGGACTGGGTGCTGCTGTGCGCGAACGTGCCCGAGGAGGACGCCAGGCCGCGCTTCTTCGCGCTGCCCCGGGGGACGTTCGGCGTGGTGCAGTCCTGGGACTGCGTCGGCATGCGGGCCACCGGCAGCCACACCGTGGTGGTCGACGACGTGTTCGTACCGGCCCATCTGTCCTTCGCCCGGAGCGAGATGGAGAGCGGCACCAACAGCTGGTCCCGGCTGCCCGTGCACAACATCCCCTTCCAGGCGATCGGGGCCACGACCTTCGCCGTCCCCGCCGTGGGGGCCGCGGAGGGCGCGCTGGCGGCTGCCGTCCGGGTGCTGAAGGGCAAGCGGATCACCGAAGCCGTCCAGATCGACCTGGTCCGGGCCACGGCGCGGATCGACTCGGCGCGCCATCTGGTGGAGCAGAACGCTTCCGTCATCGACGACCGCGCTTTCCAGCCAAACCTTTTGGCACGCAATCAGCGGAATGCCTCATTCGCCGGCGAACAGGCGGCCGAGGCCGTGGCGGCGCTGGTGCGCGTGGCCGGCACCGCCGGGCTGAGCGACTCGGGTGACCTGCAACGCTTCTGGCGTGACGTCACCACGGCCACCAGCCATGTGGCACTGCGCTACGACATCACCCGGGCCGCGGCGAACTACAGCACGGCACTTATCGAACAAGCCATCTGACGAAAGGCGCGTACACGGCCGGAATCCGATGCTTGAATGACCGCGTGATCAGAGTCTTGCTGGCTGAGGATCTCCATATGCTGCGCAGGGCGCTCGTCTCCCTGCTGAGCCTCGAAGACGACATAGAGGTCGTCGCGGAGCTGTCGAACGGCTCGGACGTCGTGGCACGCGCGCGGGAGTGCCGTCCGGATGTCGCGGTGCTGGACATCGACCTGCCGGGCATGGACGGGATCAGCGTGGCGTCCACGCTGTACACCGCCCTCCCCGAGTGCCGGACGCTGATCCTCACCGGTCTGGGGCAGCCCGGACATCTGCGCCGGGCGGTGGCGGCCCACGCCTACGGCTTCCTGCCCAAGGACGCCGAGCTGGAGCGCCTCACCGCCGCGATCCGGGCCGTCGCCAGGGGCGAGCGCGCGTTCGACGCGGCGCTCGCCCTCGCCGCGCTGGACACCGAGCCCGGCACGCTCACCTCCCGCGAGATCGAGGTCCTGCGGCTCGCGGCCCAGGGCGAGGAGGCGGCCCAGATAGCCAGGAAACTCCACCTCGCCACCGGCACGGTCCGCAACTACCTGACCACCGCGGTCACCAAGCTGGGCGCCCGCAACCGCGTGGACGCCATCAGGATCGCCCGCGAATCAGGGTGGCTGTGACAGGCCCCGGGGAGGTGCCCCCTCCCGGGGATCGTCCGTCCAGGGACCGGTGATCCTGCTCGGGGGACGCTCCCGCCCGAGGACACCGCGCCGGCCGGGCTTCCCGCGCGCTCAGGGGCGTACGGTCGTCGGTGTCGCCCCGACGCCGTTCAGGGGCACTTCCAGGCGCAGTTCGAACCAGCCGTTGTCGGCGACGCCGACGGTGAGGTGACCGCCGAGGCGTTTGACGCGGAAGGTCAGGTTCTCGATGCCGCTGCCGCCCTCGTGCGAGCCCCGAGCCGACGCGGCGCGGACCACGCCGTCGTTGGCCAGCCGGAACCAGACCGCGTCGCCCCGGCGCCCGGTCTCGATCTCGCACCGCTTGACCGCGCTGTGGCGCAGGATGTTGGTCAGCCCCTCGCGGAACACGGTGGCCAGTACGGTGTCCACCTCGGCCGGCAGCGTCTCGTACGCCACGTTCACCTTCGCCTGCACACCGAGCACCGCGAGCATGGCCTGGGCATCGCACACCTCCGTGCGCAGGGACATCTTCCGGTAGCCGTGGGCGACGGCACGGACGTCGGCGAGCGCCTGCCGGGAGATGTCGAGGACCTCGGAGATCTCCTGCCGGGCCTGGTCGGCGGCCACCGGCGTCAGCCGGTAGGCGAGTTCGCACTTGAGCGTGATCGTCGACAGGCTGTAGCCGAGCAGGTCGTGCAGATCCCGCGCGAACCGCAACCGCTCCTGGGTGACCGCGAACTGGGCCAGCTCGGCACGGGACCGGTGCACCTCGCCGACCATGCCGGTGAGCCGGGACAGCGCGAAGACGACGAGCCCGGTCAGGATGGTGGACACGGTGGTGTAGGAGATGTCCCGCCAGCCGAGCCCGATGCCGAACTGCAGCACGTCCGTGCTCAGGACGATGGCAGCGAAGGCCCCCCAGCCCTGTCGCGCGTCGCGCAGCACCAGCAGCGCCGATCCCGCCAGCAGCCCGGGCAACGGCAGCCAGGCCTGCCCGAACTGCAGCAGAGGCACGAAGGTCAGCAGCGCCTGCAGGAGCAGCAAGCGCCAGGCACGGCGGCCCAGTCGCGCCCCCAGACGGGGGGCCAGCCTGGGCAGCAGCCCGGGGAAGGAGATGCAGAACTGGAGCGCCAGCACCACCGCGAGCAGCCCCAGCGCCTCGGCCAGCAGGACCGGTGAGTGGTCGGCGGCCATCAGGTAGGTGACCGCCACGAAGCCGAAGGCCAGGAGGATGACCGTGGTGATGCCCGCGGCGATCCTCGGTGCGAGCTGCGCGGCTGTCTGGTCCGTCCCGCCGAGCGGCAGGACGTCGGATTCCATAGGTTCCATGCCGTCTCGACCGCTCCCCCGCACCGAGTCCCAGCTGGTGGAGGCGCACGATACCAGTGTTCTGACAGCCCCTCAATCGTCTCGGCTCACCCGTTCGCGAGACGTGATCACCATGTCTCCGACACTCGCCTCCACCCTCCAGTCCAGGCCGACGGCCCGCTGGAAGGCGTCCGCGTCACCGACGGACAGGATGCGGCTCCGCAGCCCCATGGCCCGCGCCACCAGCGCCACCGTCTGCTGGAGCGCGCCCACGTCCTTCAGGATGTTGCTGTAGGCCGTACCGCTGAACTTGTACGCGGCGCGCGGAAAACGGGCGGAGACGGCGACCCGCACGGACTCCGTCCCGGCCGGCTCCGTGTCCTCGCCCCGCGCCGCGTCCACCAGGTCGGCCGCGGCACCGGGCTCGCCGGGCATCCGGTCCAGACAGTGGCCGAGCGGGTCGTAGTGGTACGCGCCCGCCGGCAGACAGGACGCCTCCTCGCCGGCCAGGACGTACACCTCCAGCGCGTAACTGTCGTCGACACTGGGGTACGGGCGCTCGCTCGTCGGGTAGTCGGCCGGATCGAAGCCGGCCGGCGGCAGCAGGGCGCGGATCCGGGCCGCCCGGAACAGCAGCGCGCCGAGCCGGTCGAGCGTCAGCTCGCCGTCCTCGGTGACCGGCCGGGTGCCGGGCTCCAGCACCGCGGTGAGGGGCGGGTCGGTGTCCGCCAGCCGGTCGAGGTCGGGCCGGGCGAGCGCGATCCGCGGAGCGGGGCGGTCCGGGCCCGCCGGGGCCGGCGGCTTGACCACCGGCGGCGGGGGCATCCGGCCGGCCTGGGCGAAGGCGGCTCCGCGCGGCCGGCCGAAGCGCTCCCGCCGGCTGCCGGAGTGCACCAGCAACTCGTCCGGGGACCAGCCCGTCAGCGCCGGATCGCGGTCCTCCGCGAAGGAGGGCTCGGCGAGCCGGTCCGCGACCACCAGGACCCCGGCGGCGACCAGATACGCCCGGACCGCCTCCACCACGGGCGGGTGGGGGGCGTCGACGTCGTCCGCCGTGCCGTCGATACGGCCCAGCATCCCCATGACGCCGGGGTGGTGCAGGTCGACCTTGTGGTCGACGATCGAGGACTCGATGCACAGGCCGCCCTGGGCGTACCGGATCACGGCGAAACGCGAGAGCCTGCAGATCCGGCCCAGCAGCGGCTTCAGCCCGGTGAACCGGGCCCGTCCCGAGACCGGGACCACCGAGAGCAGCGGCACCGCGCCGATGGCCAGGGTGCGCACGATCAGGTGCTGGAGCGGCCGGAGTTCCTCCAGCAGCCCCTCGGCGCCGCCGGGCGCGACGGACGGCGAGGCCAGGATGTTGCGGATGGCCACCGGCCCGAGCAGCATCCGGCGCAGGGCCTCGCGCAGGCCGGCGCTCGGCTCCTTGATCCGGAGGTCCGCCCAGGGCGTCTCCAGCAGGATGGGGTCCTCGGGACCGGTGCCCAGATCGACAACGATGTCCTGCCGAAGGGACCAGAGGTTGACCAATTGGGGGGAGAGACTGTCAAGGTGCACGGTTGATCCAAGGAGTGGGGGGATGATCACAGCAACGGTCGGGGAACGGGTCACAGGAACAGCGGGACCGGGTTGAGGTCCTCGTAGCGGGTCGGTTCGGTCAGGTCTCCCGTGCGCACCGGAACGTCGTAGAGACGGCCGGGGGCGAACCGGGCCCAGTGGGGGCGCAGCCCGGGCACGATGACGCGGGCCACCGGCAGCCCGACGTCGGGACGGGTCTGGTCGAGCACGAGCAGTTCCAGTCCGGCCCGGTGGACGATCCGCTCCGCCAGGGCGACGTCCTCACGCAGATCGGCCCGCGCCTGGTACGGATGGGTGTCCGGGGCCGTCGCGGGACGGTCCGGATCGGGCAGCAGATACGGGAGTTCGGCGGCCCGGGCGGTGCGCATCCAGCGCAGCACCTCGGCATCACCGGTGCCGTAGCCCGTGCCGTCGGCACTCGCCTCCACGACGTACGGGAGCATCTGGTTCAGCTCGGTGAGGGCGCGGTGCAGCGCGATCCGGGGATCGAAGTGCGCGCCGAAGCCGAGGGTGATGTCCTCCTCGGCCTTGTCCGTACGGCGCGAGAGCGCGACGACCGTGGGGATGCCGAGGTCGGCGGTGAGATCGAGAGCCCACACCGCACGGTGGAGGGAGGCGTGCACCGTACGCAGTTCGGCGATCCAGGGATCCTCGAAGGAGTCGAGGTCCACCCCGGGACGGCGCAGCCGGTTGTACCACCACAGGGCTACGGCGTCCCGCTCGACCAGTTCCAGGAACCCCTGGAGCACCGCGTCCTCGAGGCTGGCGCCCGCGGCCACGCCGTTGGAGGTGGCGAGGCAGTACGGACGGCCCGCGAGGCGGGAGGCGCCGAAGTAGAGCAGGGCCGTGGGCAGCAGCCGGCGCCGGTGCCCGGTGAGCGACCACACCGGGGTCCACTCGATCTCGCGGTCCTCGTCGAAGGGTTCGCAGATCTGCTGGAAGGGGCCGTGCTCGCGGTTCCAGCGCCCGCGGTCGGTGAACTGCTCGGCGGCGAAGAGCTGAACGGTGTCGGGGTGGACGGCCTCCGCGCCGAGCGCACGGCAGCTCGCGCGCACCATCGGCTCGTCGCCCTGGAGATGGCCGCAGTGCCGCTCCAGCGCTTCGGCGAGCGCGCTCACCCGCGCCCGCAGCGGGGTGCTGCCCTTGCCCGCGCTGGTGGCGCGCAGTCCGGTGCGCCAGCCGCGCGGGTCGTGGTGGGCCAGGGCCAGGTTGTGCCCGGCGTGGAACACATTGAGGAAGGCCGGGCCGCGCGGGTCGCGGCGGATCTCCCGGACCAGTCCGGTGAGCGGGTCCACGTGGTGGCCGTAGCGCCGGAGCATCTCCTCCGGAGGCAGCGCCCGGTGCCCGCCGCCCTCGCTGTCCGCCTTGGGCCGGGACGTCAGCACCACGGGTGCCTCGACCTGGGCGGCCACCAGACCGGGGTCGCCGCAGTCGTGACACTGCGGACGCCGCCGTACCGGGTGGTGACTGCCCGACAGCACGAGGCCGTTCAGGGTCCACAGTGCCTGCTGGCCCGGGTGCCGGTGCCCGGCCAGCCACTTGACCGCCTCCAGCACCGCCAGATGGAGCCCCGCGAGCAGGCTCGCCGGCACCGCGCAGGGGCGGCGGGGCAGCGGGCCGGAGCGGCCCAGCCCCTGCTGGAGGCGGTGCTCGACCGGGCGGCTGCGCCACAGCCGCTCGGCCAGGCAGGACCAGCACGGGCCGTCCGGCACGCCGAGGAACGGGCCGATCCAGGTCTCGGTGCCGTGGAGCTGGATCGGCAGCCAGCAGCGCCCGGCCTCCCGGTACTCCCGGTCGAGTTCGCCCAGCCGGGGATCGAGGTAGTCGTCGCAGGCCACCAGGACCAGCTGGGCCTCGGCCGCGGGCCCGGAGCGCAGACCGGCCGCCGCGACGGCGGCGCGCAGCGCCTCCGGGCCGACCCCGCCCACCGCCAGGGTGTGCACGGTGGCCGCCGAGCGGACGGCGGCACCGCCGCCGAGACCGACGGCGGCCCAGTACGCGCGCTCCGCGGCGTCGTCGGCCTGCCGTGCGGGCCGTTCGGCCAGCAGGCCGGCTTCGACGAGGCGGTCGAGCAGCCGCAGCGTTCGCTCGACCGGCAGCCGCCCGGACGCCTCCCGGAGGATGGCCTCGCGCGACCTGACCCCGTCCAGCAGTCCCGCGAGGTGGCAGATCTCCTCACCGTGCAACGTGGTGACACGTCGCCCGGACACCAGGTAGACGGCTTCCCCGGGAACTATCTGGACCGTCAGATGTTCCTTGAAGCCCAGGCGGGGCTGCTCCGAAGCCGACCGGATCACCGTCAGGCCCCGGTGCGGTCCGTGGTGGCGGGCGCTGCCTTCTCGGCCCAGCATATGAAGGAGTCGGTCGGCGCGGTCCACGAGGCGGCCGGGTCGTACTCCTCGATGATCAGGTCGTCGCAAACGTGCTCTGCGGCCATGGTTCTCCCCTTCGATCGTCCGTGAACCGCATCGGGCGACGCGGTCGGTGTGACCGTGCGGTGCGCCGTCGTCCTGTTGGTCGGTGCGTTGCGTGGCGTCGGCGTCCGACCAGGAGTCTCGCCGAGAGGGCGAAGGCCGGGGTAGTGCCACGATCACCCGACGGGGTGACGAATTCATGGTCGCCGGATGACGGGTTCAACCGGCCTCACCAGGGGATCGGCGGGCAGCGGCGGTGCTGGCGCGCAGGGGCGCGGGAGCGCGACAGCGGTGACGACGATGCCGTCCGCTGCCGCATCCGTGCGCCGATGTGCGAGCGGGCCGCGGCCCACGGGGTGTGTGCTGCCCCGCGGGCCACGGCCCGGCTTCTGCCACGGGTCGCGGCGGCTCAGGAGGTCTCCGCCGCGGCCTTCCACTCCGCGCCGGCCTCGCTCTTGCCGTGCGCCGCGTTCTTACGGGGCAGCAGGAACGTCAGCAGGAGAGTGAGGACCATGCCGCCGATGAACCAGCGCAAGGAGTGGGCGAAGGTGTCGGCGAACGTGAGCGCGTTGGTGTGCTTGCCCGTGTCGGCGTACACCTGCGCCGCATTCTTGTTGCTGCTCAGCTCGGTGGGGACCTTGGCGCAACTGGGCGCCTGGACCGTCCAGTCCTTCTCCTTGGCCTGGTCGCTGGTGCACTGCACGAAGTAGTCCACGATCCGGTCCGCGCTCTGCCCGGTGACCGACACGGCGGCCAGGTCCTGGCGCAGCTGCGCACTCGCCTCCCGGGCGTTGTCGGACGCGTTGCCGCCCAGGGCGCCGAAGAAGATGACGCTGACCAGGGCCGTGCCGATGGCGAACCCGAGCTGCTGGTTGGTGTTGACCAGGCCCGAGGCCGAGCCCGCGTCCTTCATCGGGGCCTCGCTGGTGGCCATGTCCGGGATCGGGGACATCACCATGCCGAAGCCGAGCCCGAAGAGGGCCAGCGGCAGCGCCATCTGCCAGCTGGTGGCGCCGCTGCCGTAGTGCTGGACCACCCAGATGTAGGAGCCGAGGCCCAGCAGCACCAGCACCGCGCCGAGCTGCAGCAGTTTGCGTCCCATCTTGGCGGCGAGCACGGCGTACGACAGCGCGGAGGTGATGAAGGTGGCGATGCAGAACGGCAGGCTGGTCAGACCGGCGTGGATCGGGCTCCAGCCCAGGCCGACCTGCATGTACAGGCTCCAGGACAGGAAGAACACGCCCACGCCGATGTTGAACGCCAGCTGCACGCCGAGCGCGGAGGAGAAGCTGCGCAGCCGGAACAGGTTGAGCGCGACCAGCGGCGAGCCGTCCTTGCGGGTACGGGCGCGCTGCTGCCGGAGGAAGACGAACAGCGCCACCGGCGTCAGCGCCAGCAGGACGAAGCCCCAGGCCGGCCAGCCCAGCTCGCGCCCCTGGATGAGCGGGAAGACGAGCAGGAACAGGGTGACCGCGGCGAGGATCGCGCCGATGATGTCCAGCCGGAGCGGGACCGGCGCCTTGGACTCCACGATGCTGGTCTGTCCCAGGATCAGACCGAAGAGGCCGACCGGGACGTTGATCAGGAACACCAGCCGCCATTCCAGGCCGAACAGGTTCCACTCGACCAGCAGACCGCCGAGGCTGAGCCCGGTGAGCGCGGCGAGACCGGCCACGGTGCCGAACATGCCGAACGCCTTGGCGCGCTCCTCCGGCGGGAAACTGACGTGGATGATGGCCAGCACCTGCGGCACCATGATCGAGGCGAAGCCGCCCTGGGCCAGCCGGGACACGATCAGCATGTTCGGGTCGACCGACACGGCGGCGGCGAGCGAAGCGAGGGTGAAGCCCGCCACGCCGATCTGGAAGATCCGCTTACGGCCGTAGATGTCGCCGAGCCGACCGCCGAGGATCAGCAGGAGAGCGAAGGCGAGCTGGTAGCCGGCGGTGACCCACTGGATGTCCGCGTAGCCGGCGTCCAGATCGTTTCGGATGGAGGGGATGGCCACGTTCAGGATCGTGCTGTCGAGCATGTCCATGAACGCGGCGACGAGGATCACGGTCAGCGCGATCCAGCGCTTGGGATTGACCTCTCCTCTCTGCTCTCCCGACGAAGTTGCTTCCAGAGCGGTCACGAGCTTCTCCTTCTATGGGGGGTGGTGTGTGCGGCGGGGTCGGCGGGGTCAGAGCAGCACGTAGGGATGCGTGTCGCTCGGGGAGTAGGCGTGCGAGGCCACCTCCACCACCTGGGTGGGGCTGAGCGCCATGTAGCTGTGCACGAGGCGCGGGTGGACGGTGACCAGGTCCCCGGCCACCAGCACGGTGTCGAAGCGCTGGCCGGTGTCGAGGTCGTAGTACGCGGCCCTCAGTTCGCCGGAGATCACGAACATCACCTCGGTCTTGTCGAGGTGGTAGTGGTTGCCGCGGCAGGGTCCGCCCGGCAGGCAGTCCCAGTAGGCGGCGAACCGGTAGGTGTCGCCGTTGGCGAACCTCACGAGATCTCCGGCGGGAGAGGAGAGCCTGCCCGGCCCGTCGCCGGGTATGACGTCACGGAATTTCGCGATGCGCTCGCAGCGCAGTTTGTCGGTGACTGCGGAGTTCATAAGGCCCCTCTCGGATCTCCCAGCTCGGAACAGGGTGCTGTGCAGCGCTGGAAGCGGCCTCGTCCGCCGCTCGAACCTCGGCCACCAGCCGGGCCACCGCCAGGGCCCGTTCCTGGTGCCGCTCGCGAAGCCCGCGCTCGGCGCGCGGCCCGTGCCGGTCGCGCGGACGGTCCGGAACACGCGCGCCGTCCGCGGCACGCGGCTCGTGCCGGACGGCGTGTGAGAACGCGCGGACGGCCGCGAGGTACTGGTCGTCGGGTTGCAGGACCAGGTCCTCGGTGCTGTCCGGCCGCTCCAGGTGGATCACCGGGCGGTGGTCGGCGGGCGGCGCGTAGGCGCGCTCGACCCGGATCCGGCCCGCGCTCCCCCACAGCTCGTACGCCGACCGGTAGGCGTGCTCCATGCCGAACACCACCTGCGCGGTCACCCCGTCCGGTGCGGCCAGCAGGACCGCGCCGCCGGTGTCCACGCCGTGCACGGGGTGCCGGCGCAGCCGCGCCCCGCAGACCGTGAGCGCGGGGCCGAGGAAGGAGCGGGCGGCGAGCAGCGGATGGACGGCGATGTCCAGCAGGGCGCCGCCGCCCAGGTCCGCGTCGTAGCGGATGTCGCCAGGCGGCGGCGCGGGAATGGCGAACTCCCCGGTGAAGCTGCGGAGTTCGCCGATGGCGCCGTCCGCGAGCAGGTCCCGGACGCGCTGGTGCAGGCGGTGGTGGGGGAACATGAAGTTCTCGGCGAGCACCAGGCCGCGCGCGGCGGCCAGCTCGAACAGCCGGCGGGTGGAGCCGGCGTCGCCGGTCAGCGGCTTCTCGCCGAGGACGTGCTTGCCCGCCAGCAGTGCCCGTTCGATCCACGGGGCGTGCAGGGCCACCGGCAGCGGCACATAGACGGCCTCCACCTCCGGGTCGGCGAGCAGGCGGTCGTAACCCGTCACGGCCGCACAGCCGTACCGGTCGGCCACCTCGCGGGCTCGGGCGCCGTCCCGGCTGGCCACGGCCACCACCCGGCTGCCGGGGTCCGCCGCGAAAGCGGGCAGCGTCCGGCGGCGGGCGATGTCCGCGCACCCCAGGACACCGATCCGGACCGGGTCCGAGCCCGACAGGGGGGACACCTTCATCACGGACGCTCGCTCATCCCCAGGACGTCGCGCAGGAAGCGCCCGGTGTGGCCGTCCGGCTGGCCGGCCACCTGCTCGGGGGTCCCCGCGGCGACCAGCGCGCCGCCTCCGTCGCCGCCTTCGGGACCGATGTCGACCACCCAGTCCGCCGTCTTGATCAGGTCGAGGTTGTGCGAGACCGCGAGCACGGTGTGCCCCTTGTCCACCAGGCTGTGCAGCACCGACAGCAGCCGGTCGATGTCGCTGGAGTGCAGTCCGGTGGTCGGCTCGTCCAGCAGGTACAGGGTGTGCGCGCCCGCCCTGCGCTGCAGCTCGTTGGCGAGCTTGACGCGCTGGGCCTCGCCGCCGGAGAGCGTGGTCGCGGACTGGCCCAGGCGCAGATAGCCCAGGCCGACCTCGTCGAGCACGCGCAGCGGGGCCTCGATCACGGACTCTCCCGCGAAGAACTCCAGCGCCTCCTCGATGGGCATCTCCAGCACCTCGGCGATGTTCTTGCCGCGGTACCGGATCTCCAGCGTCTCGGCGTTGTAGCGGGTGCCGTTGCAGGTCTCGCAGTGCAGGAAGACGTCGGGCAGCAGCTGCATCTCGATCTTGATGGAGCCGTCGCCGGTGCAGGTCTCGCAGCGCCCGCCCGCCGAGTTGAAGGAGAACCGGCCCGGCTTGTAGCGGCGCTTCTTGGCCTCCGGGGTCTGGCAGAACACCTTGCGGATGCTGTCGAAGACGCCGGTGTACGTCGCCGGGGTCGACCGGCCCGAACGTCCGATCGGCGCCTGGTCCACCTTGATCACACGGTCGATGTGGTGCAGGCCCTCGATCCGGGTGTGGGCGCCCGGCGCCGGTGCGTCGCCGCCCAGCGCGCTCTCCACCGCCGGGTAGAGGATGTCGTCCACCAGCGTGGACTTGCCGGCGCCTGACACCCCGGTCACCGCGATGAAGGTGCCGAGCGGGAAGGAGACGTCGAACCCGGCGAGGTTGTTCTCCTTCGCGCCGTAGACGGTGATCCGGCGGTCCGGCGCCGGAGGCCGTCGGCTCGCGGGCACCGCGATGCCGCGCGTCCCGCTCGTGTAGCCGCCCGTCGGCGAGTTCACGTCGTCGAGCAGCTGCTCGACCGGGCCGCTGTACAGCAGCTCGCCGCCGTGCTCGCCGGCGGCGGGACCGAGTTCCACCACCCAGTCCGCGGCCTTGATCATCTGGTGGTCGTGCTCGACGATCAGCACCGTGTTGCCCTGGTCGCGCAGGTCCTGGAGGGTGGCCACCAGCTTCTCGATGTCCCTGGGGTGCAGACCGGTGGTCGGCTCGTCCAGGACGTACAGCAGGCCGAACATGTCGGTGCCGAGCAGGCCGGCCAGCCGGATGCGCTGGGACTCGCCGCCGGACAGGGTGCGCGCCGGACGGTCCAGGGCGAGGTACTCCAGCCCCATCCGCGTCAGATGGCCGAGCCGCTGGACGATCTCCTCCAGGGCCTGGCCCACGGCGGCGCGCTCCCGGTCGGACACCTCCAGCTCCTGGAAGAGGCGCAGCGACACGGAGACCGGCAGCGCCGTCACCTCCGCGATGCCGCGCCCGGCCACCCGGACCGCGAGCTGGGCGGGGTTGAGCCTGCCGCCCCCGCACGCGCCGCAGGGGGCCGGCCGCATGTAGTTCTCCAGCTGGCCGAAGTTCTCCCCGCCGGACTTGCGGTACCGCTCGTAGAGCCAGGGCACCACCCCGGTGAACACCACGTCCTTGACCGGGTCGCCCGGCTTGTCGAACTTCCTGGCCCGGACCTTGATGTCGGTGCCGTGCAGCAGCTTGTGCCGCAGCTCCTCGGAGAGTTCCTCCCAGGGCGTGTTCTCGTCCTCGCCCTCCAGCTGCGCCACCGCCCGGGCCTTCATCCGCTCCGGTTCGGTGAACGTGGGCCGCCAGGGCGTGATCGCGCCCTCCACCAGGGAGCGGGTCGGGTCGGCGACCAGGGTCGTGGGGTCCACCTCCAGGCGGGTGCCGACGCCCTGGCAGGCGGTGCACTGGCCGAAGGGAAGATTGAAGGAGAACGCCCCGTTGGTCATCTCGGGCAGCAGGGTGTCGTGGCCCTGCGGGCAGGCGTCCTCGTCCAGCTCGGTCCCGCACACGGTGCAGTGCGGGTGTCCGATCCGCGCGTACACGACCCGCAGCAGGTCGTACACCTCGGTGACCGTGCCCACCGTGGACCGGGGGCTGCGGGAGGCCGAGGAACGCTGGTCGACCGCGACCGCCGAGCACAGGCCGCCGATGTGGTCCACGTCCGGCTTGTCCATCTGGTGCATGAACTGCCGGGCGAAGGTCGACATGCTCTGCAGCTGGCGCCGCTGGCCCTCGGCGTAGATGGTCGCGAAGGCCAGGGAGGACTTGCCCGATCCGGAGACACCGGTGAACACCGTGAGGTTGCGGTGCGGCAGGTCCACGTCGACGCCGCGCAGATTGTGCTCGCGGGCGCCGCGTACCTGAAGCGTCTCCGGCAGCAGGTGCGCGCGGCTGTTCGTGTCGCTCAACAGGGTTCCTTCCTTACCGTCCCGGCCTGGCGCCGGCGAGCTCTTCGATGAGGGGCACCACGGCCGCCGGGGACGGCATGGCAGCCACCTCCGCGCGCAGCGCCTGGGCCTTGACCCGGTACGAGTCGTCCTCCAGCAGGGCCCGGCAGTTCTCCACGACGGCGTCCGGATCGATCGGCTGGTCCACCAGCTGGCGGGCGGAGCCGTACGCGGTGACGCGGCGCGCGCTGTCGTACTGTTCGGCGACGATCGGCTGGGGGACCAGCAGCTGCGGCAGCCCGGCCAGGATCGCCGCCATGGTGGTGCCGCCGCCGCAGTGATGC
Organism: Streptomyces tricolor; assembly: GCF_002155905.1. Lineage (GTDB taxonomy): Bacteria > Actinomycetota > Actinomycetes > Streptomycetales > Streptomycetaceae > Streptomyces > Streptomyces tricolor. Next base: position 2,908 of record NZ_MUMF01000007.1, on the reverse strand, counting down.
ACCACCAGGTCGCAGGAGGGCAGGACGGAGGCCAGCGGCAGGAACCCGGCGGCCAGCACCGCGTCGGGCAGCGGGCCCAGTTCGGGTACGACGTCGTCGGCGACCGCGACGAGCAGCTCCACGCCGAGCGCGGGCAGCGAGCCGACCAGGTCCCTGAGCACCTGGGCGCCGCCGGCCGCCGGGGCCACCGTGCCCAGCGTGAGCAGCAGGCGGGGGCGCTCGCGCTCCTCGAAGACCCAGGACGGCACGGTGGCCGGGGGGTCGTACTGGACGTAGCGCATCGGGACGCCGTGGCCGCCGGTGCTGGGCAGCAGCGAGGCCGGGCAGGGCTCCAGCGCCAGGTCCGGCTCGGGCAGGGTGCCCAGGCCCAGCTCGGACAGCTCCGGCGTCAGCTCGTCGGCCCCCGACTTGTCCATCTCGCGGAAGTAGCCGAGGCCGACGCCGTGCTCGACCCAGGGAATGCCCTTGACCTGCGCCACGACGCCGGCCGCGTAGGTGTGCGGCTCGGCGAGGATGACGTCGGGCTTCCATTTCTCGGTGACGTCGAGGAGGCCGGGCAGGACACGCGCCGCGAGCCGGCCGAAGCCGCGGCCGGCCTGCTCCAGCATCCGGGGCTCCTCGCGCGCGAAGGCGATGGGGTTTCCCTGCCGGTCGTGGGCCATGACCTCGCGCATGTGCATCGGCCCGTAGGTCGGGATGAAGGGCATCCCGGAGCCGTTGGCCATGGGGGCAAGGCTCTCCGGTGCGGCGACCAGCACGTCGTGACCTGCCGCGCGCAGCGCCCAGGCCAGCGGTACGACCGGACAGTAGAGCCCGTAGCTCGGGCCGGTGCTCACGAGAATCCTCATGCTGACCAGCCAACCGCTTCCCACTCGAGCCGTACTTGAGCCGCCGCCACCAGCGCCGCTCTAGCCGGGTCTCGTAGCTTCGCCGGCCATGGAGATCGAGGAGATGGCCGTGCGGGACGCCTACCGCATCCGGCCGCGAATCCACAGCGACGAGCGGGGTGCGTTCTTCGAGTCCTTCCGGGACGGGGAGTTCACCCGGGTCACCGGCCATGTGTTCCGGCCGGTGCAGACCAACTTCTCCGCCAACCACCGCGGGGTGCTGCGCGGGATGCACGGCGTGAGCCTGCCGCCGGGCCAGGCCAAGTACGTCACCTGTGTCCGCGGCGCCGTGCTGGACGTCGTGCTGGACGTGCGCGTCGGCTCGCCGACCTTCGGGGCGTACGACGTGAATCTGCTGGAGCCCGGCAAGGGCACGGCCGTGTTCCTGCCCGACGGTATGGCGCACGGCTTCGTCTCCCTGACCCACGATTCCTGCGTGAGCTATGTGTTCGACACCCCGTACGTCCCGGGCACCCCCTTCGAGATCAACCCGTTCGACCCGGATCTGGGACTGCCCTGGCCCCTGACGGAGAAACCGGTGGTGGCCGCGAAGGACCTCCGGGCACCGGGCCTGTCCCGGGCCGCCGAACTCGGCATCCTGCCCCGCTACGAGGACTGCCTGGCGCATTACGCCCGGCAGCGCGCTGCTGTGCCTTCTGAATTCGTCGCAGAATTCGCCGGAGAGCTCGCTGGAGAACTCGCCGGAGAAAAGGAGTAGTCATGTCGGTGAACGCCGCAGATTCCACGACCGAGCACTCGACGTTTCCCTACAAGCGCACGTGCCCCTTCTCCATGCCCCGGGAGTACGGGCCCATGATGGAGCAGGGGTCGGTGACCAAAGTCAGTCTCATCACCGGCCTGGAGGTCTGGGCGGTCACCGACTACCACCTGATCCGCCAGCTGCTGACCGACCCGCGGATCAGCTCCTCGCGCAAGCACGAGAACTTCCCCTTCTACTTCGAGGCCCCGCCGGAGTTCCGCACCGAGACCTCCTTCATCGGGTACGACGCTCCCGAGCACACCACCACCCGCCGCAAGGCCGCCGTCACCTTCACCAACCGCCGGGTGCAGCAGCTGCGCGAGAAGATCGCCGAGAACGTGGACCTCCGCCTCGACGCCCTGGAGGCCGCGGGCTCGCCGGCCGACCTGCACGAGATCGTCTCGCTCCCGGTACCGATGACGATGATCTGCGAGCTGCTCGGAGTGCCGTACGAGGACCACGAGTTCTTCGCGCTGCACGGCACCAACCTGCTCGGCGGTCACAGCACCCCCGAGCAGCGTCAGGCCGCGATGGTGGAGGTGGGGCGCTACCTGGAGAAGCTGGTCGGCCTCAAGGAGCGCGAGCCCGGTGACGACCTGCTCAGCCGGGCGATCGTCGCCTACCGCGAGTCCGGCGAGGAGTACACGACGCGCGACCTGGTCAACCTGTGCCGGCTGCTGATGAACGGCGGGCACGAGACCACCGCCAACATGATCTCCCTGTGCACCATGGCCCTGCTGCGCCACCCGGACCAGCTGGAGCAGCTCAAGGCCGACCCGCAGCTGATCGGCCCGGCCATCGAGGAACTCGTCCGCTACATCACCATCGGCGACCTGGCCATCCCCCGGGTCGCCCTGGAGGACATCGAGCTGGGGGGCGTGACCATCAAGAAGGGCGACGGCATCCTGTGCCTGACCCTGCCCGCCAACCGTGACGCCACGGTCTTCGAGCGGCCGGACGAGCTGATCCTGTCCCGCGGCAGCCGGCGCCATCTCGGTTTCGGGCACGGCGCGCACTACTGCATCGGTGCGGACCTGGCCCGGGTCGAGCTGGAGATCGCCATCACCAAGATCTTCGAGCGTTTCCCGGACCTCCGGCTGGCGGTGCCCTTCGAGGACATCCGCACCAAGGAGGGCTCGGTCGTCTACGGTGTGTGGTCGCTGCCGGTCGCGTGGTGAAACGGCTTGAGGGAGGGGGTGCCTGCGCACTCCCTCCCTCAGTTGTGTGCCGTTCGGCTGCCGAGTGCGCGGCGGCCCGGGCC
>NZ_MUMF01000697.1 GCF_002155905.1 Streptomyces tricolor | reverse complement strand
GGTCCGGGCGGGCGGCGTCCGGAGCGTCGCCGTCGTCGCCGTGGTCATCACATCACCTGCCGCAGGGGATTCGCGTGGGGCATGAAGGGGAACGTTGCCCGCCCACCCCCGGACCATCACGTCGCTCGGCAAACATCACACTGCTGCCGAACGACGGACCGCCGTGTATGCCACGGACGGCGGGACCGGGTGCACCCGCACGAGTGAGCGAGGCCCACCGTGGTGACGGGTGCGCGGAACCGGAGACGAGACCACGGAAGCGGAGTCGTCCCCCGGACCGGTGGTCCGGGGGACGGCCGGGCCGCCGCCGGCCTGGCCCCGGTCAGGCCGCGGCACCCGACCCGCCCAGGGCCTCGACCAGCTGTTCCCGGGTCATCTTCGAGCGGCCCGGCACCCCGGCGGCACTCGCCCGCTCGTACAGCTCCGCCTTGGACAGGGCGGTCAGGTCCTCGGTCCGCTCCTTCCGCTCCTCGGGCTCCTTGCGCTCCCTCCGCTTCGGACCGGCGGGCCGCTCGCGGCCGGCGGCCCGTTTCCCGCCGCCGTCCTTCCGCCCGCCCTTCCCGCTGCTGTCCTTCCCGCCCCGGGACCTGCTCTGTTCGACGCTGCGGCTGAGCGCCTCCATGAGATCGATGACGTTGGTCGCCTCCGGCGGCGCCGGTTCGCCGACGACCCCCTCGCCCTTCCGCTTCGCGGCGACGAGCCGCTCGACGCGCTCCGCGTAGGTGTCGTGGTAGTCGGCGGGGTCCCAGTCGATGGTGAGGGCGTCGATCAGCTGCTCGGCCGTCCGCAGCTCCTTGCTGCCGCTCTTGGCGCGCCGCTCCGGCAGTTCGGGCACCACGTCGGCGGGGTCGCGCACCTCGTCGGCCCAGTGCAGGGTGTGCAGCACCAGGACGTCCGGCTGCGCGCGCAGCGCGGTCAGGTACTCCTTGCCGCGCATGGTGAGCGTGGCGATCCCGGCCTTGTCCGAACGGTCGAGCGCCGCCCGCATCAGCTCGTACACCTGCGCGTACTCCGTGCCGCGCGGGCCGACGTAGTACGTGCGGTCGAAGTAGACGGGCTCGACCCGGCGGAGGTCGACGAACCCGGCCAGGTCGATCACCTTCGACCGTCCTGGCGCGATCTCCTCCAGCTCCTCCGGCTCCACGACCACGTACTCGCCCTCGTCCAGCTCGTAGCCCTTGACGATCCGGTCGCTGCCGACCTCCTTGCCGGTGCGCTCGTTGACCCGTTTGTTGCGGATCCGGTCCGAGGTGCCGCGCTGCAACTGGTGGAAGTGGACCGTGTGGTCCTCGGTGGCGGTGTACAGCCCCACGGGCAGGGTGACCAGCCCGAAGGTCAGCACACCGGTCCAGATCGGTCTCGCCATGGCTCCTCGCCTCACGTCGTCGTGCTACCTGGTGACCAGCCGGTGCGCCGGGCGCCGGGAGGTGCGGCCCCCGCCGGGGCCGGCCAGTCGCTCCGCCCGGGCCGCCGCCGTCGCGGCGCGGCGCCGGGCCTCCCGTACGGCACGGTCGGCCTGCCGGGCCCGGTCCCGCGCCGCCTGCACATCGGTACGGGCCTGTCGCTGCTCCTCCTCGGCCTCGCGCAGCCGCGCGCGCAGTTCCCGCACGCTCCGGTCGGCCCGGTCCGCCCGCTCGCGGGCCTCCTCCGCCGCCCGTCCGGCGACCCCGGCCTCCGTCTCCCGGGCGCGCAGTTCCCGCTCGGCCTCACGCGCGGCGTCGCGGGCCTCGCGCAGACGGCGCCGACGCGCCAGTTCGTCCTCGTGCTCGCCGGTTCCGCCGCGTTCCCGTTGCGCTCCGCGTCCGCCGGGTTCCTGGGCACCGGCGCGCTTTCGCGGGGTTGCGTGTCCGTGCGGCTCGTCGGCGTCGGCGCGCTTTCGCGGGGTCGCGTGCCCGTCTGTCTCCCCGGTCTCGGCGCGCCGCTCGGTCCCGTGTCCGCTGGGCTTCTGGGCCGTGCCGCGCTTTTGCCGGGCCTTGGGTGCGGCGGGCTCTTCGGCCGGGCCTCGCTTCCGCGCGGTCCCGCCTGCGGCGGGCTTCTCGGCCGCGCCCCGCTTCCGCTCCGTTGTGCGTCCGCCGGGTCCCTCCGCCTCGGGGTGCTGCCTCGGTGCGGTCGTCGGCGGGGTGGCGGGCCGGCGGTCGAGGGCGGCCTCGTCGGCCTCCGGGAACCCGAACGTGGCGCTGAGCGGCTTCACCAGCCGGCCCGCGGCCCACTCCCGGGCGGCCCCCGGGTCGGCGAGAGCGGCGTGCAGCGTCTCCTCGACCTCGCGCTGGACGGCCTCACCGACCGGACGTCCGGCCTCCGCCGCCAGCCGCCGTGCCTGCCGTCCGAGGGTGCCGATCACCTCGCTCTGCCGCCGGGCCAGCTCGCGCAGCCGGGCGCCGTCCAGCTCGCGGTGAGCCCGGCGCAGCTCCTCGCCGAGCCCGAGCAGCGGCTCGACCTCCGCCCGCTGCCGTCGCACCAGGAGATTGCTCACCCAGGCGCCCAGACTCGGCCGCCGCAACGCGCCGATCTCCTTGGCGAGAGCCTGGTCACCGGCCTTGCGGGCCGCCAGGGCGCGCCGGTCGCGGGCGGCCACGAACTCCTCCGGCCGCAGCCCGTACAGCTCGTCGGCGACGGCGTCCAGGTCCACCAGCGTCCCTCTCGAACGGCCACCTCGATGATTGGGTCCGAGTCTCTCACGCAGGTTGCTTTATGTATCTTTTGTCCCCACCTCCTGGTGGGATGCGCTCGACTTTCGGCGCCGGGATTCCCGCCTTTAGGCCCCGCTCCCCAGACCGACGGCGGACGGCGCCGGGGCGGCCGGGCCCGGCCGGGTGGCCGTATGCGGAGGACCGAGGGGATCAGACGTGCACAGTTCCTGGCCGGCATGGCGTTCCGCGGGACTGGCCGCGGCCGTGCTGCCGGCGGGCCCGGGCCGCGCACCGCGGACTGCGCCACCACGGCGTCGTGTACACCGTGGGCGCGGGCGAGACGCCGGGTACGGCCTTCCGTACGGCCCGGATGCGGGAGGACATCCGGGTCTGGGCCACGAGCTGTACGCCGACACCGTCGACGTGACCGGGGACGGCGTGGAACGCCTCACGGCCACCGCCGCCGAGGCGGCCGAACGGGGGCCGGGGATCTGGCTCCAGCCGACCGTCGGCGACGTCCCGGAGCGGGACGTCCGGGAACACCTCGCCGAGACCGGCCGCTTCGCGGAGCGGCTGCGCCGGCACGGTGCGGCGGTGGATTTCAGCGTGGGCTGCGAGTTCTGGCTGTTCGTGCCGGGGATCGTGCCCGGCGACACCGTGCTCGAACGCATCCGGAGCCTGCTCGACGGCCGGGTGGACCCTGTCGCGATCCAGCGACCGGGTCGACTGGCGGCTCTTCGACATCGTGGGCATCGACTACTACGCGTACTTCCCCGACAAGGCGACTGCGCAAGGGAGTCGAGCCGCCATCTGCGCTGGGGCAAACCGCTGGCCATCACCGAGTTCGGCACCTGCGCCCACGTCGGGGCGCCCGAGGCCGGTGGCATGGGCTGGGACGTCGTCGACCACGACAAGGAGCCCGCGGAGATCAAGGGCGATCCGGTCCGCAGCGAGCGCACCCAGGCGGTCCACCTCGGCCAACTCCTCGACGTGTACTCCTCGACGGGCCTCTACGCGGCGATGGCCTTCGAGTTCGTGAACCCCGACGCCCCGCACCGCCCCGACGCCCCGCAGTACGACCTCGACATGGCGGGCTACGCCATCACCCGCACCCTCAAGGACCGCCCCGACGCCCCGGCCCCCGGCTGGCACTGGAGGGAGCCGAAGGAGGCGTTCCACGCCCTGGCCCGCCGGTACCGGGCCGGTCGGCGCGCGGGCGGGCACGGATGGCCGGCCGGGCGTGGACGGGAGGCCGGGCGTGGACAGGGAGCCGGGCGGGTGTGCGTCGGGGCGTCGGGTCGCCTGTTCGGAGGACCGTTCGGCTCGCCGCGCGGCCGCGGCCGGTCCGGGGCCACATGATGCGGGCATGGCCGGGGCCCGGCCGCCGACCGCCGGCCGGACCGCCGGGCCGTCAGCCGGTCGATTGTGCGCGGAGGCGAAGACGCAAAGGCATCGGCACGCTTCCGGGCGGATGCCTGAGCGGATCCGGAGGTGTACGGCGGGTGACGACAGACGGCCAAAATTGCACCGTTCGTTTTCTTGAACCCCTCGTGTTTATGAGGGTAGGTTCGGCCGCATGACCGCCTCCCCGACACCGACCACCGCCGAGGAGCTCCGCGGTGCCGGCCTGCGCGTGACGGCAGCTCGCGTCGCGCTGCTGGAGACCGTCCGGGACGGCGACCACCTCGGCGTCGAGGCCATCGCCTCCGGAGTCCGCGATCGCGTGGGCCACATCTCCCTGCAAGCCGTCTACGAGGCCCTTCACGCGCTCACCGCGGCGGGACTCGTGCGCCGCATCGAGCCGGCCGGCCACCCGGCCCGGTACGAGGGGCGCGTGGGCGACAACCACCACCACATCGTGTGCCGGTCCTGCGGTGCCGTCGCCGATGTCGACTGTGCCGTCGGCGACGCGCCCTGCCTGACCGCCGCCGACGATCACGGCTTCGCCATCGACGAGGCCGAGGTCGTGTACTGGGGCCTGTGCCCCGACTGTTCCACCGGCCGCAGTTCCTGAGCACCGAGTTCCGCACAGTTCGGAAGGATTGCCATGACTGAGAACCACGACGCGATCGTCACAGACGCGAAGTCGGAGGGGAGCGGCGGCTGCCCCGTCGCGCACGACCGGGCACTGCACCCGACCCAGGGCGGCGGCAACCGCCAGTGGTGGCCGGAGCGGCTCAACCTGAAGATCCTCGCCAAGAACCCGGCCGTGGCCAATCCGCTCGACGAGGACTTCGACTACGCCGAGGCCTTCAAGGCCCTGGACCTCGCGGCCGTGAAGCGGGACATCGCCGAGGTGCTGACCACGTCGCAGGACTGGTGGCCCGCCGACTTCGGCAACTACGGCCCGCTGATGATCCGTATGGCCTGGCACAGCGCGGGCACCTACCGCATCAGCGACGGCCGCGGCGGCGCCGGCGCCGGCCAGCAGCGCTTCGCCCCGCTCAACAGCTGGCCGGACAACGGCAACCTGGACAAGGCCCGCCGCCTGCTGTGGCCGGTCAAGAAGAAGTACGGCCAGAGCATCTCCTGGGCCGACCTGCTGATCCTCACCGGCAATGTCGCCCTGGAGACGATGGGCTTCAAGACCTTCGGCTTCGGCGGCGGCCGTGCGGACGTCTGGGAGGCGGAGGAGGACGTCTACTGGGGTCCCGAGACCACCTGGCTGGACGACCGGCGCTACACCGGCGACCGCGAGCTGGAGAACCCGCTCGGCGCGGTCCAGATGGGCCTGATCTACGTCAACCCGGAGGGCCCGAACGGCAACCCGGACCCGATCGCCGCGGCCCGCGACATCCGAGAGACGTTCCGCCGCATGGCGATGAACGACGAGGAGACCGTCGCCCTGATCGCCGGCGGCCACACCTTCGGCAAGACCCACGGCGCGGGCCCGGCGGACCACGTCGGCGCCGACCCCGAGGCCGCCTCCCTCGAGGAGCAGGGCCTGGGCTGGCGGAGCACCTACGGCACCGGCAAGGGCGCGGACGCCATCACCTCCGGCCTGGAGGTCACCTGGACCAGCACGCCGACCCAGTGGAGCAACGGGTTCTTCAAGAACCTCTTCGAGTACGAGTACGAGCTGGAGCAGAGCCCGGCCGGCGCCCACCAGTGGGTGGCCAAGAACGCCCCGGAGATCATCCCCGACGCGCACGACCCGTCGAAGAAGCACCGCCCGCGGATGCTCACCACCGACCTGTCCCTGCGCTTCGACCCGATCTACGAGCCGATCTCCCGCCGGTTCTACGAGAACCCGGAGGAGTTCGCCGACGCCTTCGCCCGCGCCTGGTACAAGCTCACCCACCGTGACATGGGCCCGAAGTCGCTGTACCTCGGCCCGGAGGTCCCGGAGGAGACGCTGCTGTGGCAGGACCCGCTGCCGGAGCGCGAGGGCGAGCTGATCGACGACGCCGACATCGCCATCCTCAAGACCAAGCTGCTGGAGTCGGGCCTGTCCGTGTCCCAGCTGGTCACCACCGCGTGGGCGTCCGCGTCCACCTTCCGCGCCAGCGACAAGCGCGGCGGTGCCAACGGCGCCCGCATCCGCCTCGCCCCGCAGCGCGGCTGGGAGGTCAACGACCCCGACCAGCTGGCGCAGGTGCTGCGCACCCTGGAGAACGTCCAGCAGGAGTTCAACGCCTCCTCCGGCGCGAAGAAGGTCTCCCTGGCCGACCTCATCGTCCTCGGCGGTGCCGCCGGCGTGGAGAAGGCCGCCAAGGAAGCCGGCTTCGAGATCCAGGTGCCCTTCACCCCGGGCCGTGTCGACGCGACCGAGGAGCACACCGACGTCGAGTCCTTCGAGGCGCTGGAGCCGACCGCGGACGGCTTCCGCAACTACCTCGGCAAGGGCAACCGGCTGCCGGCCGAGTACCTGCTGCTCGACAGGGCGAACCTGCTGAACCTGAGCGCCCCCGAGATGACGGTGCTGGTCGGTGGTCTGCGCGTCCTCGGCGCCAACCACCAGCAGTCGCAGCTCGGCGTCTTCACCAAGACGCCCGGCGTCCTCACCAACGACTTCTTCGTCAACCTGCTCGACATGGGGACGACGTGGAAGGCGACCTCCGAGGACCAGACCACGTTCGAGGGCCGCGACGCCGCCACCGGCGAGGTGAAGTGGGCCGGCAGCCGAGCCGACCTGGTCTTCGGCTCCAACTCCGAGCTGCGCGCGCTCGCCGAGGTCTACGCCAGCGACGACGCCAAGGAGAAGTTCGTCAAGGACTTCGTCGCCGCGTGGCACAAGGTCATGGACGCGGACCGGTTCGACCTCGTCTGACCCGCTGACCGGTCCGCTCTCGGCAGACCGCTGAACGGTGCGTCCGGGCCCGCCCCCTCGGGGCGGACCCGGACGTTTCCCGTGCGGCCCTGTCCGGGCCGGCTCCGGCCCGGGCGGGTCAGTGGCCGAGCACGGCCGCGCCCGCTCGCGCGTACTGCTCGTCCAGGTCGCCCGACGGAGCACCCGCGACGCCGATGCCCGCGACCGGAGCGCCCTTGGCGGTCACCGGCGTGCCGCCCGCGAGGAACAGCGTGCCCGGGATGTCCTTCAGGGTCGGCGCCTGCGCCAGCCGCTTGGCCAGCTCCGACGTCGGCGCGTTCCAGGACACCGCGGTGAACGCCTTGCGCTCCGCGGACTCGTACGACTGCGGGCCCGCCCCGTCCCCGCGCAGGGTGACCAGGGTGTTGCCGTTGCGGTCGACGACGGCCACCGACACGTGCCGGCCGTCCTTCTCGGCCGCCTCCACCGCGGCGCGCGCCGCCTTCGTGGCCGCCTCCAGGGTCAGATGGGTGCTCTGGGTCAGCTCGCCGCCCCGGGCCGCGACGGGGGCGGCGGCGGGCGTGGCCTCCGTGGTGTCGGCGGCGTTGGCGGCGACCGTGCCGACGACACCGGCACCGAGAACGGCCAGGGCGGCGCCGCCGACGAGGACGCGGGTACGGCGGGACGGCTTCTTGCGGCTGGACATGCTGAGGAACCTCCAGTAGAGCCTGGGCTGGGGGCGTCGGTCGCTCCCGGAACCGATCCTCGGCCCGGACCGGGCCGCGTCCCGTCGCCGGACCGGATGCCTGGGGGGTCATCCGATCGGATGACC
>NZ_MUMF01000696.1 GCF_002155905.1 Streptomyces tricolor | reverse complement strand
CGAGCCGTTGCTGCCGGACCGGGCACCGAAGCGGGGAGGGCGGTGGCGGGATCACCGGCGGGTGATCGACGCGATCGCGTTCACGTACCGCACCGGCACACCGTGGATGGACCTGCCCGGGCGCTTCGGCCCATGGAAGTCAAAGTCCGCGTAGAGCAACCGCGCCGTCTCCGGCCGCGACTCGTAGATCACGTGATCCGACTGCATACTCGACCGGTACGAACCCCAGTAGTGTGCTTCTGCCTCGTGTACCAGCGGATCCGTCCGCCACGGTTTAGCCGCGTGCAGCATCTCCAACGGCACCGACTCCCAGGCGAGGTCCTCGGACGCCTCATCCTCGACAAGTCACACACCTCTGCATCCACCATCGGCCCCCAGCGCCTGGGCAACTGACCTTGATCGCAGGACGGTCACACGGGCGCTGGAATACGAACAGCCGCACTCACTTTCGAACACTCGAAAGGGTGATCACTTCCCCTTGGTCAGGTTGCGGTCCAGAAGGGGGAGCAGGCGATCCCAGTGGCGCTTCAGCCCGGAGGCGCTGAAAGCGTCGGTGTCGGCCATGGTGAAGCCGTGGATGGTGCCGGGGTAGATCTCGGAGGTGTAGCCGACACCCGCGGCATCCAGGGCCCGATTGAGCTCGCCGAGTGCCTCGGGTGTCATGTCGCCTTCGGCGTGGCCGAGGTGGACCCGGGCTGTGAGCTTGGAGAAGAGGCCGGGCCCGTCGACGCCCACGGGGCCGTGGAATGCGGCGACTGCGGCCACCTGGTTGGGGTGGGCCGCGGCGGTGCGCATCGCGTAGAGGCCGCCTATGCAGTAGCCGGTCACTGCGACCGGTCCGGCGCAGACCTCGGGCTGGGTGGTGAGGAACTTGAGGTAGGCGTCGGCGTCGCCCAGGACACGTTCGGCGGTATGCGCCTCGATCAAGGGCATCAGCTGGGCGAAGACCGCGGCCCGGACCTCTTCTCCGATGTACTCGGGAAGCTCGGCCACCGGTCCCGGGCCGTGCCGGTAGAAGGAGTTGGGGACGAGCACGTAGTAGCCGTGCCCGGCCAGTTCGTGCGCCATCTCCCGCAGCACGGGCCGGATGCCGAAGCCGTCCGCATACATCAGCACCCCTGGGTGCCGCTCGCCGTGGTCGGGGAAGGCGGCGAAGGCGTCGGCCTGACCGTCCGCGGTGGGAATCTGCAGAGTCTTGATGGGCATAGATCCTCCTGTCGTGGTTGATGTGTCGAATCTGTGATCAACACGACGGAGGCGGATCTCGTGCAGCAGCGTCAGGTCCTCGCTCGAACAGCGGGCCTGCACCGGCCCCTACGGCGCTCAGAAGAGCACCGGGTCACCAATCCGTGTGTGGCGCAAGGCCGTCCCGGTAATCATGATCGCGCAGCGTAGTCCACCGGACCAGGCCGACGCCAGCACGCACGTCACAGTGCGGTGGGCGACGATGATCACGGCCAACACCGCGAGCTTGGCCAGGCCGGGCATGGGCCCGGGGCGGAGGACACCGGGGACCGGCTTGCCGGACTCCGCGCACGGGAGAAAGTCCAGCCGGCTCTGGCTGGGCGCGGGATAGACGACGCAGCCGGGGAGCACGGCCGGCGGGAACAGGCCGGTGAACTCCGCCATCTTCAGCATCTTGCGGTGCATGTTGCCCCGGCCTTGGAGATGACGGCGGCGCGGATGTCCGGGCGCCAGGCCGGACGCTCCAGAGCCGGCCACCGCTCCCCCGCTTGTGACATTTGCCCTGCGGGCGCTCACGCAGTTTCCCCACGCCGCCCCTCACCGTGGCCTTGATGGCCGCGAGGACGGCGGTCAGCGCCGGGTCGACATCCTCAAGACGCTGCACGGTCACCAGCGGCGTGATCAGCTCGTCGCTCTGCGGTCCCTGTTCACCTGGGCCGAGCGGCAAGGGCTGATCTTCCGCAGTCCCACCAGCCGGATCACAATCGGTCACAACGAGTACGCCGTGCTGCAACCGCTCCTGCCTGAGCAGGTCAAACGCTCCGTTGCTGCTGCGACGGCCCCGGCGGCCCGGCTCGTTCCCGCCCTCGCGGCGGGCCACGCCGCCCGGGGTGGCCCAGATCGCCGCTCTCATGCTCGACGACGTTGACCTCGGCAACCGCCGGCTGACCATCGCCGGACGCGCCCGGCCTCTCGACGACCTCACCCTGGAGCTCATGATTGGAGTGGCTGGACCACCGGCGCCGTCGGTGGCCCAGCACCGCGGACCTCCACCTGCTGATCAACAGCCAGACCGCCAGCACGACCAGCCGGGCCGGCAACCCCTGGGTCAGTGCTCCGATGCGGGGACAGGACGCCGCCCTGGAACGGCTCCGTGTTGACCGGCAGCTCGAAGAGGCCCTGACCCACTGCACCTCGCCGAAGTCTCCGGGCTCGATGAGAAGACCGCGATGCGCTACGCGGACTCCGCACAAGCCCTGCTGGAACAGGCCGCTGAACAGCACCTTCGATGAAATCTGCTCGACCTGGACGCACCGTGAGGGAAATCATGGACGAGTGACGTCGACCGAAGCAGCAGCAATCGCTCTCCAGGACCATGCCGCTCTCTGGAGCATGGGAGAAACCCGCGCGAGCGACGTGGTGAATGCCGCCTGTGATGCGCTCGTCGCCGGACTCGACACTCCTGGCCTTCGCATCCTCGCCGCCTGCACGCGTGCCGAGGCGGACTACGACGTCCACGACCTGCTTCCCGCAGCACTCGACGAACTCGGCCTCGCCTTCTATCCGGTCGGCAGCGAGGCCGGTCAGGAAGCCGCCGCCCGAGCCCTCGCACGCCGCATGCTCGCCGGAGAGCTCACGCCTCGGGAGTTCACCTTCCGGATTCACCAGCGCCACGGACATGAGCTGCCCCTGACCGAGCGTCTCGCTGAACTCGACGACGAGTACGACATCCTCGACCACAGCGACAGAACCGTGGATCAGGTCGATGCCGAGGTCACCGCCGAAGCCCGCCGCCTCGCGGCCCACCTCACGGCTCCCGCCGAACCCACGGATTCGCCCAGCTGATGCACACGGACCGGCCCGCGAGTTCCCGCTGAACAGACTTCGGTTTCCCCGGACCCATGGGCCTCCTCGGCCCGGGGGAACACCGGTACAGCCGTCGGCGCTGACATTGATCATGGTCCTGGGCGGAGGATCCATCGCCGGCTCCGGCCGGATGTTCCTCGCCCCCTGCCGGGCCCGTCCCGGTCCCCGTCCTCGCTGTGGGGCCAGCGGCCGAACGGTCCGAAGCGGCCGGGGCCTTCGGCTCCGAGTACGCCGGGGCCCGTCCTATGGTGCGGAGCCGGGATCACGCGTCCTCCCCTTCGCGTCGGGCCTGCGCCAAGAGCGCTGCCACGACGTCGTTCGTCTCGTCCTCGGTCTGTTCAACGAGCGTGTCCAGCACGCACATCAACCAACGGTCGGATGATCTGAAGGAAACGCCCTAGTCGTCGCCGAGCGTGAGGTTCGGCACCCGCCAGGCCGCGATCAGGAAGGCCACCAGCGACACCGCGGCCCCGGCGAGGAAGACCACGCGCATCGAGGCGACGTACCCCTGGAGGAACGGCAGCGCCGCGCCCCGGTCGAGCGTCTGCAGGAAGGCCGAGTCCTGAAGGCGGACACCCCCGCCGGGGCGCAGTACGCCCGTCAGGGCGTGGGCGTTGCCGGGCTCGGCCAGCAGCCGCCGGTAGGCCGCATCCTGGCGGGCCTCGGCCAGCCGGTCGGCGATCCGGCCGGCCGCCGTGGAGAACAGGACGGACAAGAACGCGGCGGTGCCGACCGTACCGCCGTTGGAACGGAAGAAGTTGACCGACGCCGTCGCCGCCCCCATGTCCTCCCGGGGCACCTCGCACTGGGCGAGCGTGGTCAGCGTCTGCATCGCCGCGCCCAGACCTGCGCCCATCAGGGCCATGCCGAGCGCCGCCTGCCACAGCGGGCTGTCCACGCCCAGCGTGGCGAAGACGAGCATCGCCGCGGCCAGCGAGCCGCACCCGGCGACGAGATGGACCTTGAACCGGCCGGTCCGGGCGATCAGCCGGCCCACCACCAGCGTCACCGCCAGGTTCGCCAGGACCGTGGGCAGCGTGGCCGCACCCGCCGCGATGGGGCTCATGCCGCGTACGAGCTGGAGGTAGAGCGGCAGCGTCGTCATCGCGCCGAACATGCCGATCCCGACGACGAAGTGCAGGGCGACACCCAGCCGGAAGGACCGGATACGGAACAGCCGCGGCGGCAGCAGCGCGGCGTCACCCGTGCGCCGCTCCACCACGACGAACACGCCCAGCCCCGCCGCACCCACCGCGTACAGGGCAAGGACCCCGGGCGAGGCCCACCCCCAGCTGCGGCCCTGCTCGGCGACGACCAGCAGCGGCACGAGCCCCACCGCCAGGGCGAGCGCGCCCGGGTGGTCGAGCCGGTGGTGCACGCGCCGCTGGGGCAGCCGCAGCACCCGCAGGACCGCCACGGTCGCCGCGGCGGCGAGCGGCACGTTGATCAGGAAGATCCACCGCCAGCCGTCGATGCCGAGCAGACCGGCCCGGTCGGCGAACGCGCCGCCCACCAGCGGGCCGACGATGCTGGCGCCGCCGAACACGGCCATGAACCAGCCCTGGTAGCGACCCCGTTCGCGCGGGGTGGTGATGTCGGCGACGATCGTCATCGCCAGCGACATCAGCCCGCCGCCGCCCAGTCCCTGCACGGCACGGAACGCCGCGAGGGTGTAGATCGAGGTGGCGGACGCGCACAGCAGCGAGCCGGCCGTGAACAGGGCGATCGCGGCGAGGTAGACGGGCCGGCGGCCGTGGATGTCGGAGAGCTTGCCGTACAGCGGTGTGGCGAGGGTGGCGGTGACGAGGTAGGCGGTGGTCACCCAGGCCTGGGCCGTCAGCCCGTGCAGGTCGTCGGCGATGGTCCGCAGCGCGGAGGAGACCACCGTCTGGTCCAGCGCCCCCAGGAACATCCCGAGCACCAGTCCGGACATGACGGTGGTGATCTGCCGGTGCCCGAGCCGCGCGGACGCGTCCCCGGAGGCGTCCTGGTGCTGTGTGCCGGAGAAAGTCACAAGTCGTCCTGGGGGTCGGGGGCATGAAAGTGGACTGCATACCGAGGGCGGACAGGCCGCAGCGCCGCGGGCCCGGCGAGCCGGAGACCGTCTCCATAGCCGGCGCCGGCGGCCCCGCCCCGACGGGCGGCGCCCTCGCCTCGACGGCAGCGGCCCCATGCCTGCTGGGCGGGGCCCCGTGCCCGCTGGGCGGGGCCCCGTGCCGACGGCGGCGGCCCGCCCCGGCCCTGGCGGCAGCCCGCGCCCGGGTACTGGCGGCGGCCCGCGCGCCCGGGTACCGGCGGCGGCCCGCCCGCGGATCCTGGCGGCAGCCGCCCCCGCGCGCCGGCACGCCCCGGACCACCGGACCACCGGACCACCGGACCACCGGGCTATCCGGTTATCGGGCTATCGGGCTATCGGGCGATCCGCTCCAGGTCACCGACCGCCTGCCCGATCTCCGGCAGCGTCAGCATCGCCAGCCGCGCCGACCGGGCCCGCGCCCGGGGCCCGGGGTCGGCGAGCAGCGCGCGGCACACCTCCGCGATGCCCGACGCGCTGCGGTCGGTGATGTGCCGGCCCAGGCCCAGCTCCTCCACGCGCTCGGCGTTGGCGTGCTGGTCCCCGAAGTGCGGCAGCACCGCCAGCGGCGTGCCGGTGCGCATCGCCTCCCGGATGCTGTTGAACCCGCCGTGGGTGACGAACAGATCGCCCCCTTCCAGCAGCAGCGGCTGC
The DNA here is from genome assembly GCF_002155905.1 of Streptomyces tricolor. Taxonomy (GTDB): domain Bacteria; phylum Actinomycetota; class Actinomycetes; order Streptomycetales; family Streptomycetaceae; genus Streptomyces; species Streptomyces tricolor. The sequence goes on along the minus strand of NZ_MUMF01000696.1, from coordinate 3,852 downwards.
GGCACCCGCGCGGTGACGTGGACGTGCCCGGGCAGCTCACCGGTCTCCAGCGGGACCCCGGACGTCGAGACGACCACCGTGCACTCCTCCAGCCCGGCCGCCGCCCCCACGATCGCGCGCAGGCTCTCGGCGGTGTCCGGCAAGGTGATCGGCGCCCCCTCCGGCGGACCCGCCAGATGCTCGCGCAGCACCGGCAGAGCCGTACCGATCGCGGCGTACACCAGCGGCCGGTCGGTGGGCAGTTCGGCCGCCCACCCGGGCAGCGCCCCGCCGCGCTCGACGTCCACCGTCTGCCGGTAGGACCACGCCTTCGGCAGGTGCCGGGCGAAGGAGAAAGCGGGCGGCACGTAGTCGACGCGGCCGTGCGGTACGACCGACAGCGCATCGTCCTGCCCGGGCAGCCCCAGCTCCCGGCGCCGCTCGTTGAGCGGCTCCAGCGTCTCGGCGGGGTCCAGGATGTTGCCGAACCCGGAGGGCGTCGGAAGCTGCGGCACGCCCAGCAGCTCGGCGGTGAGCACCGCGCCCATGTCCATGCCGTCCCGCAGGATCAGCTCGGGGCGGAAGTCCCGGGCCAGGGGGAGCAGGATGTCCAGGTGCGGCTTGACGGCCGGCCCGGCCACGCCCCGCATCAGCAGCCGGGTCAGTTCCGGCGTCGGACTGGTCAGGTCGACCGGCCCGGGGAATTGGGCGAGGTACGGGCCGATGGCGGCCAACGGGTCGAACCGCGGCAGCGCGGCGTTCACCTCGACGTCGTCGTCGGCGAAGACCGGGGCGAGGGCGTCGGTGGTGACCACCAGCACCTGGTGCCCGGCCGCGGCCAGGGCGCGCAGCAGCGGCAGCTGGGCACGCCCATGGGAGGGACTGCCGAGCGTGGTGCACAGAACCCGCATGGGGTGAGCCTTTCTCTTGAGGACACGTGAGGACGTCCGGAAAACGGTGGGCAAGGCAGCAGGAGGGGCCGGCCCGGACGGGTACGAGCACGCCACCGCACGCCGCCCCGCGGGCCGCCGCAGGCCGCCCTGGAGCACCGGCCCGGACGGCGTGACTGCCGTACGACGCAAGGGAGTTGCGGTTACGGCGTCCCGCACCGCCGTACGACACGGGAAGCCGGCGGCAGGCGGACGCACGACCGCGGACGCCGCCCGTCCCTGCGGGCAGGACGCCGCCCGTCCCTGCGGGCAGGATGCCGCCCGCCTCTGCGGGCAGGACGCCGCCCGCCCTGCCTGTCAGGCCACCCGCGCCGCCGCGGGGCGCCCGATGCCCCGCCAGCTCAGCCCGGTCCGCGCGAGCACGTCCGGATCCAGCAGGTTGCGCCAGTCGTGGACCTCATGGCCGCTCATGCACGCCGCGACCGCCGCCCAGTCCACATCCCGCAGCTGCGGCCACTCGGTCAGGACCAGGCAGGCCGCGGCCCCCTCCGCGGCCCGCACCGGATCGTCGACGAGGTCGACCAGATCACTCAGATCGGGCCGCTCCTCGCGCAACGCCGGGTCGTAGGCGGTCAGTTCCGCACCCCGCTCGCGCAGCAGCCGCGCGACGGCGAGCGCGGGGGAGTCGCGCAGGTCGCTGGTGCCGGCCTTGAAGGTCAGCCCGTACAGGGCGAGCCGTACGCCGTGCAGCGAGCCCTCCGCGCCGCGCCCGCACGCGGCGGCGACCCGTTCGACGAGCCGGCGCTGGTGGGCGACGTTGGTCTCGATGGTGGCGCGCAGCAGCGGGAAGTCCACGCCGGAGCGGTCGCACACGGTCAGCAGGGCGTGGGTGTCCTTGGGCAGGCAGGAGCCGCCCCAGCCCGGCCCGGGCCGCAGGAACGCCGGGCCGATGCGCGGATCACGCCCGATGCCCTCGGTGACATCGGCGACGTCGGCGCCGAAGCGCTCGCACAGGACGGCGAGGTTGTTGGCGAAGGACAGCTTCATCGCGAGGAAGAAGTTCGCCGCGTACTTGGTCAGTTCGGCACTGGCGGGATCGGTGAGCACCAAAGGCGCGTCCAGCGCGGCGTACAGGCCGGCCACGCGCCGGGCGGCGTCCTGGTCGGCGGCGCCGATCACGATGCGGTCCGGGTGCAGGAAGTCCTCGACGGCGCGGCCCTCGCGCAGGAACTCCGGGTTGCTCACCACGCTCACGTCCGCCCGGCCCAGCAGCGCGGCGACGCGCTCGCAGGTCCCGACCGGCACGGTCGACTTGTTGACGACGACACAGCCGGGCCGCAGCACGTCACGGACCTGCCCGGCGACCGCCTCCACGGCGGCGAGATCGGCCGCGCCGCCCGCTCCCATGGGGGTGGGCAGGCACAGGAAGACCACCTCGGCCTCGGCGACGGCGGCCGCGGTGTCGCCGGTGAACTCCAGCCGGCCCGCCTCCAGGCCCTCGCGCACCCTCTCCGGCAGACCGGGTTCCAGGATGTCGACCCGGGCCCCGCGCAGCCGCTCGACCTTGTGCGGGTCGGCGTCGGCGCACACCACAGAGTGCCCCAGGAAGGCCAGGCAGGCACCGGTGGTCAGTCCGACGTAGCCGGTTCCGATCACGGCGACATGTCGTGCAGACACAGAAGATCACCATTTCCGGTCGGTGGGGCCCGCGCGTCGGCTCCGGCCGCGCGCCGTCGAGGACGCGCGCCGCCGCCGCGCCGCGCGGGCGACCTGGAACGGGCCGGCTCCGTCGTACGGCCCGGATGCAGCGAGATGGAGAAGTCGTCGGTCGTTGACCTGTCTTCAGGTATGGCATGCACCGCGAACACAAGTCAACGATTGGTGACATCGGTCGGTGACTTTGAGACAGCCCCTCCAGACTGGAACATGGGGCAGTCGACGCGATGACCGCGGACGGCAGACGCCGGACGCCGGATGGTGGACGGCAGTCGACGGACGGCAGTTGACGGATGACGGATGACGGATGACGGATGACGGAGGTGCGGTGACGGTGACGGGAGCACACGACGGCGAGACGCCGGAGACGGCGGCCTGCCGGCCTGCCCACAGGCGCTCGGCCTCACGCACACGCACCGCCCTCAGGGCCGCCGCGGCCTTCCGCTTCGGCAAGTACGGCTACGAAGGCACCAGCGTCCGCGACATCGCCGGCGACGTCGGCGTCGACGCCGCCCTCGTCTACCGCTACTTCGGCTCGAAGGAAGCACTGTTCAACGACGTCGTGGGCACCGACAAGATATTCGAACCGCTGCTGCACGAACCGGTCGAGGCGATCCCCGACTGGTTCTGCGCACTGCTGCTGGGACCGCCCAGCGACGGCGACTTCCCCCACCCCGTGCTGACGGTCCTGCGCTCCTCCGGCCGCGACGAGGCCGTCGCCCGGCTGCGGGCGGACTTCACGGAGGTCTTCACCAAACGCCTCGCCGCCCGCCTCACCGGACCCGACGCCGACCTGCGCGCCGAACTCCTGGCGGCCTGGATGCTCGGCACCAGCCTGATGCGCACCGAGATACGCCCCCCGGCCCTGGCCGCCGCACCGGACGCCACACTGGAACGCTACCTGCGCGCAGGCATCGAGATCCTGCTCGGCCCATCACCCCGGCACGACGAGCGGACCACCGGGACCGGCGACCCGCACCACACCCCCGACGACCGCTGACCCACCGCGGCCCGAGGGGGCCGGCCTTCGAGGAAGAGACGCACACCCCGTTCGGCGAGGAGCCACCGTGACCGACCAGCCCCCCACCCAGCCGGCCACCCCGGACAGCGCCGGCATCTGGATGCTGGTCCGCCAGCACCCCGCCGTCCTGCGCCGCTCCACCCAGGAACTCGCCACCGCGCTCGCCGCGGCCCACGGCCCCCGCTTCGCCCTGTGGCACACCGACGAACTCCTCTTCGGCGTCCGCGACGGCCGGCTGACCCTGCA
>NZ_MUMF01000695.1 GCF_002155905.1 Streptomyces tricolor | reverse complement strand
GCGACCGGGGAGCCGTCCAGCCGGCGGCGCAGCGGCGCGCGGGGGCCTGAGGCGGGCGCGACGCCCTCGGGGAGATCGGCGGGGCCGTGCCCGGGCAGCGCGACCGATGCGGCCGACTCCTGGCGCTCGGCCGGGCTGATCGGCAGCAGCTTGCGCCGGTCCCGCGGGGTGTGGGAGGCGTGGATACCGCCGGACAGGATGGTCTGCAGGCGGTCGGAGATGTCCGTGTAGTCGTCGAAGCCGAGCACGCCGTCGGCCTCGGGCAGCGCCTCNNACGGCGACGTCGGCGTCCGCGGCGTCCTCGACGAGCTGCCAGCCGTCCGCCTCCAAACGGCCTGCGAGCTCCTCGGAATCCACCTCGTTACGAGCGCAGCCGAGAGTGACGAGTGCGACGGTACGGCGTTCAGGCATGGGCTCAAGACTACTTTGTCTCACTGACGGCCCACGTCGACGGGGTTGGCCGATGGCGGCCGACTCCGTCACACATCCGTCCCGCCGCGCCCGTCAGCCCGCCACGGGGTCGCCCTTCGTGTACGTCAGGCGCTCCACGGCGCCGGGCTGGAAGGTGTCCTCGATCTTCTTGCCGTTGACGTACAGCTCGATCGCGCCCGCGTCGCCGAGGATCAGATTGATCTTGGAGTTGTCCTGGAAGGTCTTGGACTGGCCCTTCTTCAGCAGCCCGTCGAAGAGCATCCGGCCGTTGTGGTCCTTGGCCGAGATCCAGCTGCGGCCGTTGGCCGCGCTCACCTGGACGGTCACCTTGTCCTGGGGTGCGGCGGCGATGGCGCTGTCGGAGGGCTCGCCGGTCGGCTCGGCGGGCTTGTTCTTGGTCGGCGTGGGCGAGGCGGACTGTCCGACGGTGGGCGGGGTGCCCTCGGCGACCTGCGACTTCGAGTCGCCGGAGGTGTCGCCGCCCTTGAACGCGGTGAACCCGACGAACCCGATGACGACGACGATCGCGGCGACCATCGCCGCGGTCCAGTTCGGGCCGCGCCGCTCGAGGCGGACGGCCCTGGCCAGCGTGCGGATGTGCCCGCGGGCGTACACGTCGCCGCCGCAGGGGGTGTAATCGTCCGCCTCGATGGCGTGCACGATGGCGATACGGACACGAGTGGCATTGCTGACGTCGTCCACGGTGAGCCCGGCCGCGATCCGCGCCTGCTGGAGGGCGCGGCCCACGGAGGGTCGGGCTTCCTGGGACTCGTCTCGGAACGGACGCTCGTCTTCAGGGGGATTGCCGATGGACACGGGGGCGCCTTTCGAGCGTGTAGCCACCTGTGCTGGAAGCTCAGTCTAGGGGGGGTACGAAAGGGTGGGGCAACCGGACGGTAGGACTTTGTACGCCAACGGAATGGCCGGACAATCCGATGGTTTGACAGGCAGGTACCCCATGATGGGATGCCTAGCTGTCCTTTCGCTCAACTGGACGTACGACAAAGGGAAACGGTTGCTCACCGCTCTCTAACGGGTGGATCACGGCCGTGCCGCCACCCGGCGTACACCGTGTCCGCCGAACGGCCCCGCGTCCCTCACCCCTCGGACTCCCCACGAAGCACGGCGAGTACACCGTCCAGCTCGTCGGGTTTCACCAGAACGTCACGTGCCTTCGAACCCTCGCTCGGCCCCACGATGTTGCGGGACTCCATGAGGTCCATGAGCCGCCCGGCCTTGGCGAAGCCGACGCGGAGCTTGCGCTGGAGCATGGAGGTCGACCCGAACTGCGTGGAGACGACCAGTTCGGCCGCCTGGCACAGCAGGTCGAGGTCGTCGCCGATGTCCTCGTCGATCTCCTTCTTCTGCTTGCTGCCCACGGTGACGTCGTCCCGGAAGACGGGCGCCATCTGGTCCTTGCAGTGCCGGACGACGGCCGCGACCTCCTCCTCGGTCACGAACGCGCCCTGCATACGGGTCGGCTTGTTCGCCCCCATCGGCAGGAACAGGCCGTCGCCCTTGCCGATCAGCTTCTCGGCGCCGGGCTGGTCGAGGATGACCCGGGAGTCGGCGAGCGAGGAGGTGGCGAAGGCCAGCCGGGAGGGCACGTTCGCCTTGATCAGACCGGTGACCACGTCGACCGACGGGCGCTGGGTGGCGAGCACCAGGTNNGGTCCGCCAGCTCGTCCACGATCACCAGCAGGTACGGGTACGGCTGCAGCTCACGCTCGCTGCCCTCGGGCGGCTTGACCTTGCCCTCGCGCACCGCGCGGTTGAAGTCGTCGATGTGCCGGTAGCCGTAGGCGGCCAGGTCGTCGTACCTGAGGTCCATCTCGCGGACCACCCATTGCAGCGCCTCGGCGGCCCGCTTGGGGTTGGTGATGATCGGCGTGATCAGGTGCGGGATGCCCTCGTAGGCGGTCAGCTCGACGCGCTTGGGGTCGACCAGGATCATCCGGACGTCCTCCGGGGTCGCCCGCATCATGACCGAGGTGATCAGGCAGTTGATGCAGGACGACTTGCCGGAACCGGTGG
>NZ_MUMF01000694.1 GCF_002155905.1 Streptomyces tricolor | reverse complement strand
CCGCGCGGCTGGACCCCGCCGTACTGGACGACGCCGCGCGCAGCCTCGCCCGCTGGCGGCGGGCCGTCGCCGGCTGGGCCCGCCGGCCCTCGCGGCCGGTGCCCGGCGAGGTGCGGGAGCGGCTGCGCGCCGCCTGGGAGGACGACCTGGACCTGCCGGCGGTGCTCGGTGTCCTGCGCGACGTGGAGGACGCGCCCGGCGTCCCGGACGGCGCCCGCTTCGAGACGTACGTCTACGCCGACCGCCTGCTCGCCCTCGACCTCGCGCGCGACCTCGGAAGCGACCCGGGGAGCCCGGCGTGAACCGGCCGGCCGGTACCGGCCCGCTGCGCCGGCTGGTGGTGCTGCGGCACGCCAAGTCCGCCCGGCCCGAGGGCGTCGAGGACCACCGCAGGCCGCTCGCGCCGCGCGGGCTGCGCGACGCCCCGGCCGCCGGACGCGCCCTCGCCGCCGGCACGCTGCCCGACCTCGCCCTGTGCTCCACGGCCGTACGCGCCCGCCGTACCTGGGAGCTGGCCGCCGCCGAGTGGGCCACCCCGCCGCCGGTCCGCTACGACCGGCGGCTGTACGCGGCCGGGGTCCCCGAGCTGCTGGCGGTCGTGCACGAGGTGCCGCCCCAGGTGCGGACGCTGCTGCTGGTCGGGCACAACCCGGGCCTGGAGGAGCTGGTGCTGGCGCTGGCCGCGGACGGCCTCGACGACACGCTGGACCGGGTACGCGCGAAGTTCCCCACCTCCGCGATCGCCGTGCTGGCCTGGCACGGCACCGGCTGGCCGGACCTCGCCCCGGGTGGCGCCCTGCTGACCTCCTTCACGGTCCCGCGCGGGAAGAAGTAGAGCCGGAGCGGGGGTGTCCCGGCGCTCGCATAGGCTGGCGGGATGCAGGACGAGTACCGCACAGTCGCCCGCGCGGGCGTGCACGAGACCGAGATCAACCGCTCCCGCTTCCTGTGCGCCCTCGCTCCGGCCGCCACCGAGCAGGAGGCCCAGGACTTCATCGCCGCCGTGCGCAAGGAGCACGCCGACGCCACCCACAACTGCTGGGCGTACGTCATCGGCGCCGACGCCTCCGTGCAGAAGGCCAGCGACGACGGCGAACCGGGCGGCACCGCGGGCGTGCCGATGCTCCAGATGCTGCTGCGCCGCGACATGCGGTACGTCGTCGCCGTCGTCACCCGCTACTACGGCGGTGTCAAGCTCGGCGCCGGCGGGCTGATCCGCGCCTACGGCGGCTCGGTCGGCGAGGCCCTGGACGCGCTGGGCACGATCACCCGGCGCCGCTTCCGGCTGGCCACGGTGACCGTCGACCACCAGCGCGCGGGCAAGGTCCAGAACGACCTGCGGGCCACCGGACGCGAGGTGCGCGACGTCCGCTACGGCGAGGCCGTCACCATCGAGATCGGCCTGCCGGACGCCGATGTGGACGCCTTCCGCGCCTGGCTCGCCGATGTGACGGCGGGCACGGCCGGCTTCGAACTCGGCGGCGAAGCCTACGGAGACGCCTGACGATTACCGCGAATCGGGCATAACGGGCCTGTGGGGGGCGGGGGGTGAGGCCCGGTACGGGAGTAACCGCCCGTGATGTCAGACCCGGCGGTTAGTCTCGGGGCCCATGAGACTGCTGCACACGTCCGACTGGCACCTCGGCCGGGCCTTCCACCGGGTGAACCTGCTCGGGGCCCAGGCCGAGTTCATCGGTCACCTCGTCACCACCGTGCGTGAGCGCGAGGTGGACGCGGTGGTCGTGTCGGGCGACGTGTACGACCGCGCGGTGCCCCCGCTCGCCGCGGTCGAGCTGTTCGACACCGCCCTGCACCGGCTCGCCGACCTCGGCGTGCCCACGGTGATGATCTCCGGCAACCACGACTCGGCCCGCCGCCTCGGCGTCGGCGCCGGACTCATCGGCCGCGCGGGCATCCACCTGCGCACCGAGCCCGCCGCCGCCGGCACCCCGGTGATCCTCCAGGACGCCCACGGCGAGGTCGCCTTCTACGGCCTGCCGTACCTGGAACCCGCCCTGGTGAAGGACGAGTTCGGCGTCGACAAGGCCGGCCACGAGGCCGTGCTCGGCGCCGCCATGGACCGCGTCCGCGCCGACCTCGCCACCCGCGCGCGGGGCACGCGGTCCGTCGTCCTCGCGCACGCCTTCGTCACCGGCGGCCAGGCCAGCGACAGCGAGCGGGACATCACCGTCGGGGGAGTGGCCGCCGTACCGGCCGGCGTCTTCGACGGCGTCGACTACGTGGCGCTCGGGCATCTGCACGGCTGCCAGACCCTCACCGAGCGCGTGCGCTACTCCGGCTCCCCGCTCGCCTACTCCTTCTCCGAGGCCGACCACCGCAAGAGCATGTGGCTGGTCGACCTGGCCGCGGACGGCTCGGTCACCGCCGAGCGCGTCGACTGCCCGGTGCCCCGCCCGCTCGCCCGCATCCGCGGCACCCTGGACGACCTCCTCGCCGACCCGGCGCTGACCCGCCACGAGGACGCCTGGGTCGAGGTCACCCTCACCGACCCGGTCCGCCCGGCCGACCCCATGGCCCGGCTCACCGAGCGCTTCCCGCACACCCTCAGCCTGGTCTTCGCCCCGGAACGCGCCCCGGACGACCCCGCGGTGTCGTACGCCCGGCGCCTCGCGGGCCGCAGCGACCACCAGATCGCCCAGGACTTCGTCGCCCATGTGCGCGGCGCCGGACCCGACGAGCGGGAGGCGGCCGTGCTGCGCGAGGCGTTCGACGCCGTGCGCGCCGACGCCGCCGTGCGGGAGGTGGCGCGGTGAGGCTGCACCGGCTCGACATCACCGCCTTCGGCCCCTTCGGCGGCTCCCAGACCGTCGACTTCGACGCGCTCTCCGCCGCCGGGCTGTTCCTGCTGCACGGCCCGACCGGCGCGGGCAAGACTTCCGTCCTGGACGCCGTCGCCTACGCCCTCTACGGCTCCGTCCCCGGCGCCCGGCAGAGCAGCCAGGGCATGACACTGCGCAGCGACCACGCCGCGCCGGGCACCCGCACCGAGGTCCGCCTCGAACTCACCGTCGCCGGACGCCGGCTGGAGATCACCCGGCAGCCCCCGTGGGAGCGGCCCAAGCTGCGGGGCACGGGCAGGACGGTCGACAAGGCCCAGACCTGGCTGCGCGAGTACGACGCCCAGGCGGGCGTCTGGAAGGAGCTCAGCCGCTCCCACCAGGAGATCGGCGCCGAGGTCGAGCAGCTGCTCGGCATGAGCCGTGAGCAGTTCTGCCAGGTCGTCCTGCTGCCCCAGGGCGACTTCGCCCGTTTCCTGCGCGCCGACGCCGAGGCCCGCGGCAGGCTCCTCGGCCGCCTCTTCGACACCCAGCGCTTCGCCGACGTCGAGAAGCGCCTCGCCGAACGCCGCCGCGCCGCCGAGGCACGCGTGCGCGAGGGCGACACGGCCCTGCTCGCCGACGCCCACCGCATGCAGCAGGAGGCCGGCGACGCCATGGAACTGCCCGAGCTGGCCCCCGGCGACCCGGGCCTGGCCGAGGCCGTCCTCGGCGCCGCCGCCGTCGCCCGCAGCACCGCACGGGAACGCCTCACCGTCGCCCACTGCCGGCTCTCCGCCGCCGAATCCGCCCACGCCGCGGCCCGGCGCGCCCTGGAGGAGGCGCGCGAACTCGCCCGGCTGCAGAGCAGGTTCGCCGAGGCCCGGCAGCGCGCCGAGCGCCTCCAGGAACGGGCCGTCGCCCACCGCGAGGCACAGCAGCGCATGGAGCGGGCCCGCAAGGCGGAGGCCGTCGCCCCCGCGCTGGAGCTGCGGGAGGCCGCCGAGACGGAACACCGCCGGGCCGCCGCGGCCGAGGCACACGCGCGCGCACTGCTCCCCGCCCCCCACGCCGACGCCGACGCGAGCGGACTCGCCGCCGCCGCCCGCCGGGCCGCCGAGGAACTGGGCGGCCTGGACGCGGCCCGGCGCGCCGAACGGCGGCTCGCCGAACTCGCCGCGGAACGCGCCGGACTCGACCGGCAGGAGCGCGCCGACGACGACGTCCTGCGCGAGGCCGACGCCTGGCTCGCCGACTGGGACACCCTCCGCGCGGCCCTCCAGACCCGCGTCGACTCCGCACAGGAGGCCGCCACCCGCGCCGAACAGCTCGCCGTCCAGCGCGCGCCCATGCAGCGGCGGCTCGACGCGGCCCGCACCCGCGACCGGCTCACCGCCGACCTCGCACAGGCCCGGCAGCACGCGCAGGCCGCGCGGCAGCGCGCCCTCGACGCCCGCGCCCACTGGCTCGACCTCAAGGAGCAGCGGCTGAGCGGCATCGCCGCCGAACTGGCCGCCCACCTCACCGACGGCGAGCCCTGCGCGGTCTGCGGAGCCACCGAACACCCCGCCCCCGCCCGCAAGGTCGCCGGACACGTCGACCGCGAGACCGAGGACCGTGCCCTCGCCGCCTACCAGCGGGCCGAGGAGCAGCACAGCGAGGACGAGCGGCGCCTCGGCGCGGTCCGCGAGGCCCTGGCCGCGGCCACCGCAGAGGCCGGGGACACCCCCACCGACCGGCTCGCGGCCGAGGCCGGGGAACTGGAGCGGGAGTACGCCCGCGCCCGCCGCGAGGCCTCCGCCCTGCACGCCGCCCAGGAGGAGCTGCGGCGGGCCGAGCAGGAGCGCGAGCAGCGGCTCGCCGACCGCCAGCAGGCCGCCGTACGGGCCGCCTCCCGGCTCACCCGGCGGGACACCCTGGAACGCGAACAGACCTCGCTGGAAGCCGAGCTGGCGCAGGCGCGGGGCGACGCCGACAGCGTGGCCGCGCGCGCCGCGCAGCTGGAGCGGCGGGCGGCACGGCTCACCGACGCCGCCGACGCCGTGCGCGCCGCCGAGGACGCCGCCCAGCGGTTGAAGGACGCCGACGCCCGGCTCGCCGACGCCGCCTACCGGGCCGGCTTCGACACCCCGCAGGCCGCGGCGGCGGCCCTCCTGGACCCCGCCGCCCACCGCGCACTCCAGCACCGCCTCGACGCCTGGCAGCAGGAGGAGGCCGCCGTCCGCGCGGTCCTCGCCGAGGCCGGCACCGCGGCAGCCGCCCAGCAGCCGCCCGCCGACCCGGCCGCGGCGGAGCGGGCCGCGGCCGAGGCGGAACGCCGTCTCCGCGAGGCCGCCTCCGCGCGCGACGCCGCCGCCCGCTGCTGCGCCGAACTGGACCGCCTCTCCGCCCGGGCCGCCGAGGCGGTACGCCGGCTCGGCCCGCTGCGCGAGGAGTACGACCGGGTGGCCCGGCTCGCCGCGCTCACCGCGGGCACCTCCGCCGACAACGAACGCCGGATGCGCCTGGAGTCGTACGTCCTGGCGGCCCGGCTCGAACAGGTCGCCGCCGCCGCGACCGTCCGCCTCCAGCGCATGTCGTCCGGCCGCTACACCCTCGTCCACTCCGACGACCGCACCGGGCGCGGCAGGAGCGGGCTCGGGCTGCACGTGGTCGACGCCTGGACCGGACGGGAACGGGACACCGCCACTCTGTCCGGCGGCGAGACCTTCTTCGCCTCCCTCGCCCTCGCCCTCGGCCTCGCCGACGTCGTCACCGACGAGGCGGGCGGCGTCCGCCTGGACACCCTCTTCATCGACGAGGGCTTCGGCAGCCTGGACGACCAGACCCTCGACGAGGTCCTGGACGTCCTGGACTCCCTGCGCGAACGCGACCGCAGCGTCGGCATCGTCAGCCACGTCCCCGACCTGCGCCGCCGCGTCCACGCCCAACTCGAAGTGATCAAAACCAGATCCGGCTCGACACTGCGACAGCGCGGAGTGACCTGATCCGGCCCCCTGCACGTCGAGCGAAGAGAAAGCCCTGCAACTCAGGGTGGGATCCGGTATGCCCCTGCCGCCCGCTGGAAGGCGGGGACGGCGGCGAGGTCCGGGCCATCGTCTCCCCGCGGTCGATGACGTCTACTGCGGTCCGCCGCGGGACATGGACGTGCTCGGTCCGGGCTCGGGCACGGAGCCCTGTCTGTGCACGTGACGGCGGTTCAGCCAGGCGGCTCACGGGGGCGTCACCGGAGTCGGTCGGAGTCGTTGGCACGGCGTACCGACACCCCGGGTAAGGAGATCAGGTGCGTCGACTCGCTATCACTCTCGCAGCGGCCCTGGGCGCCGTGGGCGGCGTCATGGTGACAACAGCCCAGGCCGCGCCCACCGCCGGGCACCGGGAGCAGCCGCCGTATCCGTACGCCTCGTGCCTCGCAGCTGCCAAGCAGCACGGTGAGAGCCCGTCGTACGCGGTGTGGCACTGCGACCAGCTGGTGCAGAAGGGATGGGTCCTGCCACCGCGGAGCTGACGGGAGCTCCTCGTCAGGGGCCGGCGGCGGGCTGCTCGACGCACCCGCGCCGGCCCGGCGACGCCTCGGCCGTGCGCGGTGCGTGGTGCGGGGCGTGCCCTCGGCGCCTGCCGGCGGCCGGACGTCATCCAGACAGGCCCTAGCGGCCCAGCGGGCGGCGCGGCAGGGGGGACGAGTACACCACGCTGGTGGTCACCGAACCGAGGGCGCCGATGCGTCCGGAGACCTCCTCCAGGTGGGACATCGACCGTGCGGCGACCTTGATGACGAAGCAGTCGTCGCCCGTGACGTGGTGCGCCTCCAGGATCTCGGGCGTCGCCGCGACCAGGTCGTGGAACGGCTTGTAGTTGCCGTTCGGATAGCGCAGCCGCACGAACGCCAGGATCGGCAGGCCCAGCCGCTCGGGGTCGACCACCGCCGCGTACCCCTGGATCACCCCCGCCTCCTCCAGCCGCCGGACCCGCTCGGTGACGGCGCTCGGCGACATGGACACGGCGCGCGCCAGCTCGGCGTAGCTGGAGCGTCCGTCACGCTGGAGGACTTCGAGGATGCGCCAGTCGGTGGCGTCCGGGGAATACACGGTCATCCGGGATGGATAGCAGGGGAATCCCCGGCCGGGCAAGGGTAAGCCCGGGGATCGTCCCTTCAGGGGGCGGCCCGCGGACCGTAGATTTTCCGTCATGATCACCACGGTTTCCGAGAACCCCGTCCTGCGCGTCGCGCCCGCCGCTCCCACCGAGGCCGCCGCCTACTTCCGCGCGAGCCTCGCCTTCCACGCCGACGTCTCCGACGTCGCCGCCGCGCTCGCCGCCGAGGGCGACCCCGGGTTCGTCGTCGTGGACTCCCGCTCCACCGAGTCCTGGGACCAGGGCCACCTCCCCGGCGCGGTCCACCTGCCCACCGCGCTCATCCCCGAGCAGGCCGAACAGCTCCTCGACAAGAACGTGCCGGTGGTGACGTACTGCTGGGGCCCCGGCTGCAACGGCGCCACCCGCGCCGCCCTCGCCCTCGCCGAACTCGGCTACCAGGTCAAGGAGATGCTCGGCGGCTTCGAGTACTGGGCGCGCGAGGGCTTCGCCTACGAGACCTGGCAGGGCCCCGCCCGCCGCGACGCCGACCCGCTGACGGCACCCGTGTCGGGCGACTGCGGATGCTGACGCACCCCCCGGGCCGCCCCCGGGGGACCGCGGCACCCCGCCCGGGGGGAGTCGGGCAGTGCCCGAGCTGAAGCGGCTGCACGCCGACCACGCCCCCGCGGTTCTGGCCTTCGAGCTGGCGAACCGCGCCTACTTCGTCGCCTCGGTCCCCGACCGCGGCGACGCCTGCTTCGACCGGTTCACCGACCGGTACGACGCCCTGCTGGCCGAGCAGGAGGCCGGCACCTGCGCCTTCTACGTCCTCGTCGCCGACGACGGCTCGGTGCTCGGCCGGTTCAACCTGGTCGACATCGAGAACCGCGCCGCGGAACTCGGCTACCGGGTCGCCCAGCACGTCACCGGCCGCGGCGTGGCCACCGGGACCGTCCGCGAACTGTGCCGGCCGGCGGCGCGGCGGCACGGGCTGCGCACGCTGCGGGCCGCCGTCACCCACCGGAACGCCGCGTCCCGCAAGGTGCTGGCCAAGTGCGGCTTCGTCCCGGCCGGGCCGGCCGACCCGGCCGTCCTCGGCGGCGAGCCGGGTACCCGGTACCAGTGCGACCTGGTGCTCCGGCCGTAGACCGCCCCGCCCGGGCCCCTGCCGCACCGCGCGAGCGGCAGTCCGGCAGTCCGGCAGTCCGGCAATCCGGCCGTCCGCGGACGAGAACCAGCCGGTCGGCGGGGGTGATCCGGCCACCTGCCGGAGGTTGAACGGGCACCTTTCCTGGGATGTGGTCTGCAAGGGGAGAGTGCGCTCCGGCCGGGTCCGCCGGCACAGCGGCCCTCCCGCACGGAGAAGGAGGTCGACGGTGACGGTGCGACTGACGATGCTCTGCGCGACCGCCGCGGAGGGCGGCCACGACCGGATCTTCGGGGACGGCGCGGCGAGTGAGCGCCGCCGGTACGAGCCGGGCGTGGCGACAGCGGCCCCTCCGCCGTATCTCCTGGTCCTGCGGGGGCCCTCCGCCCGCTGCGCGCGAACCGCCGAGGCCCTCGCGATCCAGGCCACGCCCGACGACGCCCTGCGCGACCTGGACTACGGCGCCTGGGCCGGCCGGTCCGTCCAGGACATCGCGGCCGAGGATCCGCACGGTCTCTCCGCCTGGCTGACGGACCCGGACGCCGCACCGCACGGGGGCGAGTCCGTCCGCCGGCTCTGCCGCAGGACCGCCGCCTGGCTGGGGGCGCTGCCCGCCGGCCCGGGGCCCATCCTCGCGATCACCGAAGCGTCCGTGATCAGAGCCGCGCTGGTGCACGCCCTGTCCGTACCCGTGCGGTCGTTCCGGCAGCTGGAGGTGTTGCCCGCCTCCGCGGTCACGCTGACGCTGCGCGACGGCCGGTGGAGCACCCGGTCCGGGCGGCTGACGGTCCCGTGGCGGTGGCAGCCGGCCGCCGACGGCTCCGCGGCCGTCACGCTGCTGACCATGCCGGACACGCGACAGCACCCGTCCGCGCCGCACCGTCCGGCCATGACCTGACCGAGGGAAGAGGCGGAACAGGGGGGAACAGGGGGCAGGGGGTCCGCTCGCTCATGTGACACAGGGCCCGAGGGGGGCACGGCGCCGGCCGTACGGTGCCCAGCGGCGAAGCCGCCCCGGGCGTGGTACGAATCGGACAGTGGTGCCATAGAGGCTGGAGCGCACGTGATCCGGGTACTGGTGGTCGACGACGAAGCCCTGATCCGCACGGGCTTCCAGCGCATCCTCGCCGCCGCCGAGGGCATCGAGGTCGTCGGCGCGGTGTCCGGCGGCCAGGCCCTCCGGACGGTGCGCGAGCAGCGCCCCGACGTGGTGCTGCTGGACATCCGCATGCCGGACGTGGACGGGCTCACCCTCCTGGGCGAGATCCGCCGGCTGCCCGAGCCCCCCGTCGTGGCCATGCTGACCACCTTCGACATGGACGAGTACGTCGAGACGGCCCTGCGCTCGGGCGCGGCCGGATTCCTCCTCAAGGACACCGACCCCGAGGCGCTGCCGCTGGCGGTCCAGAGCCTGGCCCGCGGCGGCACGGTGCTGTCGCCGAAGGTCACCCGCACCGTGGTGGACGGCTATCTGAGCGCCGGACCGCAGGACCGCCCGCCCAAGGCCCTCGAACGGCTGACCGGACGGGAGCGCGAGGTGCTCGTCCTCATCGCCGAAGGGCTGTCGAACGCCGAGATCGCCGCCCGGATGCACCTGAGCACCGGCACGGTGAAGGACCATGTCAGCGCGATCCTCACCAAGCTGGAGGTCAGCGGCAGGGTGCAGGCCGCCCTCTTCGCCCAGCGGGCCGGACTCCTCACGGAGGAGACCGGATGACCCGCCGCCCGCCCCCGCTGGTCGAGGACGGCGTGGTGGTGGCCCTGGCCCTGCTGGACGTGTGGGCGCACTGGGACATCGACGAGCCGTTGCGGATGGCCTGCGGGCTGGGCGCCGCCGTCGTCCTGCTGCTGCGCCGGCGGCTCCCGCTGCTCACCTACGTCCTCACCCTCCCGTCCGTCCTGCTGTCCGACGCGGTCGTCGCCAGCCTGGCCGCGCTGTACACGCTCGCCACGCTCAGCCGCCCCGGCGCACTGCTGTTCCTGTGCGTCCCGGCGTTCGCGTTCAGCGACACCACGTCCCTGCCGTCGCCCGACTTCGATCTGACCGAGACCCGCAAGCTGATCGCGCTCGGCTACAGCGCCGCCACGGCCGCCGCCGCCGTCTTCCTCGGCCAGCTCGTACGGACCCGGCACGATCTGTCACTGCGGCTGACCGAGATCTCCCAGGCCCGTGACCACCAACAGCTGCTGACGGCCCAGGCGGTCCTGGCCCGGGAGCGCGCCGAGCTGGCCCGCGAGATGCACGACGTCGTCTCCCACCAGGTCAGCCTGATCGCCGTGCGGGCCGGGGCGCTCCAGGTCGGCGCGCGCGACGCGGAGACCAAGGACGCCGCGGCGACTATCCGGCGACTGAGCGTGCAGACGCTGGACGAGCTGCGGCACATGGTCGGCGTCCTGCGCGCCTCCGGCGGCCAGCCCACGGAACTGACCCCGCAGCCGGCGCTCGACGACATCCAGCGGCTGGCCGACGGCTGCGGCATCGAGACCGAGCTGACGATGGACCTGCCCGAAGGGCTGCCGGCCACCGTCCAGCGCGCGATCTACCGCACGGTCCAGGAGGCGCTGACCAACACCCGCAAGCACGCTCCCGGCGCGACCGCGCGCATCGACGTGCGGCACGTCGATGCGCGCGGTC
>NZ_MUMF01000693.1 GCF_002155905.1 Streptomyces tricolor | reverse complement strand
GAGCACCGCCCAGCGGCCGGCGGGCCGCCGGCCCGGGGCCAGGGGGACGGAGACCCAGTCCAGGTCGAACAGGGCCTCTGCGGCGGCCGGCGCGGTGCGCAGGTCCTCCGGCGCGATCGGGCGCAGGCGCAGCGCGCCGACGTCGATCACCGGTCGGCCCTCGTCGTCCGTGGCGTGCAGGGACAGTCCGCCGTTTCCGTCCGGGGTGAGCCGGACCCGCAGGGAGCGGGCGCCGGTGGTGTGGACGAGGACGTCGCTCCAGGCGAACGGCACGCCCGCGACGCCGAGTCCGCCGACGCCGGCCGCGTGCAGCGCGGTGTCGAGCAGCGCCGGGTGCACGCCGTAGCCCGTGGGGTCGGTGCCGGGCGCGGGGCCGACCTCGGCGAAGACCTCGGCCGTCGGGCCGTCACCGCGCCGCCAGACCGCGCGCAGGGCGCGGAAGGCGGGGCCGTAGCCGAGGCCGGCGGCGGCCAGGTCGTCGTAGTGACCGGCCGTCGGCAGCGGCTCGGCGTCCTGCGGCGGCCAGGGCAGCGGGTCGGTACCGGCCGGCGGTACCGCCCGTGTTCCCGGTGTTCCCGGTGCTGCGGGGGCGAGGACGCCCGTGGCGTGCCGCGTCCACTCGGCGCCGTCGTCCGTGCCGGCGTCCGCGCGGGCGGACACGGTGACCGGCCGCTCGCCGTCGGCGGCGGCACCCACGTGCACCTGGACCAGGACCGAGCCGTCGGCGGGCAGCACGAGCGGCGCGGCCAGGGTGAGTTCCCGCACCCGGGGCAGGCCGACGCGTTCGCCGGCCGCGCGGACGAGTTCGGTGAACGCGGTGCCCGGCAGCAGGACGGTGTCGAGCACGGTGTGGTCGGCCAGCCAGGGCTGTGTGGCCGTGTCCAGCCGTCCGGTGAGCAGGACCCCGTCGGGTGACTCGACGGCGGCCCCGAGCAGCGGGTGGCCGGCCGTGGTCAGCCCGGCGGCGGTGAGGTCGCCGGTCCGGGGCGCGGACTGGAGCCAGTAGCGGGTGCGCTGGAACGCGGTCGTCGGCAGGGCGACGGTCCGGGCTCCGGTGCCCGCGTAGAACGCCGACCAGTCCACCGTCGTACCGCGGTCGTGCAGGGCGCCGAGCGCGGCGGCCACGGCGGTCGCCTCCGGCCGTCCGGCGCGCAGCGTGGGCACGGCCACGGCGGTGTCGGGCAGCAGCGGGGCGGCCATCGCGGTGAGGACGCCGTCGGGGCCGAGTTCCAGCACCGTGTCCACGCCGGCCTCGCCGAGGGCGCGGACGCCGTCGGCGAACCGCACGGTGTCCCGTACGTGCCGGACCCAGTAGGCGGGGGTGCACAGTTCGTCGCCGGCGAGGGTCCCGGTGACGGTCGAGGCGACCGGGATCCGCGGCGCGTGGAACTCCACGTCGGCGAGGGTCGCCGCGAAGTCGCCGAGCATGGGCTCCATCAGCGGCGAGTGGAAGGCGTGCGACACCTTCAGCTCGCGGGTACGGCTGCCCCGTGCGGCCCACAGCCCGGCGGTGGCCAGGACGGCGTCCCGGGTGCCGGAGACGACCGCCGACCGGGGGCCGTTGACCGCGGCGAGCACCGCGCCGTCGGCCAGTTCGGCGGCCACCTCCTCCTCGGGTGCCTCGATGGCGGCCATCGCGCCGCCCGCGGGCAGGGCGGCCATGAGGCGGGCGCGGGCGGCGACGACGCGCACCGCGTCGGGCAGCGACCACACGCCGGCCAGGTGTGCGGCGGCCAGTTCGCCGACGGAGTGCCCCAGCAGGAGGTCCGGTACGACGCCCCAGGACGCGAAGAGCCGCCCGAGCGCGACCTCCAGCGCGAACAGCGCCGGCTGGGCGTACCCGGTGTCGTCCAGACCGTCGCCGGTGGCGACGACCTCGCGCAGCGGCCGGTCGAGGACGGTGTCGAACGCGGCGCACACCTCGGCGTACGCGGCGGCGAACACCGGGTGGGCGGCGGCCAGTTCCTCACCCGTGCCGGGGCGCTGGGCGCCCTGCCCGGTGAACAGGAACGCGGTGCGCCCGGTACCGGCCACCATGGCCGGACCCAGCTCGCCGAGACCGGCGAGGAGTTCCTCGCGGGTCGCCGCCACGACGGTGGCCCGGCGGTCCAGCCGGGTCCGGCCGGTGGCCGCGGAGTACGCGATGTCGAGCGGGACGAGGTCCGGGTCGGCGGTCAGTGCCGCGGCGAGCCGGTCGGCCTGGGCCCGTAGTCCCGCGTCGGTGCGCGCGGACAGCGGCACCGGGACGGGGACGACGGGCCGCGGCGCGGAGTCGGCCGGCCGTTCGCGGTGTTCCGGCTGTTCCAGCACCACGTGGGCGTTGGTGCCGGACAGTCCGAAGGACGACACGGCGGCCCGGCGCGGCCGGTCGGTCCGCGGCCACGCCCGTTCCTCGGTGAGCAGTTCCACCGCGCCGGAGGCCCAGTCGATGTGCGGGGACGGCTCGTCGGCGTGCAGCGTGCGGGGCAGGACGCCGTGCCGCATGGCCTGCACCATCTTGATGACACCGGCGACGCCGGCGGCGGCCTGGGTGTGCCCGATGTTGGACTTGACGGAGCCCAGCCACAGCGGCGCGTCCGAAGGCCGCTCCTGCCCGTAGGCGGCGAGCAGCGCCGCCACCTCGATCGGGTCGCCGAGCGAGGTGCCGGTGCCGTGGCCCTCGACGGCGTCGACGTCGGCCGGGGTGAGCCGGGCGTCGGCCAGCGCCTGCCGGATGACCCGCTGCTGGGACGGCCCGTTGGGCGCGGTGAGCCCGTTGGACGCGCCGTCCTGGTTGACGGCGGTGCCGCGGACGACGGCGAGCACCGGGTGTCCGTTGCGGACGGCGTCGGAGAGCCGTTCCACCAGGAGCATGCCGACGCCTTCGGACCAGCCGGTGCCGTCCGCGCCGGCCCCGTACGACTTGCAGCGCCCGTCGGTGGCCAGGCCGCGCTGCCGGGAGAAGTCGACGAAGACACCGGGGGTGGCCATCACGGTGACGCCGCCGGCGAGCGCGAGGTCGCTCTCGCCGGAGCGCAGCGACCGGACGGCCCAGTGCAGGGCGACCAGCGACGAGGAGCACGCGGTGTCCACGGTGACGGCCTGGCCCTCCAGGCCGAGGGCGTACGCGATCCGGCCGGAGGCGATGCTGCCGGAGTTGCCGGTGCCGAGGTAGCCCTCGACGCCGTCGGGCAGCACGTCCACGCGGGCCGCGTAGTCGTGGTACATCACACCGGCGTACACGCCGGTGCGGCTGCCGCGCAGCGACGCGGGGTCGATGCCGGCGCGCTCGATGGCCTCCCAGGACGCCTCCAGCAGCAGCCGCTGCTGCGGGTCCATGGCGAGGGCCTCCCGGGGCGAGATCCCGAAGAAGTCGGCGTCGAACTCGCCGGCGTCGTGCAGGAATCCGCCTTCGCGGGTGTGGCTGGTGCCGGGCCGCTCGGGATCGTCGGCGAACAGCGCCCGCAGGTCCCAGCCGCGGTCGGTGGGGAACCCGGAGATGGCGTCGCGGCCTTCGGTGACAGCCTGCCACAGCTCGTCCGGGGAGGTGATGTCGCCGGGGTAGCGGCAGGCCATGCCGACGATCGCGATCGGTTCGTCCGCGCCGCCGGCGGCGCCGGAGCGCGGCGCGGCGGGTGTGGCGGCCGTGTCGCCGAGCACCCGCTCCAGCAGGTGCCCGGCCAGCGCGGCCGGCGTGGGGTAGTCGAACACCGCGGTCGTGCCGAGCCGCAGCCCGGTCGCGGTGGCGAGCCGGTTGCGCAGTTCGACGGCGGTGAGCGAGTCGAAGCCGAGGTCGAGGAAGGCCCGGTCGGCGGCGACGGCGCCGGCGGACGCGTGGCCCAGCACGGCCGCCGCCTGCTCGCGGACCCACTCGACGGCGGCGCGTTCCCGTTCGGCCGGCGCCAGGCCGGTGAACCGGTCGGCCCACTCCTCGGCCCGGCCGGAGCCGTCGGCCACCGACCGGCGGGCCGGCCGTCCGACGAGCTTGTGGAACAGGGGCGGCAGGGTCTGCGCCGCGCGCAGCGCGGACAGGTCCCACAGCGCGGCGACGGCGAGCGCGTCGGTGCCGCGCACGGCCTGGTCGAAGAGGGCGAGCCCGTCCTCGGCACCGAGCGCCCGGGTACCGGACCGGTTGATCCGGGCCCGGTCGGACCGGCCGAGCCCCGTGGTCATGCCGTCGGTCCAGGGTCCCCAGGCGAGGGAGGTCGCGGGCAGCCCCTGCGCCCGCCG
>NZ_MUMF01000692.1 GCF_002155905.1 Streptomyces tricolor | reverse complement strand
GGCGGGGGCGCGGTCGGGCACTGGGACATCATGAGCGAGGACTGGGGCGCCAACAACGACCTGCTCGGCTGGCACAAGTGGAAGCTGGGCTGGCTGGACGGCGGCCAGGTCGGCTGCGCGGCGGCCCGGGGCGGCGTCGAGTACACCCTGTCCCCGCTGCACAAGCCGGGCGGCGGCAAGCTCATCCTGGTACCGGTCACCTCGCGCACCACCTACGCGCTGGAGGTCCGCGCGCAGGGCGGCAACGACGAGGCGGTCTGCCGTCCCGGCGTCCTCGTCTACAAGGTCGACGCCACGGTCGACACCGGCCGCGGCCCCGTCACCGTCTACGACAGCCACCGCCACAGCGGGGGCTGCACCAGCAGCCCCAACGTCCACGCCGAACTCTCCGACGCCCCGTTCACCCCCGGCGAGAGCTTCAAGGACCCGCGCCACGGCATCGCCGTACAGGTACTGAGCATGGACGAGGAGGGGAACTGCCGGGTGCGGATCACTCGGGGGTGAGGGG
>NZ_MUMF01000691.1 GCF_002155905.1 Streptomyces tricolor | reverse complement strand
GACCAGGCGAAGTTCATCAAGGTGGTCGCGGCCTGTCGGGCCGTTGCGCCAGGCGTCGTGTTCGCCCACGCGGCCAGCGACTCCGCCGCGCCCACCAGAGCCTCGGACAGGCCGGCCACCTCGTGTTCCGGGAGGTCGGGGTCGCGATGAGCCTCCCGGGCCGCCACCGCGACCAGCCGGGNNCGCGCATCGCGGCCACCTCGCCCGCGAAGGGCTCACCGTGCGTACGGGCCTGGAGATGCAGCACCGACCAGGCGTCGGGATGCTCCGCGGTGTGCGCGAAGAACGCCCGCAGGCCGTCCCAGAGCTGCCGGTCGGCGGGCAGCCCCGGCCGGACACCCGCCCGGACGGCCTCCGTGAGCGCGGCGGCCTCCCGGCGGATGCAGGCGGTGAAGAGGTCTTCCTTCGAGTTCAGGTACAGATAGACCAACGGCTTGGACACGCCCGCGAGTTCGGCGATCTCGTCCATCGAGGCGGCCATGTACCCGCGCTGCCCGAAGATCCGTACGGCAGCGTCGAGCATCTGCTGCTCCCGCACCGCCCTCGGCATGCGTTTGGTCTTGACGGCACCCATGAGGGCAAGACTAGTTGGGCCGCGGCCCCGACTAGTTGGAAGCGGCAGCTCCGCCCCGCGCCCGCGACCGGTCGTCGGCCACGTCCTCCTGGCTGCGGTTGGCCTCCAGGTTGGCCTTCATCCGGTCGACCTTGGTCACGATCTGCACGGAGGCCCGGTCCCGCTCCTTGCGCAGCGCCACCCAGCTGATCGGTGCCGACAGGACCAGGGAGAGCAGCAGGACCCACAGTCCGTTGGAGTCGCCGAAGCCGCGCGGGAAGATGCCCGAGTAGACGGCACCCCAGACGACCACGAGGCAGCCCGCGAAGATACCGAGGCGCATCAGCGTGTAGCGGAGCATCTCAATCCACTCGTCCGATTCCAAATAGGGTCATCGTCCAGTGAAGCACGAACCGCAGAAGATCTTGCAGGGGGGTCCGGGTCAGGCGAGCGGCAGCAGCATGATCACGTCATCGCGGTCGTCGCCGGGCGCGACCCGGATGGCGTCCGGTATCCGGCCGACCTCCTTGTAGCCGCAGGAGGCGTAGAACCGCTCCAGCCCGAGGCCGCCCCGGCAGGTCAGCCGGATCGCCTCCACCCCCGCCATCTGGCGGGCCGCGTCCGCGGCGGCGGCCAGCAGGTCACGGCCGTACCCCTGGCCCTGGTGCCGGGGGTGGACCATCACCGTGTACAGCCACACCCAGTGGGTCATCAGCCGGTGCGTGTTCCGGGTGAGGAAGGCGGCCGCCGCGATCTCGCCGGCCTCGTCACGGCCGACCAGCAGCCGGGTGCGCCCCTCGGCCATCTGCACGAAGTGCCGTACCAGTTCCGGCCGTATCTCCTCCCGGGTCACCGGGGCGACGAAGCCGACGGCGCCGCCCGCGTTGGAGACGTCCGTCCACAGGTCGAGGATGCCGTCGCGGAGGGCCGGGGTGATCGCCGGGTCCAGGGTGAAGGTAAGAGGCACAGAGGCATCTTACTTATTACCCCTACCCCAGGGCTCGTGCGGCCACCCTCAGATCGGCCACCAGGCCCTCGTACGCCGCCTTGCGGTCCTCGTCGTCCCGCGCCCGCAGCACCGAGGACGGGTGCACGGTCGGCACCAGGCGCTCCGGGCGGCCGTGGATCTCCCGTTCGAGCACGGTCCCGCGGACCTCGCCCACCCGGAACGACGACCCCAGCAGCGCCTTGCCGGCCGTGGCGCCCAGGATCACGATCAGCTCCGGCTCCACCAGCGCCAGCTCCGCCGCCAGCCAGGGGCCGCATGCGGTCATCTCCCGCAGGCTCGGCGCCTTGTGGATGCGGCGCTTGCGGGGTTCGGCCTGGGTGAACTTGAAGTGCTTCACCGCGTTCGTCACATAGGCCTCGGCGGGGTCCACGCCGGCCTCGGCCAGGGCCCGGTCGAGGAGCTTTCCGGCGGGGCCGACGAAGGGCCTGCCCTGGCGGTCCTCCTGGTCACCGGGCTGCTCCCCCACGAGCATCACGCGGGCGTCGGCGTTCCCCGCGCCGAAGACCGTCCGGGTGGCGGCGCGGTGGAGGGGGCAACCGCGGCAGCCGGCCGCTGCGCTGCGCAGAGCGGCGAGGTCGGCGCCCTCCGGGACGAAGGGCTCCGCCGTGTAGGCGTCCTCGGGGGCTCGGGTACTGACCATGGCGTCCGAGTACCCGCCGTGGGGGCTCGGACGCCATGCCGTGTGCGGCTCCGCGCCCCTTCAGGTCGGGACACTCGCGTCGGCCTGAACGGGAAGGGTCAGACCCGCATCGGCTGGGGAGCGTCGCGGCGGGCCGGGTCGGGGCCCTCGTACTCGCGGATGATCTCGTAGCGCGTGTTGCGTTCGACCGGGCGGAAACCGGCGTCCCGGATCAGTTCGAGCAGGTCCTCGCGGGTCAGCTTGTTCGGCGTGCCGAAGTTGTCCGCGTCGTGGGTGATCTTGTACTCGACGACCGAGCCGTCCATGTCGTCCGCCCCGTGCTGAAGGGCCAGCTGGGCGGTCTGCACGCCGTGCATCACCCAGAAGACCTTGACGTGCGGGACGTTGTCGAAGAGCAGCCGGGAGACGGCGAAGGTCTTCAGGGCCTCCGCGCCGGTGGCCATCTGGGTGCGGGCCTGGAGGGTGTTGCGTACCTTGCCGTCCTTCATGTCCACGAAGTCGTGCTGGTAGCGCAGCGGGATGAAGACCTGGAAGCCGTTCGTCTCGTCCTGGAGCTCCCGCAGGCGCAGCACGTGGTCGACGCGGTGGCGCGGCTCCTCGATGTGGCCGTACAGCATGGTGCACGGGGTCTTCAGACCCTTCTCGTGCGCCAGGCGGTGGATGCGGGACCAGTCCTCCCAGTGGGTGCGGTGGTCCACGATGTGCTGGCGGACCTCCCAGTCGAAGATCTCCGCGCCGCCGCCCGTCAGGGACTCCAGGCCCGCGTCGATCAGCTCGTCCAGGATCTCGGACGCCGACAGACCGCTGATCGTCTCGAAGTGGTGGATCTCGGTCGCCGTGAAGGCCTTCAGGGAGACGTTCGGGAGGGCCTTCTTCAGCTCGCGCAGGGACCGGGGGTAGTACCGCCACGGCAGGTTCGGGTGCAGGCCGTTGACGATGTGCAGCTCGGTGAGGTTCTCCGACTCCATCGCCTTGGCGAGCTTGACGGCCTCCTCGATGCGCATCGTGTACGCGTCCTTCTCGCCCGGCTTGCGCTGGAACGAGCAGTAGGCGCAGGACGCGGTGCACACGTTCGTCATGTTGAGGTGCCGGTTGACGTTGAAGTGCACCACGTCACCGTTCTTGCGGGTGCGCACCTCGTGGGCGAGGCCGCCGAGCCAGGCCAGGTCGTCCGACTCGTACAGCGCGATGCCGTCCTCGCGGGTCAGCCGCTCACCGGAGCGGACCTTCTCCTCCAGCTCGCGCTTGAGCCCGACGTCCATGGCAACACCTTTCTACGACAGCCCGACCAACGGTATCCCTACACCTCTTCGGGCAGTTCTCCGACCCGGTTCTCCCACTTCGTGGACAGCACGATCGTGGTGCGGGTGCGGGAGACGCCCTTGGTGCCGCTGAGCCGGCGGATGATCCGCTCCAGGCCGTCCACGTCCGTCGCCCGGACCTTGAGCATGTACGAGTCGTCGCCGGCGATGAACCAGCAGTCCTCGATCTCCGGCAGGTCCCGCAGCCGCTGGGCGACGTCCTCGTGGTCGGCGGCGTCGGAGAGCGAGATGCCGATCAGGGCGGTGACACCGAGGCCGAGGGAGGCCGCGTTCACCGTCGCGCGGTAGCCCGTGATGACACCGGCCGCCTCCAGCCGGTTGATGCGGTCGGTGACGCTGGGGCCCGACAGGCCGACAAGGCGCCCCAGCTCCGCGTACGAGGCCCGGCCGTTCTCCCTCAGGGCCTGGATGAGCTGCCTGTCCACCGCGTCCATGCGATCGAAGCCTTCCGGTGAAAGTTCCTGAAGTGATGAGAGGTCTTGAGACGTGCGTACTGCTACTTGTCCTGCCGGTCGTCCGCCGAGCCGCCGCCCAGCTCACCCCGCCAGCGCCGGTACAGGCCGTGCGCGACACCGGCCGCGTCCAGCACCCGGCCGGCGACGAAGTCCACCAGGTCCTGGATGTGGGTGGCGCCCGCGTAGAAGGCGGGCGAGGCCGGGACCACCGAGGCGCCGGCGTCGTCCAGGGCGACGAGGTGCCGCAGCGTCTGCCCGTTCAGCGGGGTCTCCCGTACGGCCACGACCAGCGTCCGGCGCTCCTTCAGCGTGACGCTCGCCGTGCGCTGGAGCAGGTCCTTGGACAGGCCGAGCGCCACACCGGCCACACAGGCGGTGGACGCGGGCACGATGAGCATCCCCTTCGCCGGGTACGACCCCGAGGACGGGCCGGCGGCGAGGTCGCCCGCGCTCCAGTACCGCACCCCGCTGACGTCCACGTCGAAGGTGCCCGGCTTTCCGTCGGCGCCCCGGGCGAGCCATTCCCGCAGGTCGTCCTGCCAGTGGGCGTCCCGGAACGAGATCCCCGTCTCGTCCAGCAGCGTCAGCCGCGAGGCCCGGCTGACCACCAGGTCCACCGCTTCCCCCGCGCCCAGCAGCGCCCGCAGCACAGCAGCCGCGTATGGCGTCCCGGAAGCTCCGGACACCCCCACGATCCAAGGCACGCGCTGCGTTTCTCCTGCGTTCACACCTTGAGCGTACCGGCGCGCCCGACCGTGTTCAGGCCGGGTGGGTCCGGGCCCGTCAGACCGTCAGACCGCGTACGAGGAGATCCAGCAGCGCGCACACGAACAGGGCAATGCCGATGAAGCCGTTGACACTGAAGAACGCCCTGTTCAGACGGGACAGGTCGTGGGGGCGGACGATGTGGTGCTCGTAGAGGAAGGCCGCCGCGACGATCAGCAGGCCCAGCCAGAAGAAGGCGCCGGCGCCGGTGGCCAGGGCGTACCAGACGAACAGGGCCGTCGTGATCGTGTGGCAGGCCCGGGCGCCCCAGATCGCGGCCGGGATGCCGAAGCGGGCCGGGACCGACATGACGCCGATCTCGCGGTCGGTCTCCACGTCCTGGCAGGCGTAGATCAGATCGAAGCCGCCGATCCAGATGCCCACGGCCAGGCCCAGTATCACCGCCGTCCAGGACCACTCGCCGCTGATCGCCAGCCAGCCGCCGACCGGGCCCATGGCCTGCGCGAGGCCGAGGATGGCCTGCGGGAAGTTGGTGAAGCGCTTCCCGTAGGGGTAGACCACCATCGGGATCACCGCGACGGGGGCCAGGGCCAGGCAGAGCGGGTTCAGCAGGGCCGCCGCGCCGAGGAAGACCACCAGGGCGATCAGGGCGCCGGTCCAGGCGTGCCGGACGGACATCGCGCCGGTCACCAGCTCGCGGTGGGCGGTGCGCGGGTTCCGGGCGTCGATCTCGCGGTCGATGATCCGGTTGACCGCCATGGCGAAGGTGCGCAGGCCCACCATGCAGACCGTGACGAGGAGCAGCCGGCCCCAGTGGATGTTCCGGTCCGCCTCGTACATCGCCGTGAGGGCGGCGATGTAGGCGAAGGGGAGCGCGAAGACCGAGTGCTCGATCATCACCAGGCGCAGGAACGCCCGGGTGCGGCCGGGCTGGGAGATCGCTGCGGTGGTCACAGGCCGTACTCCTTCCAGCGGCGGTCGACCTTCGCCGCCGTCTCCGGGTCGGACTCCACCATGTCCGGCCACCCGCCGTCGCGGGTGTAGCCCTCCTCGGGCCACTTCTTCGTCGCGTCGATGCCCGCCTTGCCGCCCCAGAACTGCTGGTAGGAGGCGTGGTCCAGGTGGTCGACGGGGCCTTCCACGACCGTGAGGTCACGGGCGTAGTCGGTGTTGCCGAGGGCCCGCCAGGCGACCTCGTGCAGGTCGTGGACGTCGCAGTCGGCGTCGACCACCACGATCAGCTTGGTGAGGGACATCATGTGGGCCCCCCAGATGGCGTGCATCACCTTCTGCGCGTGCTTCGGGTACTTCTTGTCGATCGAGACGATCGCGCAGTTGTGGAAGCCGCCGGACTCGGGCAGGTGGTAGTCCACGATGTCCGGGACGATGATCTTCAGGAGCGGGAGGAAGAAACGCTCCGTCGCCCGGCCCAGCGGGCCGTCCTCCGTGGGGGGCCGGCCGACCACGATGGACTGGAGCAGCGGGCGCCGGCGCATCGTCACGCAGTCGATCCGCAGCGCCGGGAAGGGCTCCTGCGGGGTGTAGAAGCCGGTGTGGTCGCCGAAGGGGCCCTCGGGCAGCATCTCGCCCGGCTCCAGCCAGCCCTCCAGGACCACCTCGGCGTGGGCGGGCACCTGGAGCGGGACCGTCTTGCAGTCGACCATCTCGATCCGCTTGCCCGCGAGGAAGCCGGCGAAGAGGTACTCGTCGATGTCGCCGGGGAGGGGGGCGGTGGAGGCGTACGTCACGGCGGGCGGGCAGCCGAAGGCGATGGCCACCGGCAGCCGCTCGCCGCGCCGCGCCGCCACCTGGTAGTGGTTCCGGCTGTCCTTGTGGATCTGCCAGTGCATCCCGATGGTGCGCTGGTCGTGGCGCTGCAACCGGTACAGGCCCAGGTTCCGGACGCCGGTCTCGGGGTCCTTGGTGTGGGTCAGGCCCAGGTTGAAGAAGGAGCCGCCGTCCTTGGGCCAGGTGAACAGCGCCGGGAGCCGGTCGAGGTCGACGTCGTCGCCCTGGAGGACGACCTCCTGCACCGGCGCGTCCTTGACCTTCTTCGGCGGGACGTGGGCCATCGCGCCCAGCTTGCCGAAGGCCTCGCGCACGCCGACGAAGCCGTGCGGCAGCTCGGGCCGCAGCAGGCCGCCGATCTTCTCGGAGATCTCGCCGTACGACTTCAGGCCCAGCGCCTTCAGCAGGCGGCGGTCGGTGCCGTACACGTTCATGGCGAGGGGCATGTCCGAGCCGCGCACGTTCTCGAAGAGGAGGGCGGGGCCGCCGGACTTCTGCACCCGGTCGACGATCTCCCCCACTTCCAGGTAGGGGTCCACCTCGGCCTTGATGCGCTTGAGGTCTCCCTCGCGCTCCAGCGCCCGTAGCAGGGAGCGAAGATCGTCGTAAGCCATGTGTCCCAGTATCGGCCACCCGCTACTCTGACCCGGTCACCAGGGTCGCCTCCGACCCGCTCACCGAGGTCGTCTCACGGCGTGGGGAGTACGCGCGGCCATGCTCAGGTTTCTGCCGTTCCTGCTGGTCCTGGCGCTGTTGATCTACTCCGTCAGCTGGCTGTTCACCGGCCGGACGCGGCGCGGTCCGGCGGGCGGCTCCACGCCCTCGGAGTGGCACCGCGAGGCCGCCGCGAACTGGGTCGCCCCGGACGACAACCCCGAGTTCCTGAAGTCCCTCGACGAGCGCAAGGACGACCCCGGGCGGGACTAGGGCGGAAGACGGCCACCGGGTGCTGGAGCACGATCTCCCGGGCCGCGGGATCCCAGCTGGTCACCTTGCCCAGGCAGTGCGCCTGGAACTGGCCCTCCGGCGGCTTCCGGTCCGGGGTGAGGGCGCAGCACCACCCGCAGGTGCGCGGCGGGGCCGCCGTCCGAGCAGGGCGCCCGCATCACCAGCGTCTCGCCCCGGCTGCCGCGCGCCTCGAACCGGCCGGCGCCCATGACGAACTCGCCCATCTCGCTGAGCGGCACGTCCGGGGCGGGCCCGGCGCCCGCCCCGGTGCGGGCCGGCTCCCGCAGCAGCGCCCGGTTCGGGGTGACGCTTCCGGAGTCCGGCCGCAGCCGCACCTCCACCAGGCCGTCGTCGCGGC
>NZ_MUMF01000690.1 GCF_002155905.1 Streptomyces tricolor | reverse complement strand
GGCCGGACCGCCTCATCCGCGCGGTCGCCCTGTCGGCAGCCACCGTACGGTCCCCGGCAGCGGGCGACTTCGACCGCGCGGCGTACGAGAAACTCCTGGCGCAGGTGTCGGTGACAACGGCGATATGACCTCGGCGTCCGCCGAGGTCACAGCATCGCTTCGGGGCTCAGGCGCTAGGAATTGACCCAGCCCTTCACCAGCCACATCTGGTCGATGAGGGCGTCGCACTGGTTGCCCTGCCCGCACGAGAGCGTGATGGTGTTCGTGCCCTTGTTGAGCTGGATCCAGTTGTAGGTCTTCGTCCAGCCCTTCTCATAGTCGCCCTCGGCGGCGTGCCTCCAGTTCTTCAGGTCGACGGGCCTCTCGGAAGCCGTGCCGTTGACCATGAGGGTGACGCTGCCGTCCTTGCCGGGGACGGTGTAACCGACGTACACGGTGTACTTGCCGGACTTGGGGATGTCGTTGACCGTCCAGGTCACCGAGGCGCCGGCCTGGTTCAGTCCGCCTATGTAGCTGCCGTCCGCCGACCGCGCCCCGGAGACGTCCGAGGCGCCGGTGGCGCCGCCGACCAGTTGCAGGCTCTTGTCCGCGCCGTCGACCTTCGGCAGTTCGCCCGACGGTGCCGACTTGCTCCCCGACGGGGTCGGCGAGCCGGGCTGGGACTGGGTGGGAGTGGAGTTGGCCTGGTCGTCGGACTTGTCGTCGTCCGTGTTGCCGTTGATCATCGCGATGCCGATGCCGATGACGACCG
>NZ_MUMF01000689.1 GCF_002155905.1 Streptomyces tricolor | reverse complement strand
GCGTCGGCCCCGGCCGGGGCGGGGAAGACGGCCATGCGCCGGGCCAGTGTCCGCTCCTGGCCGGTCAGCAGCTCCCAGCTCCACTCGATCACCGCGTGCAGCGTGCGCTGGCGGGGCTGGGCCGCTCGGTTGCCCGTGGCCAGCAGCCGGAACCGGTCGTCGAGCCGGCGGGCGATCTGCTCGGCGTTCATCGAACCCAGCCGGGCGGCGGCCAGTTCCAGGGCGAGCGGCAGCCCGTCCAGCCGCCGGACCACCTCGCCGACCGCTGTGAGGGTGGGGCCGTCGAGTGTGAAGCCGGGCCGTACGGCCGTCGCCCGGTCGGCGAAGAGCCGCACGGCGGCCGACGCGGCGGCCTCGGCCGGGTCCGCGCCCGGGCGGGGCAGCGGCAGCGGGCCGATGCGGCACAGCGCCTCGCCCAGGACCTGGAGCGGTTCCCTGCTGGTGGCGAGGACGGTCAGGCGCGGGCGTCGTTCGAGCAGGTACTGCGCCACCTCGGCGACGGCGCCGACGACATGCTCGCAGTTGTCCAGGACGAGCACGGCCTCGCCCGCCCCGAGCAGATCGGCCACCTGCTCCAGCGGCTCCGCGCGGCTTCCGGCGGGCGGCCGTGCCGCGTGCGGCGTGCTGAGCGCGCCCAGCACCGCGTCGGCCACCCCGTCGGGGCCGTGCGCTCCGGCCAGCGGGACGAGCCACAGCCGGCCCTGCCGGTGGGTACGGTGCCGGGCGGCCGCCTCCAGGGCCAGCCGGGTCTTGCCGACACCGCCGGGGCCGATGACCGTGACCAGCCGGGAGGCGCCCAACAGCCCGTCGAGCAGCGCCAGCTCGCCGTCCCGGCCGACGAACGAGGTCAGCGGCGCGGGCAGCCGGCCGGGGGCCGGCCCGGACCGTACGACGGCCGGACCGGGTGTGCCGCGCAGCACCGCCAGGTGGGCCTCGCGCAGCTCCGCCGAGGGATCGACCCCCAACTCCTCGGCGAGCCTGCGCCGTACGTCCTCGAACACGGTCAGCGCGTCGGACTGCCGGCCCGCCGCCCGGAGCGCCCGCATGCGCAGCGCGGCCAGCCGTTCCCGCAACGGATGGTCCGCCGACGCCGCCTCCAGTTCGGCCAGGGCCCCGGCGTGGTCGCCGAGCCGCAGCCGCGCATCGCAGCAGTCCTCCAGCGCCGCGAGCCGCAGCTCCTCCAGCCGGGCGCCGGCGGGGCCGGCGAACGGGGCCTGCCGTACGTCGGCCAGCGCGGGTCCCCGCCACAGCGCGAGCGCCTCGCCGAGCAGGGAAGCCGCCTCCTCGGGAGTCCCCGTGGCGAGTTCCCGGCCGCCCCGCGCCGCCAGTGCTTCGAAGCGAGCGGCGTCCACCTGCTCCCTCGGCACCGCGAGCCGGTAGCCTGCCCCCGCCGACTCCAGCAGACCACTGACGGGCAGGGCCCTGCGCAGCCGGTACACCAGTGCGTGCAGCGAGTTGAGGGCGTCCGCGGGGGGCCGTGTGCCCCACAGACTGTCGATGAGCACGCCGGGCGACAGGATGTCGCCCGCCGCCAACGCCAGTCGGCCCAGCAGCATGCGCGGTCTCGGCCCCCCGATGCCGACCGGCCTGCCGTCGCCGTCGAAGACCTGGACCGGCCCGAGCACCGCTATCCGCATTCCCACCGAGCCAGTATCGCCACCTCCCGAGCGCCCGGTCGCCCCGTCCTCGACTGGTTCCGGCAGGCCCGCCCCCGGGGCACTGCGCGGCGACAACAGCGGCCGCAGCCACAGCCTCCCCGGAGTCGGGCGCCGCCTCGCGGGGCTCCAGGGCGTTCGCCCAGGTCCAGGGCGACATCGTCGGGCGTACGCCTCCGCTCCGCGCCGTGCCGGGCGAAGCGGAGGCGGCGCAGCCGAAGACAGGCCCTAGGCCAGCTGCCGGCGGACCAGTTCGTGCAGTCGGCCGCCGGTGTCCGCGAGGAGTTCGGCCGGGGTGCCCTGCTGGACGACCTTGCCGTCCTCCATCACGATCACCCGGTCGGCGTCCAGGACGGTCGACAGCCGGTGGGCGATGACGATGCGGGTGGCGTTCAGCTTGCGGGTGCTGTCGATGACGATGCGCTGGGTGTCGTTGTCCAGGGCGCTGGTCGCCTCGTCGAAGAAGAGGATGCGCGGGCGCCGGATGAGGGCCTGGGCGATCATCAGGCGCTGCCGCTGGCCGCCGGAGATCGCGCCGTTGCCCGCGACGATCGTGTGCAGCCCCATCGGCATCCGCTGGATGTCCTCCGCGAGTCCCGCCAGTTCGGCCGCCGCCATCACCTCCTCCGGGGTGTACGGCTCGGCGCCGCAGATGACGTCCATGATCGAGCCGGTGAACGGCTGCGCGTGCTGGAGGACCACCCCGCACTGCCGGCGCACCGCCGACTGGTCGAGCGCCGCCAGGTCCTGGCCGTCGTACAGGACGCTGCCGGAGACCGGCCGGTCGAAGCCGATGAGCAGGCGCAGCAGCGTGGACTTGCCGCAGCCGCTCGGGCCGACGACCGCCACGAACTCGCCCGGCCGCACCGCGAAGGACACGTCGTCCAGGACGAGCGGGCCGTCGTCGGCGTACCGGAAGGACAGCCGGCGGGCCTCCACCGCGCCGGACAGCGGGCCGGGGCGGGTGCTCGCCGTGCGCACCTCGGGCGTGGCCTCGAGCACCGGCTTGATCTCCTCGAACAGCGGCAGCGCCGCCACCGCCGACACGAACGCGCCGGTCAGCTGGGTGACCGAGGTGAGCACCATGGTCACCGACGTGTTGAAGGTGAGGAAGTCCGCCGCCGACATCGCCCCCTTGGCCGGGCCGGCCAGCAGCATGAACATCAGCAGGGTGCAGACGGGCAGGTAGACCGCGCCCAGGACCGTGGTCAGGTTCTTGATCCGGCCGACCTTCTGCTGCAGCTCCCGGCTGCGCGCGAACTCCCGCGCCCAGGCCGCGTACGCATAGTTCTCGGCCGCCGCCACCCGCAGCTTGGGCAGCCCGCGCAGGGTCTGGAACGCCTGGTTGTTCAGCTTGTTGCCGAGCGTCACCAGCCGCCGCTGCCAGCGCACCTGCCACAGCCCGAGCCCCCCGAACACCGCCGCGATGAGGACGAGCATCCCGATCGCCGCCATCGCCATCGGCGCGCTGTACCAGAAGAGCAGGGCGAGGTTCATCGCGCCGACCGTCACCGACTGGGCGACGACCGGGCCGACGCCGGCCAGCAGCCGGCGGATCGCGCTGATGCCCATGGCGGCACTGGCCAGTTCCCCGGTCGAGCGCTGGGTGAAGAAGCGGGTGGGCAGGCGCAGCAGCCGGTCCCAGACGGCCGGCTGGAGCGCCGCCTCGATACGGCCCTCCAGACGCAGGATCGACAGGTTCTCCAGCAGCGTGAACGCCGCCGCGACCACCCCGCTCACCATCACCGCCAGGCACACCTGGACGATCAGGCCCTCCTGCGCCCTCGGCACGTACTCGCCGAGCACCTTGCCCGTCGCGATCGGCACCAGCGCGCCGATCGCCACCGTCACCAGCCCCGCGAGCAGCAGGCTCAGCAGGTCGGCGCGGGTGCCGCGCAGGCTGAACCGCAGCAGCCCGAGCGGACCGAGGCGCCCCTCGGGCAGCGGCCGGTAGAACATCACCGCGCGCGGCTCGAACTCCTCCGCGTTCGCCTTCTCGACGGGCGTCTCGCGCCCCGTCCCGGGGTGGACGGCGACATAGCCGCCGCGCCGCCACAGCAGCGCGACCGGCGCCCCGGACAGCGCCCGGTGGCCGACCAGCGGACCCACGTTCTCCCGCCACCAGCGCCCGTCCAGGCGGACGGCCCGGGTGCGCACCCGGG
>NZ_MUMF01000688.1:2416-9992 GCF_002155905.1 Streptomyces tricolor | reverse complement strand
GCCGTTGGTGTCCCGGGACAGCGCCTGCACCGCCAGCTTGAGCGCCTCCGCCAGGCTCATGCCGTCCCGGTGCCGCTGGTCCAGGAAACTGCTGATCTGCTCCGCGTTGCCGCCGACCGCGACCGAGCCGTGCTCGTCCACGATCGAGCCGTCGTGCGGCAGCCGGTAGATCTGGTCGCCCTCCGGGGTCTCCCCGACCTCGGCCACCACCAGCTCCACCTCGTACGGCTTCTCGGCCGCCGAGGAGAAGATCGTGCCCAGCGTCTGGGCGTACACGTTGGCCAGGCCGCGGGCGGTCACGTCGTCACGGTCGTAGGTGTAACCGCGCAGGTCCGCGTACCGCACACCACCGATGCGCAGGTTCTCGTACTCGTTGTACTTACCGGCCGCCGCGAAGCCGATCCGGTCGTAGATCTCGCTGAACTTGTGCAGCGCGCGGGACGGGTTCTCGCCGACGAACACGATGCCGTCGGCGTACTGCAGCACGACCAGGCTGCGGCCACGGGCGATGCCCTTGCGGGCGTACTCCGCCCGGTCGGCCATCGCCTGCTGAGGTGAGACATAGAACGGCGTCGACACCGGTTATCCGTCCCTTTCTGTCATGGTCACTGGATCACCTTGATAAGAACCGGGCCCGCGCTCAGAGCAGCGCGGCCTTCGGACCGTCCGGCTCCTCCAGCCGCTTCTGGAGCACCGCGCGGGACAGCTCCGACGCCTCGCCCTCGCTGAGCCGGCGGAAACCGTCCTCGGTGATCACGGTGATGATCGGGTAGATCCGGCGGGCGACATCGGGACCACCGGTCGCCGAGTCGTCGTCAGCCGCGTCATAGAGGGCCTGCACCACGAGCGTGGTCGCCTGCTCCTCGGTCAGGTCGTCACGGAACAGCTTCTTCATCGCACCGCGCGCGAAGATCGAGCCGGAGCCCGTCGCCGCGAAGTGGTGCTCCTCGGAACGGCCGCCCGTGACGTCGTAGGAGAAGATGCGCCCCTTCTCGCGGTCCAGGTCGTACCCCGCGAAGAGGGGCACCACGGCCAGGCCCTGCATGGCCATGCCGAGGTTGGAACGGATCATGGTCGACAGCCGGTTCGCCTTGCCCTCCAGCGACAGCTGGGCGCCCTCGACCTTCTCGAAGTGCTCCAGCTCCAGCTGGAAGAGCTTGACCATCTCCACGGCCAGACCGGCGGTGCCGGCGATGCCCACCGCCGAGTACTCGTCCGCCGGGAACACCTTCTCGATGTCCCGCTGGGCGATCACATTGCCCATCGTGGCCCGGCGGTCACCGGCGAGCACCACGCCGCCGGGGAACGTCACCGCCACGATGGTCGTGCCGTGCGGCGCCTCGATCACTCCCTGCGTGGGCGGCAGCTGCCGGTTGCCGGGCAGCAGCTCGGGCTGGTGCTCGGCGAGGAAATCCATGAAGGAGGAGGATCCTGGCGTCAGGAAGGCAGCTGGTAGACGCCCGGTGCTACGAGTGTTGGCTTCCACGCGATTCCTTCCACGTAAGCAGCAGCCCGCCTGATGACCTCGGGCTGATCCTTGAACTGCCCCAGTGCGGCATTGCAGCTGAAGCACAGTACGCCACGGACCCTACCCGTCTCATGGCAGTGATCCACATGCGCGGGCACGGCGGCCAGACAGATACAGCAGACGCCCCCTTGAGAGGCGGTCAACTCGTCACGCTCGGCTCGGGTGAGGCCGTACGTCCGCCTCAGGTGATGCTCACGTCCGAGCGCGGCCCGGCACGCCTTGCAGCGCGTCGACAGCCCGTCGGAAGCCGTCGCGTTCCGGTGCCACTCGCTGTGCGGCTTGATCTCCCCGCACATCCGACAGAGCTTGTGCCCGGCCGGGACGTCGGCCTTCTCCCGGACCGGCTTCCCCAGGGCCTCACGGCGGCGCCGGTAGTGCGCGGCGCTGTACTCCGCCACGCACTCCCGGCAGTGCACCTGGAGGCCGTCACGCCGATTCCTGTCCCGCGCGAAGGCCGTGCGAGGCAGATCCCGCCCGCACTTCCTGCATCGCTTCGCGTTCGGCCCCTCAGCCACCCGACTCCCCCGCGACCTTCATTTCGAAGGCAAGGCGACCAATTCGCCTTTACTCTCCGCCTTTTTGCACGAAGGAACGCACGAAATCCTCGGCGTTTTCCTCGAGTACGTCATCGATTTCGTCGAGGACCGAGTCCACGTCGTCGCTCAGCTTCTCGTGCCGTTCCTTGAGGTCCTCCGAAGCCTGCGCCTCCTGCGCCTGCTCCTCGACCTCCTCGGTGGACCGGGTGGCCTTCTGCTGGCCGCCGCCGGTGTCCTTGGTTGCCATAACCCTCACCCCGCTCAGTTCGCCTGCCGATCGGTGATGATCAGACCCTATAGGCCGGGTCCGACATCGGCCCCGCAGTTTCCACAACGTGCGGGGGCCACCTCGATGATTCCCGGGCGGCGGGATTTCCACCCTGCCCGCCCGGGGCGGTACGAGTACCCGCTGATCGCGCTCAGCCGCCGGACAGCACCCTGACCAGGTCTTCCGCCGTGCGGCAGCGGTCCAGCAGCTCCTTGACGTGATTTCGCGTTCCGCGTAGCGGCTCCAGGGTTGGAACGCGCTGGAGCGAGTCGCGGCCGGGGAGGTCGAAGATGACCGAGTCCCAGGAGGCCGCCGCGACGTCGTCGGCGTACTGCTCCAGGCAGCGTCCGCGGAAGTAGGCCCGGGTGTCCTCCGGCGGCTTCGTACGGGCCCTGTCGACCTCGGACTCGTCCAGGAGGCGCTTCATCCGGCCGCGGGCCGCCAGGCGGTTGTACAGGCCCTTCTCGGCGCGTACGTCGGCGTACTGGAGGTCGACCAGGTGGAGCCGGGCGGCGTCCCAGTCGAGGTCGTCCCGGCGGCGGTAGCCCTCCATCAGCTCCCGCTTGGCGACCCAGTCCAGTTCGCCGGCCAGGCTCATCGGGTCGTTCTCCAGCCGGGTGAGGGTGTCCTCCCAGCGGCTGAGGACGTCCTTGGTCTGGTCGTCGGCGTCGGCGCCGAAGCGCTCCTCGACGTACTTGCGCGACAGCTCGAAGTACTCCATCTGCAACTGGACCGCGGTGAGTGTCCGCCCGCTGCGCAGCGTGATGAGGCGCTTGAGGGAGGGATCGTGGGAGACCTGGTGCAGGGTGCGGACGGGCTGGTCGACGGCGAGGTCGACGGCGATGAAGCCGTCCTCGATCATGGACAGGACCAGGGCGGTCGTGCCCAGCTTGAGGTAGGTGGAGATCTCGGAGAGGTTGGCGTCGCCGATGATCACGTGCAGGCGGCGGTACTTCTCCGCGTCCGCGTGGGGCTCGTCCCGGGTGTTGATGATCGGGCGCTTGAGCGTGGTCTCCAGGCCGACCTCGACCTCGAAGTAGTCGGCGCGCTGGCTGATCTGGAAGCCGTGTTCGTGTCCGTCCTGGCCGATGCCGACGCGGCCCGCTCCGGCGAAGACCTGACGGGAGACGAAGAAGGGCGTGAGGTGGCGCACGATGTCCGAGAAGGGGGTCTCCCGCTTCATCAGGTAGTTCTCGTGCGTGCCGTAGGAGGCGCCCTTGTTGTCGGTGTTGTTCTTGTAGAGGTGGATGGGCTGCGCGCCGGGCAGCTGCGCGGCCCGTTCCGCGGCCTCGGCCATGATCCGTTCGCCGGCCTTGTCCCAGAGGACGGCGTCGCGGGGATTGGTGACCTCGGGGGCGCTGTACTCGGGGTGGGCGTGGTCGACGTAGAGGCGCGCGCCGTTGGTGAGGATCACGTTGGCGAGGCCGATGTCCTCGTCGGTGAGCTGGCTGGCGTCGGCGGCCTCCCGGGCGAGGTCGAAGCCTCGCGCGTCCCGCAGCGGGTTCTCCTCCTCGAAGTCCCAGCGGGCCCGGCGGGCCCGGTGCATCGCCGCCGCGTAGGCGTTGACGATCTGGGATGAGGTGAGCATGGCATTGGCGTTGGGGTGGCCGGGGACGGAGATCCCGTACTCCGTCTCGATGCCCATTACTCGCCGTACGGTCATGCGGCCCTCCTTGCCCGGCGGCACCCTCGGTCGTGGGCGCCGCTCAAGTACCGCTGGCGCTCCGGTGCGTGTGCGGTGCCCGTCCCCGCACTGCGCGACTCGGCGGTAGGAACGAGCCTAGAACGCCTTTGCGCTGGTGGGGAGATCATTTGCGTCATTGGCTGCTCCGGTCGTGGCCTGAAAAACAGTCGGCTGCGGGTACCCCGTCGAGGGCACCCGCAGCCGCCCTGCTGTTACAGGTACTGACCGGTGTTCGCCACCGTGTCGATGGAGCGTCCGGTGTCCGCGCCCTGCTTTCCGGTGATGAGGGTGCGGATGTAGACGATCCGCTCGCCCTTCTTTCCGGAGATCCGGGCCCAGTCGTCCGGGTTGGTGGTGTTGGGCAGGTCCTCGTTCTCCTTGAACTCGTCCACGCAGGCCTGGAGCAGGTGGGAGACGCGGAGGCCCTTCTGGCTCTTTTCCAGGAAGTCCTTGATCGCCATTTTCTTGGCGCGGCCCACGATGTTTTCGATCATGGCGCCGGAGTTGAAGTCCTTGAAGTAGAGGACTTCCTTGTCGCCGTTGGCGTAGGTGACCTCGAGGAAGCGGTTCTCCTCGGATTCGGCGTACATGTGCTCGACCGCGGTCTGGATCATGGCCTGGACCGTGGCCGCCTTGTCGCCACCGTGCTCGCCGAGGTCCTCCGCGTGCAGCGGGAGGCGCTCGGTGAGGTACTTGCCGAAGATGTCCTTGGCCGCCTCGGCGTCCGGACGCTCGATCTTGATCTTCACGTCGAGCCGGCCGGGGCGCAGGATGGCGGGGTCGATCATGTCCTCGCGGTTGGAGGCGCCGATCACGACCACGTTCTGCAGGCCCTCGACGCCGTCGATCTCGGCGAGCAGCTGGGGAACGATGGTGTTCTCCACGTCGGAGCTGACGCCGGAGCCGCGGGTGCGG
The DNA here is from genome assembly GCF_002155905.1 of Streptomyces tricolor. Classification (GTDB taxonomy): domain Bacteria; phylum Actinomycetota; class Actinomycetes; order Streptomycetales; family Streptomycetaceae; genus Streptomyces; species Streptomyces tricolor. The sequence goes on along the minus strand of NZ_MUMF01000688.1, from coordinate 5,061 downwards.
AAGAGGGACTCCATCTCGTCGAAGAAGACGATCACGGGGGTGCCCTCGCTGGCCTTCTCCCGTGCGCGCTGGAAGACGAGGCGGATCTGCCGCTCGGTCTCGCCGACGTACTTGTTGAGCAGCTCGGGGCCCTTGATGTTCAGGAAGAAGCTCTTGCCGGCGGCCTGGCCGGTGACCTCGGCAACCTTCTTGGCCAGGGAGTTCGCGACGGCCTTGGCGATGAGGGTCTTGCCACAGCCGGGCGGGCCGTAGAGCAGGACGCCCTTGGGCGGGCGCAGCTCGTGCTCCTTGAAGAGGTCGGGGTAGAGGTACGGCAGCTCGACCGCGTCGCGGATGGCCTCGATCTGGTTGCCGAGGCCGCCGATCTGCTCGTAGCCGATGTCGGGGACCTCTTCGAGGACCAGTTCCTCGACCTCGCTCTTGGGCACGACCTCGTAGACGTAGCCGGAGCGGGGTTCGAGCAGGAGGGCGTCACCGGCGCGGATGGTGGTGCCGAGCAGGGGCTCGGCGAGCCGGACCACGCGCTCTTCGTCGGTGTGCCCCAGTACGAGGGCGCGCTCGCCGTCCTCGAGGATCTCCTTGAGGGTGACGATGTCGCCGACGCGCTCGAACTCCATGGCCTCGACCACGTTGAGCGCCTCGTTGAGCATGACCTCCTGGCCACGCCGCATCTCGTCGAGTTCGACGCTGGGGCTGACGTTCACCCGGAGTTTGCGTCCTCCGGTGAAGATGTCGGCGGTGCCGTCCTCGTTGGCCTGCAGGAAGACACCGAATCCGGCCGGCGGCTGAGCGAGCCGGTCGACCTCCTCCTTGAGGGCCACGATCTGGTCGCGGGCCTCACGGAGGGTGTTGGCCAGTCGTTCGTTCTGGGCGGACACGCCGGCCAGGTTGGTCTGCAGCTCGACGATCCGCTCTTCGAGAATCCTCGTGTGGCGCGGAGAGTCGGCGAGCTTGCGGCGCAGGACGGCGATCTCCTGCTCAAGGTAGGCGATCTGCCCGGCCGGGTCGTCGGACCCTCGTCCCGGGCGGATGCCGCGGTTCATGTCGTCGTCGTGGGCTGCCACGGTCCTCACCTCCTCCAAGGGGAGCTGGACGCTTCCAGACCCTACCTGGGTGGGTGTCGATTGAAACCCCTAGATCACAAAGACTGTCAAGGTGTGTCGTCGGTCACCCGGTGCACACTCCCTCGCACGGAGGGGATACCCACTCAACGTGATGGGAAAGCAGCTTGTTCCATGCTTGGCGTGGTCGAATCCCTTCGTGAGTGGCCGGAGTTGTCCGCTGGTGGCCGATCGGGCGGTCCGCGGGCAGCACTCAGGTCGCTCGTACGATCATCACGCAGAGCGACGGCATCGGCGGGTGGGGTCACCGTGCCGGCGGCCTGAAGTGATCGACCCGGCCGCCGGGGCACCTCTGTCCCGGTCCGGCGCTGGTACCCGAGGGGGCGGGGCCGGAAACCCCGGGCCGGTGCCACCCGGCCGGGCGGCGGGCGGAGGTAGGGTCGAGGGTGTTCAACAGCCGCTGGAGCGGACCCGGCTGGCCCTCGGGGTGCCGGGACCGCCCGGCGAACCGACGGCAGGAGAGATGACCGTGCAGCAGGAGACCCCGGGCGGCGAGGCGCTGGAGGTCTGGATCGACCAGGACCTGTGTACCGGCGACGGGATCTGCGCCCAGTACGCCCCGGAGGTGTTCGAGCTGGACATCGACGGGCTGGCCTATGTGAAGGGCGCGGACGACGAGCTGCTGCAGGCTCCGGGGGCGACCGTGCCGGTGCCGCTGCCGCTGCTCACGGACGTGGTGGACTCGGCGAAGGAGTGTCCCGGCGAGTGCATCCACGTACGCAGGGTTTCGGACAGGGTCGAGGTGTACGGGCCCGACGCGGAGTGAGTGCGGTTCAGACGCTGTGGGCCCCGGCCGGGGTGGAGCGGAGGAAGGCGTTGCCGTTCCACCGCCACGTGGCCGGGGTCTTCACGTCGGGGCAGCAACGGGGCACGGCGTCCGAGGAGTAACCGAGCAGGGTCGCGGTGACGGCACGCGCGCGGACGGTGAAGTCGGTGACCGTGAGCCGTTCCCCGGGCTCGACGAGGGTGGCGACGACGCGCGGCTTGCCGCCGTCCGCGGCGCGGGTGAGGACGTAGACCCCGTCGGGCGGGGTGCCCATGGGGGCGTCGCAGTGCACGACGGCGACGGTTTCCGGTCTGCCGTCGCCGTCGAGGTCCCCGGTGGCCTTCTTGGCGACGACCGCCTTCACCGGTCCGCAGTCCAGCGGGAACTCCACTCCGGTGGTGCTCGGCGGTGCGACGGCCGCGGGGGCGGGCCTGCCCCCGGTGCCGGGGGCGGACTGGGCGGCTGTGGCCGATCCGGGCTGGACGACGGAGGAGAGGGCCACGACGCCGGCGACGGCCGTGGCGGTGGCGACCCAGTGGATGGGCCGGGTCTGGGTGTGGGCGAGCTCCGGAACGGCGGATGGCTGCACGAGGAGTGTCTCCTGTGAGGGCTGTGCCGGTGGGATGGGCTGCATGGTGCCACACGTCACAGGGCGGTGGAACGGCGGGGTCCGGGATTCCCGCAGGCGAGGGCCCCGCGCGCGTGAGTGGCGCCGATGCTGGTGCCCTGTCAACGGACGGGCGCCGTGGCCGAGTTCC
>NZ_MUMF01000688.1:0-2379 GCF_002155905.1 Streptomyces tricolor | reverse complement strand
GGAACTCGGCCACGGCGCCCTTGGGTTGTGCGCGTGTGCGGCCGGTCAGCGGCCGGCGCCGCCGTCGGCGTTGGGTCCGGCGTAGTCCTCGCCGTAGGCGCCCTTGGCGGGGCGGCGGCGGCGCATGGGCGGCTCGACGCCGTCCGCGAGGCGGCGGGCGGTGAGCAGGAAGCCGGTGTGGCCGATCATGCGGTGGTCCGGGCGGACGGCCAGGCCCTCGATGTGCCAGTTGCGGATCATGGTCTCCCAGGCGGTCGGCTCGTTGAAGCAGCCGATCTCCCGGATGGACTCCACGGTCCGGGCGAGCTGGGTGGTGGTGGCCACGTAGCAGCACAGGATGCCGCCGGGGACGAGCGCCTTGGAGACGGCCTCCAGGCACTCCCAGGGGGCGAGCATGTCGAGGATGACGCGGTCGACGTCGGTGTCGGACAGGTTGTCCTGGAGGTCGCCGACGGTGAGCTGCCAGGCGGGGTGCGGGCCGCCGAAGTAGCGTTCCACGTTCTGCCGGGCGATGTCGGCGAAGTCCTCGCGGCGCTCGTAGGAGTGCAGCATGCCCTGGTCGCCGATGGCCCGCAGCAGGAAGCTGCTGAGCGAGCCCGAGCCGACGCCGGCCTCCACGACGCGGGCGCCGGGGAAGATGTCGGCGAAGGCGAGGATCTGCCCCGCGTCCTTCGGGTAGACGACGGCTGCCCCGCGGGGCATGGACAGGACGTAGTCGGGGAGCAGGGGGCGCAGCGCGAGGTAGGCGACGTTGCCGGTGGTGCGGACAACGCTGCCCTCGGGAGCGCCGATCAGTTCGTCGTGCGGGAAGGAACCCTTGTGGGTGTGGAAGTTCTTCCCAGCTTCGAGCGTGAACGTGTAGTGGCGGCCCTTGGGGTCGGTCAGCTGTACCTGGTCCCCGACCTTGAAGGGCCCGCGCCTGCGGGCGGCACCGGTCGGTTCGGACATGTGACCAGCCTACCGGTTCCCGGCGGGGGGCTCGGCCGACGGGCGCTCAGGCGGGCCTGGCCATCGCCTTGACGAAGGCGCGCTCGACGTCCGCCGCCGACAGCACGCCGTAGATCTCGCCGGTCTCCTCGACCACGAGGTATTCGGTGGCCGGGGTGGCGCGCAGCACGTCGAGCAGTTCCTCGCCGGCCAGCTCGGCGGAGACCCGCATGCCGTCGGTCAGCTCCTGGGCGAGGCCGCTGACGGGCACCCAGGGGCGGCGGTGCTCGGGTACGCCGACGATGGCGGCCTCGCGGACGAGGGAGAGCGGGTTGCCGTCGGCGTCGACCACGACGAGGGCGCGGGCCCCGGCGGCGTTGGCCCGGCGGAGCGCCTCGGAGAGGGGGGTGTCGTTCTCGACCGGTACGGCGCGCCGGGTGAGGGCGCGGGCGCGCAGCTCGGGGAGGTGTTCGCGCAGGCGTGCCATGCGCAGGCTGTTGCCGGCGCCGGTCCAGATGATCGCGGCCAGGATGGCGGCGAGCAGGGCGTCGGTGACGGTGTCCATGCCGCCGACGTCCTCGCTGCTGCCGCCGAGGGCGCCGGACTGGTTGAGCAGCGGCAGGCCGACCAGGACGGCGACGGCGAGGGCGCGGCCGACCCAGGCGGCGGCGACCGTACCGGTCATGGGTTTGCCGCTGAGCTTCCAGACGACGGCGCGGAGCATGCGTCCGCCGTCGAGGGGGAGGCCGGGGAGGAGGTTGAAGATCGCCACGATGAGGTTGGAGACCATCAGGCCGGCCAGCAGGACCCCCGGTACGGTGGCGGGCTCCACGGCGGTCATGGCGAGGTAGAACAGGCCGGCCAGCACGAGGGAGAGCAGGGGGCCGACGAAGGCGAGCACGAATTCCCGGCCGGGGGTCTCGGCCTCCTTCTCGATCTCCGAGACGCCGCCGAAGAACTGCAGCTGGATGCGGCGGACCGGGAGCTTGAAGCGGATCGCGGCGACCGTGTGGGCCAGCTCGTGGACCAGGACGGAGGCGTAGAAGGCGACCGCGAAGAAGAGGGAGACCAGGTAGCGGGCGGCACCCAGCTCGGGCAGCACGCGGTCGAGCTGTCCGCCGAAGACCCAGGTGATCAGGGCGGCGACGAGGAACCAGCTCGGGGCGACGTAGACGGGTACGCCGAAGGGGCGGCCCATGAGGATGCCGCCGCCGGGTTCCTTGGGCCGCGGCTCGGGCGGTTCGCCCTTGGCGATGCCGGCGTGGGCGAGGGAACGGTGGTCGTGGTCGTGACCGTGCGGGTGGTGGCCGGGTTCGGCCGGGCCGGGCGTCGGGGCGGCGCCCGGTGTGCCGGTTGCCGCGCTGTCCTTGCCGGTGCTGGTGCCGGTGCCGGTGCCTGTTGCCGTGCTGTCCGTGCCGGGGGCCGTGCTCTCCTTGCCGGTGCCGGCCGGGG
>NZ_MUMF01000069.1 GCF_002155905.1 Streptomyces tricolor | reverse complement strand
TCCTCGCCGGCGCCGGCGAGGACGGTGTGACGTACGCCATGGCGACGTCCCTCCTCGGCTACACCGACGGCTCGCTGCTCGACTCCGTCGTGGAGGCCTTCGCCACCGGCGACGGGGCCGCCGCCTTCGAGGTCGTCGACCGCGTCATCGAGGGCGGGAACGACCCGCGCCGCTTCGTCGCCGACCTGCTGGAGCGGCTGCGGGACCTCGTCATCCTCGCCGCCGTGCCCGACGCCGTGGAGAAGGGACTCCTCGACGCCCCGGCCGACGTCCTGGAGCGGATGCAGGCCCAGGCCGAGACCTTCGGCGCCGCCGAGCTGAGCCGCGCCGCCGACCTGGTCAACGAGGGCCTGACCGAGATGCGCGGCGCCACCTCCCCCCGCCTCCAGCTGGAACTGATCTGCGCCCGCGTCCTGCTCCCCGCCGCCTACGGCGACGAGCGGTCCGTGATGGCCCGCCTCGACCGCCTGGAGCGCGGCATCTCCTTCTCCGGCGGTGCCGGTGCGCCGGCCATGGGGTACGTCCCCGGCCCGGAGGCACACGGCGGTGCCTTCGCGCCGGGCGCCGGTGCCGGGGTGGGTGCCGGTGCGGTTTCCGTGCCGCCCGGCGGCGGCCCCGCGGCGGCCCGCGCGGCCGTCCGGGCCGCGGGTGCTCCGGCCGGCCAAGGCGTTCCCGCCGGTCCGGGTGCTCCGGCTGGTCCCGGCGGCGTTCCCGCCGG
>NZ_MUMF01000687.1:208-652 GCF_002155905.1 Streptomyces tricolor | reverse complement strand
CAGCGCCACCCGCAGCCCGGTCACCCCCAGCGTGCGCAGCCGCCCCAGCGCGAGCGTCAGCCCGACCGGCGCGGACTCACCGGGCAGCCCCTCCACCCGGTGCACCGCGTCCTCGCCCACGATGGCGAGTACGGCGTCATCCGGAGAGACAAGTCCGGCCAAAAGGGCATTTCCCCAAGCGGCAAGGCGTCCTGAACGCGGTTCCGAGAGCATGCCCCCACCCTAAGGACCGGACCGATGGAATGGAGCGGGGCACTCGTGGCGTAGATTTCATAAGGGCTGCGCCCACCGGCGCGGCGGACCCGAGCCACAGGCGTACGCGAGAGCCGAGACCGGCCACACTGCAAGGGGAGACAACGCGCTCATGAGCGATGTTCTGGAGCTTCAGGACGTATCCGTGGTCCGCGAGGGCCGGGCTCTGGTGGACCAGGTCTCCTGGTCGGT
>NZ_MUMF01000687.1:0-141 GCF_002155905.1 Streptomyces tricolor | reverse complement strand
CGCCCGCGCCTTCCTCGACCGCCTCGGCATGAGCGACTACCTGGACCGGCGGTTCGGCACCCTCTCCGAGGGCGAGCGCAAGCGCACCCTGATCGCCCGCGCCCTGATGACCGACCCCGAGCTGCTCCTGCTGGACGAGCC
>NZ_MUMF01000686.1 GCF_002155905.1 Streptomyces tricolor | reverse complement strand
TGCTCCTGCTGGACGAGCCCGCCGCCGGTCTCGACCTCGGTGGCCGCGAGGACCTGGTGCGCCGCCTCGGCCGGCTCGCCCGCGACCCCATCGCCCCCTCGATGATCATGGTCACGCACCACGTCGAGGAGATCGCCCCCGGGTTCACCCACGTCCTCATGATCCGCCAGGGCAAGGTCCTCGCCGCCGGCCCGATCGAGCTGGAACTGACCTCCCGCAACCTCTCCCTCTGCTTCGGCCTCCCGCTCGTCGTGGAGCAGGTCGGCGACCGCTGGACCGCGCAGGGCCTGCCCCTGTCCTGACCCCGCCGCTCTCCCCCGCGCGCCCTGTCCGCCGCCCGGCCACGGCCCTACCATGACCATGTGAACGACATCGACGCATGGGTGTGGTGGCTCGTCGGCGCGGCGGCGCTCGGAATCCCGCTCGTGGTCACCGCGATGCCGGAATTCGGCATGCTCGCGGTCGGAGCCGTCGCCGCGGCGGTCGTCTCCGGGCTCGGCTTCGACACGGTCATCCAGGTCCTCACGTTCGTCGTCGTCTCCGTCG
>NZ_MUMF01000685.1 GCF_002155905.1 Streptomyces tricolor | reverse complement strand
GGGTGGGCGAGAGACGGGGCGAGGGGCGAAGCCCCGAAGCCCCCCGCGGCCAAAGCCGAACGCAGTGGCAACGCAGTGGGCCCACCCCCGAAAGCCAGGGATGGGCCCTTCTGCATCCTCACGGTGGCACCGCCATGCAGCACCGCGAGGGGTCCGGCAGCCGCCCGGCCAAGCCGCAGCGGCAGCGTCCGTCAGCCGAAGCGGCCGGAGATGTAGTCCTCCGTGGCCTGGACGGACGGGTTGGAGAAGATCCGCTCGGTGTCGTCGATCTCGATCAGCCGCCCGGGCTGGCCCACGGCCGCCAGGTTGAAGAACGCCGTACGGTCCGAGACGCGCGCCGCCTGCTGCATGTTGTGCGTCACGATGACGATCGTGAACCGCTCCTTCAGCTCACCGATCAGGTCCTCGATGGCGAGGGTGGAGATCGGGTCCAGCGCGGAGCACGGCTCGTCCATCAGCAGCACCTTCGGCTCCACCGCGATCGCCCGCGCGATGCACAGCCGCTGCTGCTGACCGCCGGACAGCCCGGAGCCCGGCTTGTTCAGGCGGTCCTTCACCTCGTTCCAGAGGTTCGCGCCCTTCAGCGACCGCTCGACGATGTCGTTCAGTTCCGACTTCTTGTAGGTGCCGTTCAGCCGCAGGCCCGCCGCCACGTTCTCGTAGATCGACATCGTGGGGAACGGGTTGGGGCGCTGGAACACCATGCCCACCTCGCGGCGGACGGACACCGGGTCGACCCCGGCGCCGTACAGGTCCTCGTCGTCCAGCAGCACCTTGCCCTCGACGCGGCCACCGGGCGTGACCTCGTGCATACGGTTCAGCGTGCGCAGGAACGTCGACTTGCCGCAGCCCGAGGGCCCGATGAACGCCGTCACCGAGCGCGGCTCGACGGTCATCGAGATGTCCTCGATCGCCTTGTGGGAGCCGTAGTAAGCGGTCAGTCCGCTGACGTCGATTCGCTTGGCCATGTCTGCTTCACTTCCAGAAATTCAAGCTCGGTCGCTGGGTGGCCGCGCTCAGCGACCGGTCTTCGGGGCCTTCCAGCGGGCGATCCCGCGGGCCACCAGGTTGAGGATCATCACGAAGGCGATCAGCGTGAGGGACGCCGCCCACGCGCGGTCGTACGCCGCACCGGAGCCCGCGCTGTTCGCGAACTGCTGGTAGATGTACAGCGGCAGCGACGCCTGCGCGCCCTCGAAGGGGTTGTTGTTGATGAACGGGTTGCCGAACACCAGCAGCAGCACCGGCGCGGTCTCACCGGCGATACGGGCGACCGCCAGCATGACACCGGTGGTGATGCCGCCGATGGAGGTCGGCAGGACCACCTTCAGGATGGTGCGCCACTTCGGCACACCGAGCGCCAGGGACGCCTCGCGCAGCTCGTTCGGGACGAGCTTGAGCATCTCCTCGGTGGACCGCACGACGACCGGCATCATCAGGATGGCCAGGGCCAGCGAACCGGCGAAGCCGAACGGCTGCATCTTGAAGATGAGCATCAGGCTGAGGATGAACAGGCCCGCGACGATCGACGGGATGCCCGTCATGACGTCGACGAAGAACGTGACGGCCTTGGCGAGCCGGCCGCGGCCGTACTCCACCAGGTAGATCGCGGTGAGCACGCCGATCGGGGCGCCGATGACCGTGGCGAGGCCGACCTGCTCCAGGCTGCCGATGATCGCGTGGTAGATGCCGCCGCCGGGCTCGGTGTCGGCGACGACGCCCATCGAGTGGGTCAGGAAGTAGAGGTCGAGGACCTTCACGCCCCGCGCGACGGTCACCCAGATCAGGGAGACCAGCGGGATCACGGCGAGCAGGAAGGCGACCCAGACGAGGCTGGTCGCGACCCGGTCCTTGGCCTGCCGGCGGCCCTCGACGCGGGCGGCGACGCCGAACGTGCCGAGGACGAAGAGGACGGCGGCGATCAGGCCCCACTGGATCCTGCTGTGCAGGCCGGCGGCCAGGCTGATGCCGATGCCCAGGGCGAGGGAGCCCGCGGCGATCGCCCACGGCGTCCACTTCGGCAGGCTGGCGGCGCGCAGGGTGCTGGGGCGCTTGTCGGTGACGGCTGCGGTGCTCATGCGTTGGCCCCCGAGTACTCCGCGCGGCGGGCGATGATCAGCCGGGCCGCGCCGTTGACCAGCAGGGTGATGACGAACAGGACCAGACCGGACGCGATGAGCGCGTCCCGGCCGAACTCGTTCGCCTCGCTGAACTTGCTGGCGATGTTCTGGGCGAAGGTGCCGCCGCCCGGGTTGAGCAGGCTGGCCTGGATGTCGAAGGACGGGGAGAGGACGGTGGCGACGGCCATCGTCTCGCCGAGCGCGCGGCCGAGGCCGAGCATGGAGGCGGAGATCACGCCGGAGCGGCCGAAGGGCAACACGGACATGCGGATGACCTCCCAGCGCGTGGCGCCGAGGGCCAGGGCCGCCTCCTCGTGCATCTGCGGGACCTGGCGGAAGACCTCGCGGCTCACGTTGGTGATGATCGGCAGGATCATGATCGCGAGCAGGACGCCCACGGTGAGCATCGAGCGGGGCGCGCCCTCGTCCCAGGAGAAGACGCCGGACCAGCCGAAGAAGTCGTTGAGCCAGCCGAACAGGCCGTTCATGTTCGGGACGAGCACGAGCGCGCCCCACAGGCCGTAGACGATGGACGGCACGGCGGCGAGCAGGTCGATCACGTAGGCGACCGGGCCGGACATCCGGCGCGGCGCGTAGTGGGTGATGAACAGCGCGATGGCGACCGCGACCGGGACCGCGATGACCATGGCGATGACCGAGGAGACGATCGTGCCGAAGGCCAGCACCGCGATGCCGAACTTCGGCTCGAGGATGTTGGTGTTCCACTCGAAGGTGGTCAGGAAGTTCCCGTGGTCCTTGCTGATCGCGAGGGCCGCGCGGTAGGTGAGGAAGACCGCGATCGCGGCCATGACCGCCAGCAGCAGGATGCCGGAGCCGCGGGACAGGCCCAGGAAGATCCGGTCACCGGGGCGGGTGGCGCCGCGGGCCGCGCGCTTGCGCTCGGCGACCGTGGGCCGGGAGGCGGGGGGAGGTACGTCGGTTGTCGTCGATATGTCCATCGGGTTCTCCGGTCTGCGGAGCCGTACCCCCCGAAGGGGGTCCGGCTCGTGGCGGCGGTGCACCGGACGGTGCGGCCCGGCCCTGTCGGGTACCGGGCCGCACTTGCGGGTCAGGTCAGCTCAGGCCTTCGATGGTCGTGCGGACCTTGGCGATGATCTCGTCGGGCACCGGCGCGTAGCCGATGCTCGCGAGGACCTTCTGGCCGTCCTCGCCGGCGATGTAGCGCAGGAAGGCCTTGGTGGCGGGCAGGGTGTCCGCCTTGTTGCCCTTGTCACAGACGATCTCGTAGGTGACCAGGGTGATCGGGTAGGCGCCCTCGGCCTTGGTCTTGTAGTCCAGCTGGAGCGCCAGGTCCTTGCCGGTGCCGACGACCTTCGCGGCGGCGATGCCGGCGGTGGCGCTCTCGGAGCTGGGCGCGACCGGCTTGCTGGCGCCGGTGTCGATGGACACGGACTTGATGCCGTCCTTGACGTAGGACAGCTCGAAGTAGCCGATGGCGCCGGAGGTCTGCTTCACCTGCTGGGCCACGCCCGCGGACTGCGGAGCGGACTGGCCGCCCTTGGCCTGCCAGGCCTTGCCGCCGGAGTACTTCCAGTTCTCCGGGGTGGTGGCGATCAGGTACTTGGTGAAGTTGTCCGTGGTGCCGGACTCGTCGGAGCGGTGGAACGCCTGGATCTTCAGGTCGGGAAGCTTCACGCCCTTGTTCAGCGCGGCGATCGCCGGGTCGTTCCACTTGGTGATCTTGCTGTCGAAGATCTTGGCGAGCGTCGGGGCGTCCAGGACCAGGTTGTCGACGCCGGGGACGTTGTAGCCGACGGCGATCGGGCCGCCGACCATCGGCAGGTCGATGCCCTGGCCGCCGCTGCACACCTTCTTGGAGGCGGCGACCTCTTCCGGCTTCAGCGCCGAGTCGGAACCGGCGAAGGCGACCTGGCCCTGCGTGAACGCGGTGACACCGGCGCCGGAGCCGCCGCCCTTGTAGTTGATCTGCACGCCGCAGGCCTGGGAGAACGCCTTGACCCAGGCGTCGATCGCGTTCTTCTGCGCGGAGGAGCCGTCTGCGAGCAGCTGACCCTTGGCGTCGTCACACTTGATCGAGCCGGCCTTGGCGGACGCGGAGGAGCCCCCCGACGTACCGCCGTTGCCGTTGTCGTCGGAGCCGCACGCCGTCAGGGCCAGGGCGCCGGAGACGGCGACAGCACCGAGGGAGAGGGCGCGCAGCCGGTTCTTGCGCTGAAGCTTCACTTTCGGGAGTTCCTTCCAGGAGCCGCCGCTGTCGGCGGCGCGCGAGGTCATAGGGGTGCGTGAGCGCATTCATGGCCGCCCGGGCACCCGGTACGGCCGAAATTAGGCAGAACAGGTGAAGCCGCCGATGGCCGGAAGTGAACGGGGGGTGAACCCCTGCCGTCAGCCCGGTGAGGTCACGGAATGCTTACGGGGAGAGCACGTGGAGGTTCCGACGACCGGGTTGCGCGGACAGGGGTGCGAGGATCGTGTGCCCGTTCGACGGAACCCCGGGGTGTGGCACGCCGTCTCGTTCCACGAGAGCCGAGGAAAGGCGACGGACATGGAACGGCGTACGTTCATCTCGGGCGGGGCGGCCGCCCTGGCGACGACCGCGCTGACCGCGTGCGGTGCGGGCGGAGGCTCGTCCGCCCCGGCGGCGGCGCACACCGGTACGCCGACGCGCTCATCGTCGCTCACGGCCATGAAAACCACCAGCGCGAGCGTCGCCGCGAACTGGGCGGCCCTCGCCCGTGACCTGGACGGCACCCTCGTACGGCCCGGCGACGCCACCTGGAAGACCGCCCACCAGCTGTACAACACCCGCTTCGACGGACTGAAACCGGCCGCGGTGGCCTACGTCGCGCACCCCGCCGACATCCGCACCACCCTCGCCTACGCCCGCGCCCACCACCTCAAGGTGTCGATCCGCAACGGCGGCCACTCCTACGCCGGCTACTCCTCCGGCGACAACCGGCTGATCGTCGACGTGTCGAAACTGAACCGGGTCCGGGCGAGCGGCGGCCAGGCCGTCGTCGGCGCCGGCGCCAAGCTGATCGACGTCTACCGCGCGCTGGCCGCGAAGGGCGTGACCATACCCGCGGGCTCCTGCCCCACCGTCGGCGTCTCCGGCCTGGTGCTCGGCGGCGGCCACGGCGTCGCCTCCCGCGCCTACGGCCTGACCTGCGACAGCCTCACCCAGGCCACCCTGATCACCGCCGACGGCACCCAGCTCACCGCCGACGCCACCCACCACGCCGACCTGTTCTGGGCGCTGCGCGGCGCCGGCAACGGCAACTTCGGCGTCGTCACCGAGCTGCACTTCAAGACCCACGCCGCGCCCCAGGCGGTCACCGCCTACCTGACCTGGCCCTGGTCCAAGGCCGCCAAGGTGCTCAGGGCCTGGCAGGAATGGGGCCCGAAGCAGCCCGACGAGATCTGGTCGTCCCTTCACCTGGCCTGCTCCCCGGGCCGCACCCCGACCGTCTCCGTGGCCTGCTTCTCCCTCGGCACCTACCGCGAGCTGCAGAACGCCGTGGACCGCCTGGCCCACCTGGCCGGCGCGAACGCCTCCTCGGTCTCCCTGCGCCGCCGGGGCTACGAGGAGGCCATGGAGATCTACGCCGGCTGCTCCTCCCTCTCCACCGACGCCCAGTGCCATCTGCCGGGCTCGACCCCGGGCCGCTCCCCGCAGGGCAAGCTGGGCCGCGAGACGTACGCGGCCCGCTCCGACTTCTTCGACCGCTCGCTGTCCGCGGCCGGCATCCAGACCGTGCTGAAGCAGATCGCCTCGGTGCGGGGCGGCGGGGCCAGCATCGCGTTCACCGCGCTCGGCGGCGCGGTCAACCGGGTCTCGCCGACCGCGACGGCCTTCGTCCACCGCCGCTCCCGGATGCTGGCCCAGTACCTCGTCTCCTGGGGCGCGGGGGCCTCCGGCGGCACGGCCCAGACCTGGCTGGCCTCGGCCCACAAGGCGATGCGGCCGTACGCCTCGGGCGCCGCCTACCAGAACTACACCGACCCCACGCTGAAGGACTGGAAGAAGGCGTACTACGGGGACGCCACGGCCCGGCTGGCCAAGGTGAAGAAGCAGTACGACCCGCAGCGCTTCTTCTCCTACGCGCAGGGTCTGTAGCGAACGCCGCGGCGGGCGGCCGTCAGCGGTGGCAGAGCACGTCGACCACGACGGCCTCCGGGTCGAGGTGCTCCAGCCGGCCGTCGGCCCACTCCCCGTAGCCCTCGCCGCCGCCGTCCCGCCGGCGGCCGTCGAGCGTGAGCGGGGCGTGCCCGGCCATGGCGGTGCGCAGCGCGACCTCCCGGGCCGCCGCGTGGTCCCGGGCGAAGCAGGCCACCGGGTCGGTGGTCAGGAAGGCCCGGCCGAAGTGCGGGTCACCGGCGACCGCCCGCCGGGCCACCGCCTGCACCGGGGGCTGGAGCAGGTGCCCCTCCTTCGCCCGGGCGGACGGACAGCCGTCCGGGCCGGCCTCGTGCCGGGCGACGGACTCGCCGAGCGGCCGGGCCGGCGGGTGCACCGCGACCAGGTCCTCCCAGGCGCCCCGCAGCGCGTCGTACTCGCGCACCGCCCGCTGCCGCACGGCGTCCGGGCCGAGCAGGCCGCGGGGGCCGCCGTGGCACTCCGGCGGGCCGAGCGGGGCGAGGCCGGCCGGAGTGCCGGGGGACGGTGCCGGCCGTGAGGAGCCGGGGTCGCCGTCGTGCGCCGGCCGGACGGGACACGGGGTCGCGGGGTGCACGTGGGTGCCCGGTCATGCGCGGGAGCGTAGCGGCGGGGCCGCCGGATCACGCTCCCGACTTCGCACCGCGGTGCGCGTGGG
>NZ_MUMF01000684.1 GCF_002155905.1 Streptomyces tricolor | reverse complement strand
GCGCACCGCAGCGCAACAGGGCGGCCGGCCGGCCCTGCCAGGCCCGCGGCAGCAGCGCCGGCAGCGGCTCCCGGACGAGCAGCCACAGCCCCGCCAGGGCCCAGGCGATGAGCACGTCGACCGTGACGACCCCGGCGAACCCGTGCGTGACCGCGCCGAACTCCATGCCGCCCGGCAGCACTCCGGCCGCGTAGTACGGCATGTCGGGCGCGCAGGAGCCCGCGACGAGCACCGTCGGAACCAGCCGGCCCCGGCCGCTGCCGTCCCGGTGGATCGCGGGCAGCACGGCCGCCGCATGACTCAGCGTGAACGGCAACAGAGCCCCCCGGAACGGTCGTCGGCCCGGATGCCGGCGCCGGTGATCAGTTCCGCCCAGTATGCGTGACCGCCGTCCGGGCGCGCGCCCGGCGACGACAGTTGGCCAACCGGTGAAAACGGGGCGCGAACAGGTGCCCCCTCACAGCAAGTTGTCGTAGGGTCACCTGCGTTACCGTGCGGGACGCACGGTCGTACCCACGTCGCACGGATCGAAAGGCGCAACAGGGGCAACCAGATCACCGGGTCGACCGTCACACCAGAGCGAGGCAGACAGACGGAGACGGACGCACGGCGTCCACGGGAGGGGTTCACTCAATGGCGGCGCATATCGGCAGGCGGCTGCGCAAGGGGGCGGCGACCACCGCCGTGGCCGCGGCAGCGGTCGCGGCTCTCTCCGCGTCCCAGGCTCCAGGAGTGACCGGCGAGGACAACGGCAGACAGGCGGCGACGGGCGCCACGGCTCCCGTACCGGACGGGCCCGCCGACGGCAACGCCACCGGCAACTCGCCCTACTACACCGACCTGCCGCCCCTGAAGAGCCCCGCTCCCAGCCCCTCCTCGGGCAGCGGCACCTCCGTCTCCCGGGGCGACGCCGAGGCCGGCATCCCCGCGACGGTCCTCGACGCCTACAAGAAGGCCGAGGCCGAACTGCGCTCCGCCAAGCCCGGCTGCAACCTGCCCTGGCAACTGCTCGCCGCCATCGGCAAGGTCGAGTCGGGGCACGCCCGCGGCGGCCGGGTCGACGCCGACGGCACCACCGTGGGCCGGATCCTGGGCCCGCAGCTCGACGGCAACGGCTTCGCGCTCATCCAGGACACCGACGACGGCGCCTACGACGGCAACCGCACCTACGACCAGGCCGTCGGCCCCATGCAGTTCATCCCGTCCACCTGGGCCTGGGCCGGCCGCGACGGCAACGGCGACGCCGCGAAGGACCCCAACAACGTCTACGACGCCGCCCTCGCCGCCGGCCACTACCTGTGCCGCAACGACTGGGACATGTCGACCGCCGGCGGGCTGCGCAGCGCGATCCTCAGCTACAACAACTCGCAGGACTACCTCGATCTGGTCCTGAACTGGCTGGAGTACTACCGCAAGGGCAGCCACACCATTCCCGACGGCACCGGGCGCATCCCCGAGCGCCGCAGCGACGACGACTCCCACCGCACCACGTCCCCGAAGCCCTCGGACCCGCCGAGGACCAAGCCGGCCCCGAAGCCCCACAAGCCCGGCAACGGGAACGGCGGCGGCGAGACGCCGCGCCCCAAGCCGCCGACGCCGCCGACGCCGCCCACGCCGCCCGTCCCGCCGACGACCCCGCAGACGCCCACCGACCTCGTGGACCACCTGGAGGACGCGGGCACCGGGAAGCTCACCGCGATGGCCGGCGACGCCTTCGCCGAGCGGATCGGCACCCGCGCCGAGACCAAGGTCGGCAAGTCCGTCGCCAAGGTGAGGATCAGGTTCACCATCACCGGTGACACGGACACCACCTTCGCGGGCGGCGAGACCGTGGCCACGGTC
>NZ_MUMF01000683.1 GCF_002155905.1 Streptomyces tricolor | reverse complement strand
GAGACGGGGCCAGAAGAGGGTTCCGGGGCGGGAGAGGTCTTCGCTGGGTGCGAGGTAGCAGGCGGGGCCGTCGGTGGCGGTGGTGCGGCAGTCGATGTGTCGCAGGGGTGGGGGGATGTGGAAGTGGGTGCCGTCGAGGTCGGTGATGGTGCGGTCGGCGAGGTCCTGGAGCCAGGTGCGGAAGGCTGTGGCGTCGGTGATGTGGTGGCGTGGGTCGCGGTCGAGTGCGGCGAGCACTGCGGGTACGGGTTCGCCGGGGGCGATGCGGGCGGCGGCCTGGGCTGTCTCGTGCTGGATGCGGGTGAGTTCCTCCCAGCCCCAGGCGTAGGTTTCTTCCAGGTCCAGGCGGGTGCCGAGGAATTCGCGTACGCCCAGGTGGTAGCGGTCGGCGCCCACTGCGTCGTGTCGGGGGGCGTGGGGTGCGAGGTCGTGCGTCAGGTAGGTGGCGAAGCCGGTGAGTGCTTCGTTGGCTGCTGCGGCGGCCTGGTCGAGGGCGTGGCGCAGGGGGCCGTCGGCGTGGTGGGTGGGCAGGCCGGCCAGGTAGGGGCGCATGCCGCGGCAGTCCTGGGCGTTGCGGGTGACTTGGCGGTGGGGGGCGATGCGGCCGCGGTGTCGTGCGGCCTGCAGGCTTTGGTGCAGGCCGGTCAGGGTGGCGGGCAGGGCTCGCAGCCGGGCCAGCAGTGCGTCCCAGTCGGTGGCGGGGCCTTGGTCGAGCAGTCCGATGGCGTGCCGTAGGCGCTGGACGGGGCCGTCGAGGGTGTCCAGGAGGGTGCCGTAGGCGTCGGCGTCGGCGAGGGCGATGTCGGTGGTGAGGCGTTCGCGCAGTACTGCGGCGGCGATGCGTTCGGCGTCGCTGGTGGTGGGGGTGTCGTCGAGGGCTTTGAGGGTGCGGCGGGCCAGGTCGGTGCGTGCTTGTGCTGCTTGGGGGCTGTAGTCGGTCAGGTGGTGTTCTTGTCCGGCGATGCCCATGACGGCGGCCAGGCAGGGGTCCAGGGCGGCCAGTTCGTCCACGTAGTGGTCGGCGAGGGTGTTGAGGGTGGTCGTCATCGGGAGCGGCTCATCGTGGGCAGGCGGGTGGTGGTGGGGGACTGGGCCAGTCGTTTGCCGTACAGGCCGATGACGAGGCCGGTGACGATGAGTGCGCCGGCGAGGAGTTTGAGCGGGGGCAGGGGTTCGTTGAAGATCAGCATGGAGCCGAGGACGCCGAAGACGGGGACGAGCAGGGAGAGCGGGGCGACGGTGGAGACGGGGTATTCGCGCAGCAGCCAGTTCCATACGGCGTAGCCGAGGACGGTGTTGGGGTAGGCCTGGAAGAGGATGGAGAGGACCGCGGCCCAGCCGATCTGGTCGGGCAGGTCGGTGTAGCCGGTGGTGCCGTTGACGGCGAGGTCCAGCAGGAACAGGGGGATGGGTGAGAAGAGGCTGGACCAGACGATGAAGGCGAGGGTGTCCTTGGGTGCGGCCTTTTTGAGGATGACGTTGGCGATGCTCCAGGAGACGGCGCCGAACAGGACGAGGGCGATGCCGGCGAGGGTGACGGTGCCGTCGGTGACGAAGGTGATGGAGAACAGGCCGGTCAGGGCGACGGCGATCCCCAGGTACTGGAAGCGTGAGAGGGATTCGCGGAAGACGACGGCGCCGAGCAGGATGGTCAGGAAGGCGCTGAACTGCAGGACGAGGGAGGCGATGCCGGAGGAGAGTCCGGCTTTGATGCCGAGGTTGACCATGCCCCACAGGCCGACGCCGAAGACGAGGCCGTAGCCGATGGTGTGCCGCCAGGGGACTTGGGGGCGTTTGAGGAAGAAGACTGCGGGCAGGGCGCACAGCGCGAAGCGGATCCCGGCGAGGATGAACGGGTCGACGCTTTTCAGTCCGATTTTGATGATGGAGAAGTTCAGGCCCCAGATCGCGGTGACGGCGATGGCGATCAGGATGTGCTGTTTTTTCATGCCGTGACTCGTTCCAGTGGTGCGGGGGTGGCCGGGCGGGTGTCGACGGAGAGGGAGGCGAACAGGTCGGTGATCCAGTTGTGGGTCTGTTCGGGGCTCTCGCCCGCGACGATCCCGGCGAGGACCGTCTCTCCGGCCTGGTAGGTGATGTGATCGGGCAGGGGTGCGCCGGGCGCCAGTTCGTGCCAGGTGATCACGCGGGGGCTGGTGCGGAAGGGGGCGGCTCCTTTGAGGCCGTGGTACTGCTGTCCGGCGAGGTGGTGGCCGGGGTGGACGAACCAGCCGTACCAGCGGGGTGGTGCGGGTGGTGCGGGCAGGGTGGCGGCGACGGGTTCGCCGAGCAGGATGCGCAGTTCGCAGGAGGGCAGGTGGACGCCGGTGGCCAGTTCGACGCTGGCGACCACGTCGGCTCCTCCGACGCGGTTGCCGACTTCGAGGAAGACGAGTTCTTCTTCGTGGACGATCGCTTCGAGGTGGAAGCTGCCGTCGTGGATTTGGACGGCGGCCAGGGCGCGGGCGACCCAGGTGCGGGTCTGCTCGGAGCAGGGGATCTGGAACGAGCCCATCGGCCGGCCCTGGGCGTACTGCAGGCAGGTGCCGATGTACTGGCTGGCGGTGAGCAGGAGGATCTCGCCGTTTTGGACGAGGCCGTCGAAGTGGCGGATCGGGCCGGTGACGAATTCCTCGACCTGGAAGTCGTGAAGGGCGGTGCCGTCGTCGAGGCGGGGGATGCCGGTGCGGTGTTCGGTGATCGCCGTGGCGGCCTGGTGGGGGGTGTCGTAGACGAGGACGTCCTCGCTGGAGGCGCCGCGGTGGGGTTTGAGGACGGTGGGGCCGCTCCAGGGGGCGTGGCCGTCGTGCTGGAGGAAGTGCGGCAGCGGGCAGTAGCGCGGTACCCGCAGGCCGGCCTGGTCGACGGCCTGTTTCATCAGGACCTTGTCGCGGGCGAGGGCGACCTGGTCCACCGGTGCGCCGGGGACGCCGAGGTGTTCGCGCAGGCGGGCGGCGTCGAGGAGTTCGTACTCCGACATGGAGATGATCCGGTCGAAGTGGCGGGGTGTGCGGGCCAGCCAGGTGCGGGCCTCGTCGAAGGCGGGGCGGGTGCCGGGGCGGCTGACGCGTTCGCAGCGCAGGTCGGGCGGGAGGGTGGCCAGTGCCTGGTCGGTTCCGAAGTAGGTGACCTCGTGGTGGTCGTGGCGGATCCCCCGGTGGTATTCGATCTTGAAGTAGGGCACGCGGTGCAGGATGAGGATCTTCATCGGGCCTTCCTGGCGGGGGCGGGCGGGGCGACGGCGCGGTCCAGGGCGTGTGACCAGGCTTCGCGCAGGGTGTGGACGACGGTGCGGATGTCGGCGCGGTCGCCGCGCAGGACGACGCAGCCCTGGGCGGCGAAGTCGGCGTTGTCGCGGGCGAGGGCGTGCAGGTCGCGGCGCCGGGGGGAGAGCCAGGAGAACTCCGTGACGGTCAGGTCGGTATCCGCCAGGCCGAGTTGTTCGGTGGTGGCGCGGACGGCGTCGCCGAAGGGGTCCGCGCCGGGGGGGACGTCGTCGGGGGCGAAGGAGCGGTCGGCGGCGACGCCGAGCATCACCGTCGCCGCCGCGCAGCCGGGCACCAGGCGTTCGGTGTGGGGGGCGGTGCCGAAGGCGGTGTCGACCCAGCGGTGGTGCAGGTCGATGCCGTAGACCCAGCGGGCCAGGGCCCAGATCTTCATTCCGGCCGGGCGCCGGTTGGGTTCGACGATCGCGGCGTGCAGGCCGTCGTCGCTGAGTTTGATCTCGTTGTGGAAGGGGCCGTCGCACTGGCCGACGAGCCAGTTCGCCAGCTGTCCCGCCCGCTGCAGCGTGGCGCGTTCGTGGGGGTCGAGCCGGGCGGGCAGGACCTGGGCGATCTCGACGGGGTAGCGGCCGCGTGCGCTGATCTTCTCGGTGAGGAAGGTCAGCGAGCCCAGTCCGTCGAAGGAGTACTCGCGCCGGTAGGGGATGAGTTCCTCGCAGATGACCCCGCCCTCCAGGTAGGGCAGGACCTCGGCGAAGGCCGCGGTCAGGTCGTCGCCGGGGCGGACGACGACGACGCCGCGGTTGTTGCCCTCCGCGGCGGGCTTGATGACGAAGCCTTCGGGGTGGTCGTGGGCGAAGGCGTGGAGCTGGTCGAGGGAGGCGATCTCGGTGAAGGCGGGCACCATGATGCGCTGTGCGGCCAGCAGGTCGGCCACGCGGCTCTCGTCGAGCCGGTAGCGGTATTTGGAGAAGGCGCCTTCGGCCAGGGGCGGGGAGTCGACGGGGACGCCGAGGCGGTGGAGCAGTTCGGCTCCGCTGCGGACGGCGTTGTCGGAGAAGACGATGCCGGCTTTGATCCGGTCGCGGCGGTCGGCGAGGAGTTTCTCGCCGATCTGGGCGAAGTCGTCGCGCAGCGGGTCGAGGTCGATGACCTCGTCGGCGATGGCGTGGTCGGCCTCGGTGGGGTCGGCGCGGACGAGGATCACGGTGGCGCCGTGGCGCCGGCGGGCGTGGTCGCGCAGGTGGCGGACCTCGTCGATGCGGCTGAGGTTGTAGTCGACGATGAGGAGGATCGGCCCGGTCATCGGTGCTCCGTCTCGTAGACGATCTCGAGGGCTCGCTCGGAGGCGGGCAGCAGGTCGGGCAGGACCGCCTCGCGGCCGTCCCGGTCCATGCGCCACAGGACCTGGCCGCAGAACACCTCGCGCGCGGAGGACTCCACGACGTCGCCGGGCTGGAGGAGGACGTGGGAGAGGGCCGGCGGGAGGGGGAGGTCGTCGTTGACCGTCACCGTGCGGATGGTGCCGGGGCCGGCGAAGAAGACGCGGAAGAACGTCGCGTTCGGGCTCGGTGTGGTGCCGTCGGCCGTGTACGACAGGCCGGCGAGCGTGGTGCGGTAGGCGGCCGGGCGGCGGGCGGCGAGCAGGAGGTCGAGCCAGAGGTCGAGCAGGCCGGGGCCGCCGGTCAGTGCTGCCACGCTGGGCGAGATCAGGCTGCCGCCGACGCGGGGGTTGACCTCGATCAGGTCCCAGCCGGAGGGGGTGTGGCGGGCTTCGATGTGGAAGCAGCCCCAGCCGAGGCCGAGGGTGTCCAGGACGCTGCTCACCCAGCGGATCCCGGCGGCGGTCTGCTGCCGGGTCAGGCTGGTGGGCGGGCTGACGCAGGCGTTCTCCAGGACGGTGCCCGCGGTCTCCGTCACCTCGCACTTCTCGTGTACGGCGACCACGTGCGGCTCGTGGTCGACGACGAGGACTTCGAAGCTGAACTCGCGGCCGGGTATGTAGTCCTCGATGAGGAAGTCCATGCCGCTCGTGCCCCGGCCCGTGCCCTGGCCGGTGGCGTGGGCGGTGGTGGGGCCGGTGGCGTGGGCGGTG
>NZ_MUMF01000682.1 GCF_002155905.1 Streptomyces tricolor | reverse complement strand
CGTCGTACCGGTCGTAGACATGGATGGGGCCGGTCACGGGTGCCCTCCTGTGCCGGGGATCGATGCGGGGCGGGTGGGTGCGGTCGGCGGGGCCGACGGGACAAGCCGGGGTGCGCGGACGGCGGGGGTGGTGATGAGCAGCGGAACGGCCACCAGCAGCGTCAGCGGGCCGACGATCCCGAGCAGGCTGCCGCGCAGGAAGACGATCTGGTAGAAGGCGAAGGCCGGCACCAGGAGAGCGGCGAGGGTGCCCGCCCGGTCGCGGAGCCGGTGGCGTACGTCGTCCATGCGGCGTCCGGCCGCGCCGAGCAGGAAGAACACGAGGGCCACGGCGGGCGGACCGGCCCACAGGTAACTCTCGATCCACAAGGGCGCGGAGAGGTTGAGGAAGTCGTAGCCCGCGTAGTGGGCCAGGGTGATGCCGGTGTCCTCCGGTTTGCCCGGCCACACCGAGCGCGGGACGGGGAAGAGCACGGGGCCCAGCACGTCCAGCGGTGCAAATCCGCTGTCCCGCGCGTAGTCGATGCCGGTCTGCACCTGCTGGAAGGCGTCGTAGTCGCCGTTGGCGGTGAACTGCGCGGAGAGGGAGACGACGGCGAACTGCTCCCGGTCGCTGTAGCGGAAGTAGTCGCTGTACGGGAAGACCAGCAGCACGGTCGCCATGAGGGTGGCCGCGATGACGCGGAAGGCGCGGGGCCGGTTCAGCCTGGGCACGGTGAACAGCAGGGTCAGCAGGACCGTGCCGCACCAGAACCGCGGTTTGCTGATGGGGTTGTTGACGACGACGTTGAGCGCGAGGAGCAGCGGCAGCAGCATACGGCGGACGCCGCGCAGCAGACGGTCGCCGCCGGGCGCGCACGGTACGCGCAGCAGGCCCAGCAGCGCCCAGAACGCGGGCACGGACAGCGACCAGTTGCGCAGGGCCGACAGGAAGGCGCCGTCCGAGCCGTCCGCGAAGCCCGCCTCGCGCAGCGCCTGACGGCTGGTGAAGTAGGCGGCGACGCCGCCCGGTTGGCCGGGGACGAGCAGCACGGCCAGGGCGAGGGCGAGTCCGCACAGCGACAGCAGGCGCCAGGGCGCGAGGCGGCGGGACAGCAGCCGTTCCACCGGCCCCGGCGCGGCGCTGGCGGGCCCGGCCGCGCGGGTGCGCTCGCGGCGGGCGGCGACGGCGGCCCCGGCGCTGTGGGCGAGGAGCCCGAGTTCGACGACGGCCACGGCCGTGACGGCGGTCCCCTGGCCGGTCCGGTAGGCCCAGGGGTAGGTGTCGGTGGCGAGCTGCGCCAAGGGCGCGAGGCCGAGCCAGATGTAGGCGAAGAGCCAGAACCCGAGGGCGACGAGCCGCACCGTCGTCGCGGTGAGCACGCGGATGAGGGCCACACCGGTGTGCGTCAGCACCACCGCCTGCACCGCGAGCGCCGGCGAGGGGTGCGTGACGCCCGGCTGGAGGATCAGCGCCGGCAGCAGGGCCAGCAGCGCCACGGCCCAGAGCGAGACCGCGGCGGCGCTGCGGACGCCGGCCTCCCGCCTCGGACGCCCTCCACCAACCGAATATTTCGCCTGAAAGCTCATCACTAGGTTTATAACGCCCATACCTCATCAAGCTGCACAGGCGCGCGCGAACCCGAGGGCTCCGCACGGCCGTCCGCCGCGCGCCGTCATCGGGTGACGCGGGCGGTTCAGGCGGCGCGCCATGAGCCGCAAATCAGGACAAATGTGTATTGCTTAGTCGTACTAGATCATCGGATCTCCGGACAGAGGAGTGGCCCATGGACAAGCAGGTCGACGTCGTCGTTGCCGGTGGCGGGGGATTCATCGGGGGGCATCTCGTGGGCGCCCTGCTGGCCCAGGGGCTGACCGTCCGCTCCATCGACATCAAGCCCCGGCACGAGTGGTACCAGCTCCACGACGCCGCGGAGAACGTGATCGCCGACCTGTCTCTCCTGGAGAACGCGCGCGCGGGCGTCGAGGGCGCCCGACAGGTGTACATGCTGGCCGCCGACATGGGCGGCATGGGCTTCATCGAGAACAACAAGGCCGCCTGCATGATGTCGGTGCTGATCAGCACGCACATGCTGAAGGCCGCGCACGAGGCCGGCGTCGAGCGCTACTTCTACTCCTCCTCCGCCTGCGTCTACGCCGCCGGCAAGCAGACCGACCCGAACGTCACCGCGCTGCGCGAGGAGGACGCCTATCCGGCGCAGGCGGAGGACGGCTACGGCTGGGAGAAGCTCTTCTCCGAGCGCATGTGCCGGCACTTCGCGGAGGACTACGGGTTCACCACCCGGGTCGCCCGCTACCACAACGTGTACGGCCCGCACGGCACCTGGGAGGGCGGCCGGGAGAAGGCACCCGCGGCGGTGTGCCGGAAGGTGGCCCAGGCGGTGCTCTCCGGCGACCACCGGATCGAGATCTGGGGCGACGGCCTGCAGACCCGTTCCTTCATGTACATCGACGACTGCCTGCACGGCACCCAGATGATCATGAAGGGGGACAGCGGCGTACCGGTCAACCTCGGCTCCTCGGAGCTGGTGACCATCAACCAGCTCGTCGACATCGTCGAGCGGATCGCGGGCATCCGCTGCGAGCGCAGCTACCGGCTGGACGCCCCCCAGGGCGTGCGCGGGCGCAACTCCGACAACACCCTGATCCGCGAGATCTACGGCTGGGAGCCGTCGGTCTCCCTGGCCGACGGACTGGAGAAGACCTACGCCTGGGTCTACGACCAGGTCAAGCGCTCCCACCAGTGACGCCCGGCCCGATGCGAGGACGGAACAGACGATGAGGATCCTCGTCCACGACTACAGCGGCCACCCGTTCCAGGCCCAGTTGAGCCGGGAGCTGGCACGCCGCGGACATCAGGTCGTCCACTCGACGTGCACGGCCTACGTCTCCGGCAAGGGCGACCTCGCCTCGGACGTCTCCGGCCTCCGCTTCGCCACCATCGGGGACGGCGTCAGGCTGCGCAAGGAGGCCTACGTCCGCCGGCTGGGCCAGGAGACCCGGCTGGGTCTCGAACTGGCCCGGCAGGTCCGCCGCGAGCAGCCCGACGTGGCGCTGCTGTCCAACCTGCCGATCCCGGTGCTGGTGGTGACCGCTGCCGTGCTGCGGAGGCTGCGCATCCCCTGGGTGCTGTGGCACCAGGACGTGACCGCAATCGCCCTGAAGAGCTTCGCCGCCGCCGAGGTCGCCCGGTCGATGGGCCTGGCCGCCAAGGTCTTCGGTGCGGGTGAGAAGTGGTCGGCGCGGCAGGCCGCGGCCGTCGTGGTGATCGCCGACTCGTTCGTGCGGGTGCACGAGGAATGGGGCACCGCCGACAAGGTCACCGTCATCCCCAACTGGGCGCCGCTGGACGAGATCGTCCCGGTGTCCCGGGGCAACGCCTGGTCGGCGGAGCACGGTCTGGACGGCGTGCGGACGGTGCTGTACTCGGGCACGCTCGGGCTGAAGCACAACCCGGTGCTGCTGGTGCGGCTGGCCGAGCGACTGCGGGAGCAGGGCAGCCCGGTACGGCTCGTCGTCGTCAACGACGGTCCCGCCGTACCCGTCCTCAAGGACGCCGCCGCGGCGCGGGGCGTCGAGCTGACCCTGCTGCCCTTCCAGCCCTATGAGCGGCTGCCGGAGGTGCTCGGCACCGGCGACGTCCTCGTGGTGCTGCTGGGTCCGGACGCGGGGCAGTTCTCGGTCCCGTCCAAGACGCTGTCCTATCTGTGCGCCGGGCGGCCGGTGCTCGGCCTGATGCCCGCCGACAACCTCGCCGCGCGGCTGCTCCGGCAGGCGGGGTCGGCGGTCTTCCCGCCGGAGGAGCCGGCCCTGGAGGGTGCTGCGGCGTGGGTCCGGGAGGTCCTGTCCGACCCGGCCCGGGCCGAGCGACTGGGCAAGGAGAGCCGCGCGCTGGCCGAGCGGGAGTTCGCCCTGGAGGGCTGCGCCTCCCGCTTCGAGGACATCCTCTACAGCGTGAGCGGCGCCGGCGGACACCGTCGCCGCCCCTGAAACGGCCCCCTCGCGTGGCCGGCGGGCCTGCGCCGCCGGCCACGGGACGGCCGCGAAGGTCGGGCTACCGGGCCCGGGCCCTCATGGCCGCACTCGGCGCCCCTGAGCCCTGACCATTCCCGGGGCCGGACTCCGCGGGCCCAAGCCCTGACCATTCACGAGGCCGGACTCCACGGGCCCAAGCCCTGACCATTCACGAGGCCGGACTCGGCGTCGCCGGCTCCTGCCCGGGCCGGCCGTCGGCCTCGCGCGCCGCGTGGTCCGTTCCGCCCCCGCCGGTCCGCTCGTCCCGGTAGATCTCCTCCAACCGGTCCGCCACGGCGCCGATGGAGTAGACGTCCTCGACCACGCAGCGGCCGGCCCGCGCCATCCGGGCGCACAGCTCCGGGTCGCCGAGCAGCCGGCGGACCGCCGCCGCCATGCCCTGGGGACTGCCGTCGGTGACGAGGGCGGCGCCACGGCGTGCCAGCTCGTCGGCGATGCCGCAGGTGTCGGTGCAGACC
Source organism: Streptomyces tricolor (assembly GCF_002155905.1). Lineage (GTDB taxonomy): Bacteria > Actinomycetota > Actinomycetes > Streptomycetales > Streptomycetaceae > Streptomyces > Streptomyces tricolor. The sequence continues at coordinate 7,722 of NZ_MUMF01000682.1, read as the reverse complement.
ACGGGCGTGCCGGCGGCCAGCGCCTCGATGACGGTCATCCCGAACGGCTCGTTCACACTCGCCAGCACATGGACGGCCGCGCTCCGGTACGCCTCGTGCGCCTCGGCGGGATCGAGCGCCCCGCCGTAACGGACCACGCCGGCGGGCCCCTCGTCGATGAGCCGGCGCACGGCGGGCAGCGATCCGTCGTCCGGGCCGTACAGCGTGAAGCGGGCCTCGGGCATCTCCTGGTGGACCAGCCGGGCCATCTCCACGAAGGCCTCGGGACGCTTACGGGGATGCAGCCGGGCCAGGAACACCACGTGGGGGTCGCGCGGCCGCCGCGGCTCCGGTTCGGGCGGACCCGGCCGGATGCCGTTGGGCAGGATCCGCAGCGGCGGGCCGTCCGGACCCAGCACCCGGGCCACCAGCCGGCGCTCGTGCCCGGTCAGGACGCAGCAGGCGCGCGCCCGGCGCAGCAGCGGCAGGTACAGCAGGTCGAACAGCCGGACGGGGAGCGCGGTGCGCGGCTCGACCATGCCGTGGGTCTGGGCCACACACGGCACGCGGCGCACCGCGGCGACGGCGAGGGCGGCGAGGGAGACCAGGTCCCGCCCCGCGTGGACGTGCACGACGTCGGCGCCGCCCATGGCCCGCCACAGGTCGCGTACGAGGAGGGGGTGCAGCAGGCCGATGCAGCCCCGTCCCGGCAACAGCGCGCGGGCGGGACGGGACCGCAGCCGGACGGATCCGATCCGGTCCGGTGCCGGGCCGCTGCCCCGCCACAGCGCCATCAGGGTGACGTCGTGGCCGCGTGCGGCCAGCTCCGCCGACTGGGCGACGGCGACGCTCGGCGGGCCGCCGAAGATGCCGTCGTCGCTGACGAGCGTGACCACGTGGAGCAGTCTCATGCCGTACGTCCCTTCGTCGTCAGGACCGCGCCGGGTGCGAGGTCCCGGTGGGCGACGGCGCCGGCGCCCACCACGCCGCCCCGGCCGACGGTGACCCCGCGCAGCACGACGGCGCGGGCCGCGACCCAGCTGCCCGGCTCCAGGCGGATGGGGCCGTTGTCGAACTCGAACGTGGCGGAACGCGGGCGGTGGCTGCCCGTGCACAGCAGCGCGCTCTGCGAGACGCAGCAGTCGCTGCCGATCGTGACGGGTTCGAGGTTGAGGATCCAGGCGCCCTCGCCGATCCACACGTCGTCGCCGATGTCCAGCTTCCACGGCCAGTGCACCCGTACTCCGTGCCGGATCAGCACCCGCTGCCCGACGCGGGCGCCGAAGGCCCGCAGCAGCGCCGGCCGCCAGCGGGCCGGACACCACCACTTGACGAAGACCAGGTGGAGGACGGCGAACCAGGCGGCCTGCACGAGCAGGGGGCGCCCCTTGTCGTATCCGGCGCCGGTGAAGCCGCGCAGGGAGCGCTCGACGACGGGCCGGCGGGGCGTGACCGGTCCGAAGTCACCGGGCTGCGGGGTGGTCGCGGTCTGCGCCATGACAGTGTCCCTTCCGGGGGCCGAGGCGTGCGCATCCGCGATCCTTCATGCCCCGGGAGGCGAATCCCCCGCGATCCGGGCGTGTTGACGGCAGGCTTGCCCGGATGGCGGATGCTCAGTAGGCGCCCTGGCCGTTCAGCACCGCGCGTACGGTGCGGGCCATCACGTTCATGTCCATGGCCGGGGACCAGTTGTCGACGTAGCGAAGGTCGAGCGAGACCGTCTCGTGCCAGGACAGGTCCGACCGTCCGCTCACCTGCCACAGCCCGGTCAGGCCCGGCTTGACGTGCAGCCGGCGCATCTCCACCGGGTTGTACTTGACGACCTCCTCCGGCACCGGGGGGCGCGGGCCGACCAGGGACATGTGGCCGAGGAGGACGTTGAACAGCTGGGGCAGCTCGTCCAGGGAGTAGCGGCGCAGGATGCGCCCCAGGGGGGTGACCCGGGGGTCGCGGCGCATCTTGAACATGTGGCCGTCGTTCTCGTTGGACGCCTCCAGCTCGTCCTTGAGGCGGTCCGCGTCGACCACCATGGTGCGGAACTTCCACATCGCGAAGGGGGTGTTGTGCTGGCCGACCCGGATCTGACGGTAGAAGGCGGGGCCGGGTGAGCCGAGGCGCACGGCCAGCGCCAGCGCGAGCAGCAGCGGCGAGAGCAGCACGATCAGCAGCAGGGCGCCCACGCGGTCCACGGCCTCCTTCAGCAGGGCCGGCATGCCGCGGCGCAGCGGCGGGGCGATGTGCAGCAGGGTGAGGCCGGACGCCGAGGTGAGCCGGACCCGCCGGCGTGCGACCTCGACGATGCCGGGCAGCACGACGATCGGGCACCCCCGGTCGTGCACCGCCCAGGACAGCCGGCGCAGCCGCTGGCCCGACAGGTGCGGGCCCGGCACCACGAACACGAGGTCGGCGCAGAGTTCGTCGGCCGCTCCGAGCACCGTCGCGGCGTCCTCCTCGGGCGTCTCGGGCTCCGCACGGGGCAGCCGCACGTACACGGGGACGCCGGAGAGCACCTCCTCCTCCCCCACCGGGCAGCATCCCACCACCACGTATTCGTGGTCGGTGCGCTGGGCCAGCTGCCCGACCACCGCGTCGATCGTGGCGCCCTCCCCGACCACCACGACATGGCGCAGCGCGCGGCCGTCGCGACGGGCGGCCAGGAGGTGACGGTGGATCAGTTCGTGGCAGGCGGCGGTGAGGACGAGTGCGGGGATCAGCGCCGTGAAGGCCTCGGCCGGGACGCTCTGCAGTCCGCACAGCACGCGCAGCGTGGCCAGTGCGCCGACCAGCAGCAGCCAGTCCCTCAGGACGGCCCGCAGGCCACCGCCGTCGCCCCAGGCCGAGGACGTGTACCGCTTGCCGGCCACGCGGATCAGCGGCCACACCAGGGCGGCGACGGCCGCCAGGCGCAGGGGATGGGGTTCATGGACCTCCACGATCGCCGCCGCCACCGGCAGTGCCGCGCCGGTCAGATCCACACCGACGGACAGGGGGCCGTACCAGCGTGCCTGGGTGCCTTCCGGATGGGCCGGCCGGCGCGGCACGGGGACCGGCGCCTGTCGGGATGCCGCGATTCTGAAGGGCCGCATGCTTCTCCTTAGAAGCTCCAATCTCAGACAACCGGCGCGGCCGCATCGCCCGCTCACGGGCCGGTCACGCCTTCACGAGATCTTTATATCAAGGGATAGGCACTTATATCCGATTTACCTACTCCCTCCCCGTTTGCTTCTCTTCACGTCGGGAGGCGTGTTGTCCCGGACATGTCCCGGACGGACCGGGCCGGGGTCGAAGGAGGCGTTCCGGCCTACCGTCCCTTGCCATGAGCATCACACGGAGAACGATCCTGCGCGGAATGGCGGCGGCCCCGGTGGCCGCGGCGGCGGGCGGCCTGGCCGTCGCCGGCGAGGCAGCGGCGGCGGAGCCGTACAGACTCAAGAAGCGCGCCGCGCCCACGGGGCCGTCGGCGTACAGCTACCGGCGAGCCATCAACGGGCTGAGCCCCTTACTGGGCGGGCCGGTCCCGCTCGGCGAGGTGCTGACGAGGACCCCGGCCCTGAAGGCGGACCGGGTCACCCGGTGGCCGGAGGACCAGGACGACGGGACCAGGCCCCGCCCCGACAAGGAGCCGGAAGAGCTGCTGTACGCCTTCCGGTGGGCGACTGCCGACTTCGTCGACAAGAACTGGCGGCCCCAGGGCATCACCACCACCTACGACGCGAACGGCTCGGCACCCGCGACGCTGCTGGTGTCCTGGTACGGCAGGCTCGCCGCCGAGCGGCAGGGCGCGCGGATCAGCGTCGTCAGCTGGGACGCCACCGGGGACCCGACGTACCAGCACGTGCTGCTCGTGGAGCCGTACGGGCTGCGCGACGACGGCGGAGAGCGGTACGACTTCCGCGAGTCCGACCTGCACGCGGGCGGCATCGCCTGGTACGGCAACAAGCTCTACGTCGCGGACAGCACGGTGGGGACGACCGGGCTGCGGGTGTACGACCTCGACCGGATCTTCAAGGTCACCAAGGGGCCGGGGCTCGGCCGCCAGGCGGACGGTACGTACCACGCGCACGGGTACGACTACGTCCTGCCTCAGTGCTACGCCTACGACGCCTCCGGCAGCGCGACACGGAAGTTCACCTTCTCGCAGGTCTCCCTGGACCGCACCAGGCGCCGCCCCGCGCTGCTGGTGAGCGAGTACCGGGAGCGCGGGAGCTGCCGGCTGGCGCGCTGGGAACTGGGCAGCCCGAGCACGGGCTACCTGAGCAGCACGCGATCCTCCTGGCAAGCCGCCGCGCACCGGGAAGTGCGGGTGCAGGGTGCGGTCAGGGGGGCCGACGGCAGGTACTACCTCTCGTCGAGCCGCGGGACGAAGAAGCCGGGACAACTGAGGTCGTGGCGGCAAGGGGCGGACGGGGGAAGGCGCGAATCGTACCTCAACATCGGCTGCGAGGACCTCAGTTACAGCCGGATCGGTGGTCAGGTCGCGCTGTGGACGCTCGGCGAATACGCGAACGACCACGAGAGCGACAAGCCCGACAAGCTCGATCGCAGGGCGCCGTTCAGCCGTTACGTGTACGCCGTGAGGCCATGAGCGGGGACGCGGAAGGGGCCGGTGCGTAGGGGGAGCCGTGGGGCGGGCGGCTCCCCCGGGAGGGTCAGCCCGCCACGGCCTCGGGATTGGCGCAGTGGGCCAGTGGCTCGCCCCGCAGGAAGCGGCCCGCCTCGGCGGCGACGATCCGGGCCGCCTTGTGGGCGACCTCGCGGCTCGCGCCGGCGATGTGCGGGGTGAGGACGACGCCCGGCGTGGACAGCAGACGCGAGCCCGCCGGTACGGGCTCGACGGGGAACACGTCGAAGCCGGCTGCGGCCAGACGGCCGGAGTCCAGGGCGTCGCACACCGCGTCGTAGTCGACGAGGGCGCCGCGGGCGCAGTTGACGAGGACCGAACCACGGGGCATGGCGTCGATCTGGGCCTGTCCGATCATCCCGCGCGTCTCGTCCGTCACGCGCGCGTGCAGGGAGACGATCCTGGAGCGGCTCAGCAACTCCTCCAGGGTGACGAGCCGTGCGACGCCCTCGACCGCCTCCGGTCGCACGTAGGGGTCGTGGACGAGGACCGTGGCCCCCATGGCGTGCAGGACGCGGGCGACGCGCGAGCCGATGGCGCCGAAGCCGACCAGGCCCACGACGGAGCCGTCGATCTCGATGCCGCAGCGCGTGTAGTCGTAGTAGTCGCCGCGCCAGGTGCCCCGCTTGAGGTCGGTGTGGACATCGCCGATCCCGCGGGCGGCGGCGAGGATGAGCGCGAGGGTGTGCTCCGCGGTGGCGACGGCGTTGCGGCCGGGGGCGTAACAGACGGCGACACCGTGCCGGGTGGCGGCCTCCAGGTTCGCGTTGACCGGTCCGCCCCGGCTGACGCAGAACAGCTCCAGGTCGGGGCAGGCGGCCAGCACCCGCTCGGTGAGGGGCGCCATCTGGGTGACACAGATCCGTACGCCGCGCAGCGCCTCGATCAGCTCCTCCTCGGTCCCGGACGCCTCGTCGACCTCCGCGACCTTCCCGAACGGCGTGTGCGGCCACGGGAGTCGGAGCTGCCGGATGTCGAGGTCGGTGCCGGCGGGCGTCGCGGCGCGCAGTTCCCGCGCGAGCAGCTCGGGCAGGACGAAGTGGTCGCCGGCGGCGAGGACGGTGGTGGGCACGGTGGTTCTCCCGGAGAGCGAGGGATCAGCGAACGGGGGTGTTGAGGCGGAGCAGGGACGCCTGGCCGTCGCGCAGCCGCAGTTCGGTCAGGGCGCCGTTGTGCAGGGCGGGGAAGACCTGGCGGTAGCGGGCGAGGGGGATGCCGAGCAGCCGGCACAGCACCAGGCGCAGCAGCGTGGAGTGGGCCACCACGAGGACGCGTCCGTCGGGGAACGTGCGCGCGGCCTCCTGGAGGCAGTCGACCGCGCGGTCCGCCGCCGCGGCGGGATGCTCTCCGCCGGGCAGGTGGTGGGCGACCGGGTCGGCGAGGAAGGCGGCGAGCGCCTCGGGGAACGCCTCGGCCATCTCGGCCCGGGTGAGCCCGTCACCGCGGCCGAAGTCGACCTCGTACAGGCGCTCGTCGACCCAGGGCGTCAGGCCGAGCGCGGTCGCCGCGGGCTCGGCGGTCAGCCGGGCCCGGGACAGCGGCGAGCAGAGCACGGCGTCCAGGCGCTGCCCGGCGGCCCAGCCCGCCAGCTCGGCGGCCTGCCGGTGGCCCAGCTCGGTGAGCGGTACGTCGGTGCGGCCCGCGTAACGGTTCTCCGCGTGCCACACGGTCTCCCCATGGCGGACGAGGACGAAGTCGGTCACGGTCGGGCCTTTCCGCGCGCGTGGTCGGCCACGGCCTGCTCCAGCCAGCCGCGGCGGGTCAGCGCGTCGACGAAGTCGAGGTAGACGGGGAGCAGGCGGGCGGTACGGCCGGGGTCGGGACGGAGTTCCTCCCGCACCCGCACCATGGCGCCCGCGGCGTCCTCCAGCGTGGCACCCGAGGCGGTCGCGGCCAGCACCGCCATGCCGAGGGCGCTCTCGGCCTGCTCCGGCAGCCGGGCGGCGCGCCCGAGCACATCGGCGCGCAGCTGCGACCAGTAGCGGTTGCGGGCGCCGCCGCCGGTGAAGGTGAGCGGGCCGTCGACGGGGGCGCCGAGGTGGTCGAGGTAGTCGAAGCAGAGCCGTTCGAGCAGCGCCACTCCCAGCAGGCAGGCGTGGAACTCCTCCGCCTCGCCCGCGGGTTCGCCGAGGACGAAGGAGGCGGCGTCGGGCGCGCGGAACGGGAAGCGCTCGCCGCCCGCGCCCACCAGCGGGTAGACGACGGCGGTGGAGCCGGTCGCCGCGGCCCGCGCGGTCAGCGCGTCGAGGTCGGCGCCGGGGAAGCGGTGGGCGAGGACGCCCGCGCCGCTGCTGGAGGCGCCGCCGGGCAGCCAGCTGCCGCCGGGGCCGCGGTGGCAGTAGACCACGCCGCCGGGATCGCGGACGAGGTGCGGGCTCGCCCCCTTGAACACCAGCGTGGTGCCCAGCACCGCGTTCCAGGCGCCGGGTGTCAGCGCCCCGGCCCCGATCTGGGCCGCGCACCCGTCGGTCATGCCCGCGCTGATCGGGGTGCCGGCGGGGATGCCGGTCGCCTCCGCGGCGTCCGCGCACACGGTGCCGATCACCGTCCCGGGCCGTACGACGTCGGGCAGCAGCGCGCTCGGGACACCGAGCGCGTCGAGTTCGGCCTCCGGCCACCGCTCGGCGATCAGGTCGTAGCCCGTCTTCAGGGCATGGCTGGCGTCGCTCGCGGCCTGGCGCCCGGCCAGCCGCCAGGTGATCAGATCGGCCTGGTGCAGCAGCCGGGTGCCCGCCGGGAGGCCCCGGCCGCCCGGCCGGCCCAGGTCGTCCAGCAGCCAGAGCAGTTTGGGCAGCGCCCAGGACGGCTGCATGGCGCGGTAGCCGAGCTTCTCCCACACCCGCCCGCCGTGCGTGTTGACACGGTCGGTGTACGCGTCGGCCCGGCGGTCGTCGTACATCAGCCCCGGGGTGAGGGGGGTGCCCGCGGGGTCGGCGAGGAGGACGGTGCCGGAGGTGGCGTCCACGGCCAGGCCCCGCACCCGGCTCGGGTCGACGCCGGTCAGCGCCTCCCGGCAGGCGGCGGCGAGCGCGGACCACCACTGCTGGGGGTCCTGCTCGTGCCGTACGCCGTCGCGGCGGCCGGTCAGCGGACGGGAGGCGGCGCCCAGCAGCCGGCCGGTG
>NZ_MUMF01000681.1 GCF_002155905.1 Streptomyces tricolor | reverse complement strand
GCCGCCGAGGCGCACGCCGCCGCGACGCTCAGCGGCCGGCGAGGAGTTCGAGCGTGTCGATCACCCGGTTGGAGAAGCCCCACTCGTTGTCGTACCAGGCGACCACCTTGACGTGGCGGCCGTCGACGCGGGTGAGGGCCGAGTCGAAGACGGACGAGGCGGGATTGCCGGTGATGTCGGAGGAGACGAGCGGGTCCTCCGAGTATTCGAGGATGCCGGCGAGCGGGCCCTGTGCCGCGGCGCGGTACGCCGCCAGCACGTCGTCGCGCGTCACGTCGCGGGCGACGGTCGTGTTGAGTTCGACGATCGAGCCCACCGGCACCGGCACACGGATCGAGTCGCCCGACAGCTTGCCGTCGAGGTTCGGCAGCACCAGGCCGATCGCCTTGGCGGCGCCGGTCGTGGTCGGCACGATGTTGATGCCGGCGGCCCGGGCGCGACGGGCGTCGCGGTGCGGACCGTCCTGCAGGTTCTGCTCCTGCGTGTAGGCGTGCACGGTCGTCATGAACCCGTGCTCGATACCGGCGAGTTCGTCGAGCACCTTGGCCAGCGGCGCGAGCGCGTTGGTGGTGCAGGAGGCGTTCGAGACGATCGTGTGCACGGCCGGATCGTAGGCGTCGGTGTTGACCCCGAACGCGAGCGTGACGTCGGCGCCGTCCGACGGCGCGCTGACGAGTACCTTCCGCGCGCCCGCGTCGAGGTGGGCGCGGGCGGCCTTCGCCGAGGTGAAGCGGCCGGTGGCTTCCAGGACGAGGTCGACGCCGAGTTCGGCCCACGGCAGCTGCGCCGGTTCGCGCTCGGCCGACACCCTGATCCGCCGGCCGTCGACCACGAGGGCGTCCCCGTCGGCGGTCACCGGGCGCCCGAGCCGGCCGGCCGTGCTGTCGAAGGCGAGCAGCCGGGCGAGCGTGGCGGGCTCCGTCAGGTCGTTGACGGCGACGACCTCCAGGGCGCTGTCGCGCTCCAGCAGCGCGCGCAGCACATTGCGTCCGATGCGGCCGAACCCGTTGATGGCGATGCGAGTCATGTGTGAGGTCCCTTCCCTTCCCCACCAGGCTCGCCCGGGGCCGGCGCCGCCGACAGTGGCGGGATCGCCACGGTTCACAAGGATCACGCCAGGCGGCGCGGGGCGGGTCACTCGCCCTTGGTGAAGGTGCGCCGGTACTCGCTCGGTGTGGTGCCGAGGATGCGCTGGAAGTGCAGGCGCAGGTTCGCGCCGGTGCCGAGCCCGACGTCGGCGGCGATCTGCTCGACGCTGCGCTGCGAGCGTTCGAGCAGTTCGCGGGCCAGGTCGATACGGGCGCGCATCACCCACTGCATCGGCGTGCAGCCGGTCTCCTCCACGAAGCGCCGGGAGAACGTGCGCGGCGAGACCCCGGCCTGCCGCGCCAGTATGTCGAGGGTGAGGGGCTCGCCGAGCCGGTGCAGCGCCCACTCGCGGGTGGCGGCGAACCGCTCGCCGAGCGGCTCGGGGACGCTGCGCGGCACGTACTGGGCCTGGCCGCCGCTGCGGTAGGGGGCGGCGACCAGACGCCGGGCCGCGTGGTTGGACGCGGCCACCCCGAGGTCGCCGCGCAGGATGTGCAGGCACAGGTCGATGCCGGAGGCGGCGCCGGCCGAGGTGAGCACGCTGCCCTCGTCCACGAACAGCACGTTCTCGTCCACCCGGACGAGCGGATGCCTGGCCATGAGGGCCCGCGTGTAGTGCCAGTGCGTGGTGGCGCGCCTGCCGTCGAGCAGGCCCGTGGCGGCGAGCGCGAAGGCCCCCGTGGAGATGGCGGCGAGCCGCGCGCCCCGGTCGTGGGCGGCGATCAGTGCATCGACGACGGCCCGCGGCGGGTCGTCGCGGTCCGGGAACCGGTAGCCGGGGACGAAGACGATGTCCGCCCACGCCAGCGCGTCGAGGCCGTGGGCGACGGAGTACGCGAGGCCGTCGCCGCCGGTCACGAGACCGGGTGCCGCCCCGCACACCCGCACCTCGTACGGCATGCTCGCGCGGGTCGTGAACACCTGGGCGGGGATGCCGACATCGAGCGGCTTCGCACCCTCGAGCACGAGAACGGCGACGCGATGCAGGCGGGAGGCTGGCACAGGACGAGGGTACGTGGCGCGTGACACGGTCCGTGGACAGCTCCGCGGCGCATGACCCACAGTCGATGTGGCACCTTGATCGCCTCGCCTGCCGCCGACCACGCCCTTGGAGCAGCCCGTGACCCCGACCGTCCCGTCGTTCCGACTCCTTCCCGGCGCCGCCGGCTCGCCCGTGCTGCTGCATGTGCCGCACTCGTCGCGGACCGTCCCCCGGGACGTGCGGGCCGGCATCCTGCTGGGCGACGCGGAGTTGGAGCGGGAGCTGGACCACATCACGGACGCGCACACCGCCGAGATCGCCGAGCGGGCCGCCGCGCTCGCCGGGGTCCGGCCCTGGCGGTTCGTGAACCGGCTGTCGCGGCTGGTGGTGGACCCGGAGCGGTTCCCGGACGAGCGGGAGGAGATGACGGCCGTCGGCATGGGCGCCGTGTACACGCGGACCACGCACCGGGGCGAGCTGCGGCCCGCGGACACCGACCCGGAGCCGCTGCTCGCCAGGTACTTCCGGCCGTACGCGCGGGCGATGACGGAGGCGGTGGCGGGGCGGCTGGCCGCGACCGGGCGGGCCGTCGTCATCGACGTGCACTCGTACCCGGCCGCACCGCTCCCCTACGAGCTGCACGGCACCGGGCCGCGCCCGCCGGTGTGCCTGGGCACGGACGCCTTCCACACCCCGCCCGAGCTGACCGAGGCAGCCCGCGCGGCGTTCGCCGGCTGCGGGGAGACCGGGCTGGACAGCCCGTTCGCCGGGACGTACGTACCGCTGGAGTTCTACGGCAGGGACGCCCGCGTCAGCGCGCTGATGGTGGAGATCCGGCGCGACACCTATATGACCGAACCCGGCGGGCCGGCCGGCCCCGGCCTGGACCGACTCGCCACAGCGCTGGCGGCTCTGGTCGACACCGTGTAACCGACGTGCACGTCACCCCGCAGCATCGGGCGGCGCGGATCTGCGCCAAGGCGGCGAGTCAGCCGGAACCGGCCGCGCAGCACCCCGCGCACCCCTGCCGAGGGCTCCCACCGCCAGTCCCACGCCCGGTGAAGATCCGGCACGACACCTACACGACGAAACCCGACGGACCGACCGGCCCCGGCCAGGACCGACCCGCCACGACGCCGACGGCTCTGGTCGACACCGTGCAACCGACGTGCACGTCACCCCGCAGCATCGGGCGGCGCGGATCTGCGCCAAGGCGGCGAGTCAGCCGGAACCGGCCGCGCAGCACCCCGCGCACCCCTGCCGGGGGCTCCCGCCGCCTGTCTCACGCCCGCAGCCACTCCGTGACGATCACCTCCCCGCCGGTGCGCAGACGCAGCGCGAAGGGGCCCGTCGGCGGGGTGTCGCTGGTGAAGCGGCCGAGAGTGTCGGCGGTGAGCGGGCGGGTGGTCTGCGGGCCGCCGAGCACCTCGATCCGCGCCGACTGCGGCGGCAGCACCTGCCCGATCAGCCCCTCCTCGGTGACCTCCACGTCGACGCTCACCTCGCCCGCGCGGAAGGTCAGCATGCGCGGCGCGTCCGTGACCCCCCGGACCGGCAGCGCGTCCACGAGCGAGTCGAAGGTCAGCTCGGCGAGCCGGGCGTCCAGGTCGTGCAACGCGAAGGCGTCCAGGGCCGCCTGCAGCAGCTCGGCCGGGACCGGGTCCAGCACGGCGGCGGCCTGGCGCAACTCCTCCTCCAGCAGGGCGTCCGCGAACCCGCCGTCGTCCGGGCCGTCTTCCCGGGGCATCCCGTCGTCGCCGCTCACACCGCACCCCGTGCGTTCATCCGGGCCCGCAGCCGGCGCAGACAGCGCTGGCGCAGCGGGCCGATGCTGCCGACCGCGATGCCGAGCGCGGCCGAGATCTCCCCGTAGCTGGGCGGCGGCGAGGCCATCAGCACGCGCAGCAACTGCCGGCAGCGCTCGCCCAGTCCGTCCAGCTCCTGCCAAAGGCGGCGGACCCGCTCGGCGCGGTCCGCCGCCTCCTCCGAATCGATCAGCGACTCCTCCGGGGTCCGGTCCTCGCTGGCCCGGTCCAGCACCCGCGGATCGTCGGTCAGGGTCAGCCGCGCCAGCCCCTTGAGCACCTTCAGGCACTCGTGCCGGGCCGTACTGGCCAGCCAGGCACCGGCCTTGTCGGGTTCCCGGATGCGGCCCAGATGCTGGGCGAAGCGGAACCACGTGGTCTGGAAGACCTCGTGCCCGTCGGCGTCCGACAGCCGGTGTGCGCGCACGACCGACCACACCAGCGGACTCATCCCTTCCACCAGCGCCTTCCAGGCCGCGGCGTCCCCGTCGACGGCGGACTGGACCAACGCGCCGACCTCTGCTCGGTCCACGGTTCCACCCCTTGTGTACGGCCTGTCATCGTACGCCGTGGAGCGGAGGGTTCCGGCCCTCATGCGGGCACCGCCGGGATCACGGCCGGGACGGGGCGCCAGGTGGGCGGGCGGAGCGCCGGTACGTGCGCCCCGCGCACCTCGGCCCGCTCGGTGGCGTCCGCCAGCAGCGCGGCACCGGCCGCGCGCGGGTCGCGCTCCCGGTACGCCGTCATCCGGGCGGCGACGAGTCCCGCGGCCACCGGGGTGGCGAAGGAGGTACCGCTCCACTGCGCGAGTCCTTCGAACATCACCTGGTCCGGCTTGGCCCCGGTGCTCTCCCGGCCCTCGCTCAGCACACCGGTGTGCCGCGGGTACTGGCAGGTGCACGGGTAGTCGGCGCCGAAGCGGCAGGTGTCGTAGGTGGAGTGCTGGTAGACGTACGGCACGGGGGTGACGAAGCCGGTGAGGGCGCTGGTGAGGCGCTCGCCGGGGGCGTGGACGCGCACCCAGGGCCCGTGGTTGGTGAAGCAGGCGCCGGACTCGCCGTCCGCGCGCAGGGCACCCACCGACAGCACGCAGTCGGCGTACTCGGGCAGGGCGGCGTAGGCGGCGGGCCAGAACGGCGTGTCACAGCCGTTGTTGCCGGCGGCGGCCACCAGCAGGGTGCGCTGCTCGCGCAGTTCCCGCATGAACGCGTCCAGGCCGATCAGGCCGTCGTGGTCCGCGCTGGGCGTGCCCGCGGAGAGGCTGATGATGTCCGGCCAGCCGTCCCGGTCGACGGCCTCGAAGAGCAGGGCGCCGAACTCGGACTCCAGCACCGCCCCGGCGTCGTTGAGCGTGCCGCGCACGGTGATGTCGGTGTTGGGCGCGACGGCCGCGAGGAGGCCGGCGATGAACGTGCCGTGGCCGACGTACTGGCGGAGCACGCCGTGGTCGTCGGTCTCGGTCAGCTGGGTGTCGCCGGTGGTGTGGGCGAGCAGCGGGTAGGAGCGGTGGTCGTGCACCAGGCCGGTGTCGACCACGAGGACGCCGACCGCCGTGCCGGGGTCGTACCCGCCCTCGGCGGGCGCCGGGTTGGCGGGCTCGGTGCGCGGCGCGGGCACCGGCTCGTCGCCCGGGCAGGCGTTGACCGGGGCGATGTGCACCACATGGTTGCGGCCGACGAGCCGGCGGCCCTGGCGGTCCTCGGCCTCCCGCACCGCGCGCAGCGCGTGCGGCACGGTGTCCTCGCCCTCGGCCGGGTCGCCGACCCGGATCCGGGTGACGCCGGTGCGGCCGGCCTGCGGGCCGATCCGACGCACATGGTCGGGGACGAGACCCTGGGTCTCGGTGAAGTGGGTGCGCACGGTGTCCTCGACGAAGCCGGCCTCCTCGCCGTCCCGGACCAGGACGACGCCCTTCTCGTAGAGGAACCCGGCCGAGTCGTCCGGCCCCATGGTCAGGGGCACGTCCGGCAGGGAGCGCTGGATGTGGTCGAACTGCTCGTGGAATCGCTGTGGTGCCATGTGGTGTCCTCCCCCTGGAGACGGTGTCCGACAGTGAGAGCCGCGGGGCCACCGTCTGATACAGCAGGCCACTACCATGCGAGACGTGACAGCGGGAAGCGAGTCGGTTCTCGAACTGCTGCCCTTGGTGTTCGCCGATCCGGGCGAGGCACGGGCGCGCGCCGAACACGTCCTGGGAGCCGGTCCGTCGCCGCTGCACGCCAGCGTGGCGCACCAGGTACTGGGCATCTGGCAGCGGGACTTCGGCGATCTGCGGATCGCGCTGCGGCATCTGCGGCGGGCCCGGGACCTGGCCGCGCGCGCCGACTCGGCCGACCGGGAGGCCGATGTGCTGGCGACGCTGGGGGTCGCACTGGTGCACGCGGGGCGCACGCGGCAGGGGCTCGCGTCCTTCGAGCGGGGCGTCGCCCGGGGTAGCGGGCACACCCGGGCCCGGGTGCTGTACCGGCGGGCCTACGTGTGGTGGGTGCTGGGGCGTCACCGGGAGGCTCTGGAGGACGTACGACGGGCCCTGCCCGTCCTGCGGCAGGTCGCCGACGACATCTGGACCGCGCGGGCGCTGACCCTGCGGGCCACGGTGCATCTGGCGGTGGGCGCGGTGGACCGGGCCGTCGCGGACTTCACGGCGGCGGAGCGGCTGTGGGACACCACCGGCCAGGAGCACGACAAGGCGGACGCGGTGGAGAGCCGGGGCCTGGCCGCGTTCCGGTCCGGGGACATCCCGGCGGCGCTGCGGCTGCTGGACGAGGCCGAGGAGCGCTACGCCAAGCTGGGCACCCCTACGTACAACCTGTCGATCCGGCGCTGCGAGGTGCTGATGGCGGCCGGGCTCGCCCCGGAGGCGCTGGCCGAGGCGGACGCGGCGATCGCGCTGCTGGACCGGATGGGCGGGCAGTCCACCCGCAAGGCCGAGCTGCTGCTGGCCGCCTCGTGGGCGGCCCGGTCGGCGGGGGACGCGCACACCGCGATAGCCCGCGCCGCCGTCGCCGTACGGCTGTTCGCGGCGCAGCGCCGGACCTGGTGGGAGACGCACGCCCGGCTGGTGCTGCTGGAGGCGCGGGTGGCGGCCGGGCGCCGGTCGGGGCGGATGGTCGCGGACGCGGCGGCGGTCGCCGAGCGGCTGACGTCCTTCGGCTCGCCCGCCGCGCCCCAGGCCTCGCTGCTCGCGGGCCGGATCGCGCTGGCGCTGGGCTGGACGGCGGACGCGGAACGGCATCTGGCGGTGGCCGCCCGCAGCCGGCACGGCGGCCCGCCGCCCGCCCGGATGACGGGCTGGGCGGCCCAGGCGCTGCGGGCCCGGGCGGCCGGCTCCCGGCGCGGGGTGCTGGAGGCGTGCCGGCGCGGCCTGGACGTGCTGGACGACCACCGGATGACGCTGGGCGCCCCGGAGCTGCGCGCCCACGCGACCGCGCAGGGCGCCGAACTGGCCGCGCTGGCGCAGGAGGTGAGCCTCGCCCAGGGCAGTCCGCGACGGCTGCTGGAGTGGAGCGAGCGGTGGCGGGCGACCGTGCTGTCGGCGCCGCCGACCCGGCCGCCCGACGACCCGGTGCTGCTGAGCGGGCTGACCGCCTACCGGGAGATCGCGGCCCGCGCGGAGGCCGCCCGGATGGAGGGCCGGCCGGTGCCGGCGCTGGAGCGCGAGAAGCGGCGCCTGGAGCGGGAGATCCGCTCCCGCACCCGCCACATGGGCGGGGCCGCCGCCGACGCGGGCGACCGGTTCGACGTGCGCCGGCTGCTGGACCGGCTCGGTGACGCGCGGCTGGTCGAACTGGCCGTGGTCGACGGCCGGGTGCACGTCCTGCTGTGCGGGCAGGGCCGGGTACGGCGGTTCGCCGGCGGTTCGCTGGCGGAGGCGGTGGCCGAGGCCGAACACGTGCAGGCCGGGCTGCGGCGGCTCGCGCACCCCGGGGCCGAGGCCCGGCTGCCGCTGGTGGAGGCCGCGGGCCGGCGGCTGCAGGAGCTGCTGCTGGCCGGGGCGGTGCCGCACCTCGGCTCGGGCCAGGTGGTGATCGTGCCGCCGGGCACGCTGCACCGGGTGCCGTGGGCGCTGCTGCCCGCGCTGCGGGAGCGGGTGCTGAGCGTGTCGCCGTCGGCGGGCAGCTGGCTGCGCGCCCGGGAGACGGCACCGCCGCCGGACGGACGGCCGGTGCTGGTGCGCGGCCCCGGCCTCGCGACGGGCGGGGCGGAGGTGCCCGAGCTGGCGGACCGGTACGGCACGGCGACGGTCCTGGAGGGCGACGCCGCCCAGGTGCCCCGGGTGCTGGCGGAACTCGACGGGGCGGGCCTCGCCCACCTCGCGGCGCACGGCACGTTCCGCGCCGACAGCCCGCTGTTCTCGGCCCTGCGGATGGCCGACGGCCCGCTGATCGTCCACGACTTCGAGCGCCTGGCCCGCAGCCCGTACCGGATCATCCTCTCCAGCTGCGACACCGCCCGCCTCGCCGCGGTCGGCGCCGACGAACTCCTCGGCGTGGTCACCGCGCTGCTGCCGCTGGGCACGGCCGGGGTGGTGGCGAGCAGCGCACCGGTCAACGACGCGGCGGTGGTGCCGTTGATGCTGGCCCTGCACAAGGGCCTGGACGCGGGCCTCTCCCTGGCCGAGGCCCTGCGGGATGCCCGCGCGGCCCTGCCCGGGGACGCGGTCCACCAGGCGACGGGCTGGGCGTTCGCGGCGTTCGGGGCGGCGTGAGGGGGCGCCTGCCCGGGCCGACCGGCCGGATCCGCCCGATCACGCTCCCGGGTGGAGCCGTCGCCGCGGGGCTCTGCTGGGCCCGGGCATGACCGCGTAGGTCAGGAGGAGCGCGAGGACGATCGGGAACACCAGCGTCCGCAGGGGCGGCGGCCAGCCGTGGCCGTACTCGGCGACCAGACCGTCGTACACGAGTGCGAACGGGTAGACCGCGAGCATCGTGACGCGCGACGTCTTCCCTCGCGCCGGGGGTTCGGCGGGCGTTCCCGGCCCGTCGAACCAGATCTCCAGGCCGGTGGTGGTCGGCTCCGGCCGTACGGAGCGGCCGACCGGCGCCGGTCGTGCGCCGCACCCGGACCAGCCCGAGTTCGGCGGCCGCCCGGCCGGCGATACCCCGGGCCGCGGCATACGGTCGCCCGTATACGGGAGGCGGCCTCTACGCCGTCTCCCGCTCAGGCACCTCCACCAGCCACGGCAACGCTCCCCGGTCCCCCGTCCCGAGCCGGGTGTACGCGCTGTAGAGGTGATTGCCCACGGTCCGCACGGACAAGGTGAGCCTCTCGGCGATCTCCCGGTTGCTCAGCCCCGCCGCGGCCAGCGTGACGATCTGCCGCTGCCGCGCGGTGAGTTCGCCCAGCACCAGCCCGGCCAGCGCGGGCGTGCGCGCACCCTGGCAGCGCCGGGCCAGCGCCACCGCCCGGGTACGGGAGCGCCGCGCGGCCCGCGGATCCCGGTGCGCCCGGACGGCCTGCGCGTGCGCCTCCGCCGCGTACAGCAGGAAGCCCCGCTCGGCCAGCGCCTCCGCGGCCCGGTCCAGCGCGGCCCCGTCCCCGCGCGCGAGCGCGTCCGCGTGCCGCGCGAACACGCTGCCGGCCGGCAGCCGTCCGAGGGCCCGCTCGGGCTCGCCGAGGCGTACCGCGTCGTAGGCCGCACGGACGTCGTCCGGGTCGGTCTCCTCGCCCACCTGACCGTCGGCCAGCGCCAGTTCCCGGCGGCAGCCGGGGTCCGACGGCGTCTCCCGCAGCCCCTCCCGGGCCCACGCCGCCGCCTCCCGCAGCTCGCCGCGCAGGCGCGCGAACCGGGCGCGGACCTCGGCGTACCCGGCCGGCAGCGGGCCGCCCTCCGCCACCAGCCACTCCCCCACCGGCGCCGGCACCGGCCGGACGTCGAGCAGGTCGATCCGCCGGACCAGGACGCGCTGTTCGGCGGCCAGCGCGGGGCCGTACGCGAAGGGCGCGCGGGCCAGCCGCCGGGCCCGCAGCCGGCCGGCCGTGGCGCGCAGCGCGGCGCCGTGCAGGGGGTGGGCGAGGGTGACGGCGCCCTGCTCGTCGACGTCGATCAGACCGTCCGCCTCCAGGCGTTCGAGGGTGTCCAGGTCCAGCTCGTCCGCCGGCAGCGGCAGGGGCTCGGCGAAGGCCAGGCGGTCCAGGACGTCGCGTTCGCCCGGCCCGGAGCGCTCCAGGGCCGGGGCGAGCCGCTCGCGGACCGCCGGGGTGACCGGCAGCGCGCCCCGCCAGGCCCGCTCGCCGGTGCCCGGGACGGGGGCCAGCCGGCCGGAACCGGCGAGCGCGGTCACCAGGTCGCGCAGCAGCCGCAGATCGCCCCGGCACGCCTGGTGCAGCCGGCGCACGGTGAGCGGTTCCAGACCGGCACCGGCGAGCAGCTGGGTGGTGTCCTCGGGGGACAGCGGGTCGAGGGCCAGCCGGGGCAGCAGCTCCCCGGTCCACAGCCGGGACACCGCTCCGGGCGCGGGCGGGCCGTCCGCCGCGGCCACCACCAGGCGGGTGCGGCCCTGCACGGCGAGCTGGTGGACCAGGGCGGCGGAGGTCTCGTCCAGCAGCTGGGCGTCGTCCACGACGAGGAGCCGTACGCCCGACAGCGCCCGGACCGCGCGGTGCAGCGAGACGGTGTCCGGGAGCAGGTGGGCGAAGGCCGCCAGGGGCAGGTCCCGGGCCTCGGGCGTGCCGGTCACCCGGGCGTGGTCCAGGCCCCGGACCGCCTCCGTGATCAGCCGGGTCTTGCCGCGGCCCGCGGGTCCCGTCACCACGATGCCGGGCCGCCCGGCGGTCAGCGCCCCGCGCACCAGCTCCAGTTCGTCCGCCCGGCCGGTGAACGGCCACGGCAGCTCCGGCGTCTTCGCGTCCTGTTCGTAAGTCCTCACATCATCCTGAGCGCGCGTACTCAGGTTTGATACAGGGTGACTTGAGTAGCCCCCGACTCAGGTGCCCGGCCGGGGCGGGCGGCACGCTGGCCGCATGACCCGACGCCTCTGCTCGCTTCCGCGGCAGCCGGCCCCGACGTTCGCACCGGGGCTGACCGCCGAGCGGCTGGGCGCGCTGCTCGCCGGGCGGCGGATGTGGGTCAACGGCACCGTGCTGCACTACTGCTTCCTGGACGCCCGCACCGACGCCTCGGTCATCCCGGTCCCCGGCACGGGGGAACTGCGCCGGGTGCCGTGGGCGGGCGGCGAGGAGCAGCGGGACGTTGTCCGCGGCTGTTTCCGCGAGTGGCAGGATCTCGGCATCGGCGTCACCTTCGCCGAGGTCGGTGACCGCTGCGAGGCGGAGCTGCGGATCGGGTTCCAGGCCGGTGCCGGGTCCTGGTCGGCGGTGGGCCGGGAAGCGCTGTCGGTGGGCCGGGGCGAACGCACCATGAACCTCGGCTGGGACGTGACCGCGCCGGGGGAGCGCGGGACCGTCCTGCACCAGATCGGGCACGCGCTCGGGATGGTGCACGAACACCAGAGTCCGTTCGCCGGGCTGCACTGGGACGACGAGGCCGTGTACGCCGAGCTGGCGGGCCCGCCGAACTTCTTCAGCCGGGAGACGACGTACCGGAACGTGCTGCGCCAGCTGGACGCCTGCGAGGCGGGGGGCTCGGTGTGGGATCCGCAGTCGGTCATGACGCTGCCGTTCGGGCCGGGGCTGGTGCTGGAGCCGGAGCAGTACCGCGGGGGACTGCGTCCGCCCGGCACCCCGTCCCCGGCGGACAAGGAGTTCGTGCTCCGCTGGTATCCGCCGGCCGACCCGTCCGGGCCGGCCGCGC
>NZ_MUMF01000680.1 GCF_002155905.1 Streptomyces tricolor | reverse complement strand
GCCAGCAGCTCCTCGTGGGTGCCGCGCTCCACGATCCGGCCGGACTCCACGACCAGGATCTGGTCGGCGGCGCGGACCGTGGACAGGCGGTGGGCGATGACCACGGCGGTGCGGCCCTCCAGGGCCTCGGAGAGCGCCTCCTGGACGGCCGCCTCGGAGGTGTTGTCCAGGTGGGCGGTGGCCTCGTCCAGGATGACCACGCGCTGGCGGGCCAGCAGCAGCCGGGCGATGGTCATGCGCTGGCGTTCGCCGCCGGAGAGCCGGTAGCCGCGCTCGCCGACCACCGTGTCGAGACCGTCCGGCAGGGACCGCACCACGTCGGCGAGGCGGGCGCGGCCGAGGACGTCCCACAGCTCCTCGTCGGTGGCGTCCGGGCGGGCCAGCAGCAGGTTGGCGCGGACGGTGTCGTGGAAGAGGTGGCCGTCCTGGGTGACCATCCCGAGGGTGGCCCGCAGGGACGCGGCGGTCAGGTCCCGCACGTCGACCCCGCCGATCCGGACCGCGCCCGCGTCCACGTCGTACAGGCGCGGCAGGAGCTGGGCGATGGTCGACTTGCCGGCGCCGGAGGAGCCGACGAGGGCGACGGTCCGGCCGGGTTCGGCGCGGAAGGAGATGCCGTGCAGCACCTCGGCGCCGCCGCGGGTGTCGAGGGCGGCGACCTCCTCCAGGGAGGCCAGGGAGACCTGGTCGGCGGCCGGGTAGGCGAAGTGGACGGCGTCGAACTCGACGGCCACCGGGCCCTCGGGCACCTCCCGGGCGTCGGGCTTCTCCGCGATGAGCGGCTCCAGGTCGAGCACCTCGAAGACCCGCTCGAAGCTGACGAGCGCGCTCATCACCTCGACCCGGGCCCCGGCGAGCGCGGTCAGCGGGGCGTACAGCCGGGTCAGCAGCAGGGCCAGGGCGACGACCGCGCCGGGCTCCAGGGTGCCGCGCAGCGCGAACCAGCCGCCGAGGCCGTAGACGAGCGCCAGGGCGAGCGCCGAGACCAGGGTGAGGGAGGTGATGAAGACCGACTGGGCGGTGGCCGTGCGCACGCCGATGTCCCGGACCCGGCGGGCGCGGGCCGCGAACTCCGCCGACTCCTCCTCCGGGCGCCCGAACAGCTTCACCAGGGTGGCGCCGGGGGCGGAGAACCGCTCGGTCATCCGGGTGCCCATGGCCGCATTCAGCGCCGCCGCCTCCCGCTGCATGCGGGCCATCCGGCTGCCCATGCGGCGGGCGGGCAGGACGAACACCGGCAGCAGCACCAGCGCGAGCAGGGTGATCTGCCAGGACAGGGTGAGCATGACGGCGAGCGTGAGCAGCAGCGTGACCAGGTTGCTGACGACGCCGGAGAGGGTGTTGGCGAACGCCCGCTGGGCGCCGATCACATCGTTGTTGAGACGGCTGACCAGCGCGCCCGTACGCGTACGTGTGAAGAACGCGACGGGCATGCGCTGCACATGATCGAACACAGCCGTTCTGAGGTCGAGGATGAGTCCCTCCCCGAGCGTCGCCGACAGCCGGCGCCCGAGGATGCCGAGCCCCGCCTCCGCGAGCGCCACGAGCGCGATGAGCAGGGAGAGCCGGACCACCGTGCCGGAGTCGTGCCCCGCCACGATCGCGTCGACGACGCGGCCGGCGAG
>NZ_MUMF01000679.1 GCF_002155905.1 Streptomyces tricolor | reverse complement strand
CCGAGGTGGAGGCGGCGGCGCACCGGGTGGCGGGCGTGACCTCCGCGGCCGTCCTGCCGCCGGCCGGCAAGCGCGGCGCGGTCCTCTTCGTGGTCGGCGACGGCATCAGTGCCGACACCGTGCGCGAGGGGATGCGCCAGCACATCGAGCCGTTCAAGATCCCCCGGCGCTGTGTCCGGACCGACGCGCTGCCCACCAACGGCAACGGCAAGGTCGACCGGAAGAAGCTGGCCGCCCTGGCCGACACCCCCGCTCCGTGACCAGCCAGAAGTGACCGGCCACAAGTGGCCAGCCAGGAATGACCAGCCAGAAGTGCCAGAAGTGACGAGCAAGGAGGACCACTGATGGACCGCGAGGCGATTGTGCGGGCACTGGAAGCCGCCCTGACCGATGTGCTGGAGCGCCCGGTCACCGGACTGAGCGGCGAGGTCAGGCTCTTCGACGACCTGCACCTGGACTCCACCACCATGCTGGAGATGCTGATGGCCCTGGAGAACTCCCTGGGCCTGATCGTCGATCCGGAGGAACTGGACGCGGACGACTTCGAATCGGTGGACACCTTCACCGACTTCGTCCAGACCACCCTGCGCAACCAGGTGCCGGCGTGACCATCACCCAGCCCG
>NZ_MUMF01000678.1 GCF_002155905.1 Streptomyces tricolor | reverse complement strand
ATGTCGAAGGCGGCGGCCTTGACGATGGTGTCGATGAACTTGACGGCCTCCGTGAGGATCGTGGTGCAGGAGGTGTCCAGGTCGTCGGGGAGGTTGGCGGTGGGCAGCATGGTCAGGGCCGAGTTCAGTGTGGTCCGGTAGCTGCTGAGCGGGGTGGTCCAGCCCTTGTCGCCCGGGGTCTTGAACGCGACCATGTCCAGGTCGTGCGGGTCGATGCGCTCGGCGTTGGGGATGTTGGGGACCTGGTCGCTGAGGTAGGCGGCGATCACCGAGTAGATGCCCAGGGGGATGTGGGCGATGGACTTGGCCAGTTCGAAGTACTCCGGGACCGGGTCGACCGTCTCGACCCGCACTCCGTTGTTGATCAGGGTGAAGCGTCCGCCGACGGCGTTGTTCTGGACGACGATGACCGGGCTGAGGTGCTTGATCAGCTCGGACTTCAAGGACGCGTAGTTGGCACGCATCCCGGCGTTGACGTTGCGTATCGCGTCCCGTGCCGCCTTCTCGTCGGTCGCGGCCGGTGCGGCCGACGCGCTGG
>NZ_MUMF01000068.1 GCF_002155905.1 Streptomyces tricolor | reverse complement strand
CTGGCGTTCTCGGTCGCGGGCGCCGACCAAGCGCGGATTCCATGTCCGTCCCGGCCGCTGAGTTCGGTCACGGGCGGTGGCGGCGCGTCGAGGCGCCGGAGTGCCACGGCGGGTATGCCCCGCGCCGCCACCGACCGTGACCGAACTCAGCGGCCGGGACGGACATGGAATCCGCGCTTGGTCGGCGCCCGCGACCGAGAACGCCAGAGGGCCCCCGGGTGGTCCCCGGGGGCCCTCTGCGGTCCGGAAGCGGTCGGTGCGCGGCCGGAACCGTCCGCTCCCCTACGGCCGTCTCCCGCCTCGGGTGCCGCAGCCGATCGGCCGGCTCACCGAACGCGAGGCCGAACCCGTCCGCCTCGCGGGCCCCTCACGCACCTGCGGCGCGACCGGCGCCCGGCCAAGGCCGCCTCCGACCGGGGTGGACTGCCCTCGTGCCGGGTGGACGGCCCTGTGCCCCATGGGTCCGGAGCGGCCGGATTCCGTGGGTCGCGCGGGACTCAGGGATCCGCGCGGCGGCGCGGCGGGGTGAAGGTGTACAGATCGAGGATGTCCGGTTGCGGGGCCACGCCCGGGCCGCCGGCACGCACCCAGGTGACGATGTCCTCGGTCGCGTCCGGGTCGTTGACGAGCCCCAGCCAGACCGGCCGCGCGCCGGCGGCCCGGCCGGCGGCGGACGGCTGGACGACGATGACGTTGGCCTGGTCGCAGGCGTCGAGGCAGTCGGAGATGCGCACGGGCACCTCGGCCCGCAGCCGCGCGGTCTGCGCCGCGTGGTCGACGCCGGGCACCTTGGGGCTGCCGCAGCAGCAGTCCCGGCACACGACGACCCGGCACGGCACCGGTCCGCCCGCTGTCTCTTCCGTCGGCCTCTCGGGCACGCCGCGCCACTTCCCTCCCCCGGGAGACCCGCCCCGGTGTCGTGCGAGCAGGCGACCGGGTGTTTCTGCTGGTCCGGGGGCTCACCTGCTGCCTCGGACCGCCGTCGCCCGGCCGCGGTCATCATGTCATCACCGGTGGCGACCCGTCACCCGGCCGCCGTGCGGAGGGGCTCCCGCGGGCGGTGTGCCCGCGGGAGCCCCTTCGGTGTCCGCCTGCCGTGAAGGGTGAGAAGACGATCAGCGGCAGGGCGTGCGGGGGGTCATGGCGTCACGGCGCGAGCAGCAGCACGTTCGCGCGGGACTTGGCGGCCTCGTAACGGCGGGCGACGTCCTGCCAGTTAACGACCTGCCACATCGCCTCGATGAAGTCCACCTTCTGGTTGCGGTACTGCAGGTAGAAGGCGTGCTCCCAGGCGTCGAAGACCAGGATCGGGGTGGAGCCCTGGCCGACGTTGCCCTGGTGGTCGTAGACCTGCTCCACGATCAGGCGACCGCTCAGCGGCTCGTAGGCGAGCACGCCCCAGCCCGAACCCTGCGTGGTGGCCGCGGCCTTGGAGAGCTGGGTCTTGAAGGCGGCGAAGGAGCCGAAGGACTCCTTGACTGCCTCGGCCAGCTCGCCCACGCCGTCGGCGGCCAGGGGCTCGCCGCCGCCGTCCTTCGGACCGGTCATGTTCTGCCAGTAGATGCTGTGCAGGATGTGCCCGGAGAGGTGGAAGGCCAGGTTCTTCTCCAGCCCGTTGATCGAGCCCCACGCCTCCTTGTCCCGCGCCTCGGCGAGCTGCTCCAGGGTGTCGTTCGCCCCCTTCACATAGGCCGCGTGGTGCTTGTCGTGGTGCAGCTCGATGATCTCCGGGCTGATGACCGGGGCGAGCGCCGAGTAGTCGTACGGAAGTTCCGGGAGCGTGTACAGCGCCATGTCCAACGTCCTCCGACGTTATTGCGAATACCTTGCAGGTGCACGCTAACAGCAAGACCAACTGATTGCCGATCAGGCCTTGGTCCTAGGACTCGACCCGTGTCGCCGCCGGGACTTGCACGCCCGCTCCGGCGGCGCCGAACCACGTTCCCAGCCGGCCCAGCAGGTCCTGCTGGTCCTCGCCGGCCCACGCCACGTGCCCGTCCGGCCGCAGCAGCACCGCGGGCACGTCCAGCTCCTCGCCGGAGTCCACGACATGGTCGGCCCGGTCCTCCCAGCCCGTCACCGACAGCCGTCCGGTGCCGTCGAGCAGCAGCCCGCGTCCGCCGTGCATCAGCTCGTAGAGGCGCCCCCGCTTCAGCCGCACGTCCCGCAGCCGCCGGCCGACCAGTTCGTGCCCCGCGCCGAGGTCGTAGCGGACGTCCACCGCCGTGATGATCCCGGTCACGTACCGGTTCACGTCCTCGAAGTCCATCAGCCTCGACCACAGCTCCCGCAGCGCGGCCGCCCCCGGATCGGTCCCGAGCAGCGCCATCTGCGCGCGGGTGTTGTCCAGGACGGCGGCGCCCACCGGGTGACGTTCGGCGTGGTAGCTGTCCAGCAGGCCCTCCGGCGCCCAGCCGCCCACCTCGGCGGCCAGCTTCCAGCCGAGGTTGAACGCGTCCTGGATGCCGAGGTTCAGCCCCTGTCCGCCGGTCGGCGGGTGGATGTGCGCCGCGTCCCCGGCCAGCAGCACCCGGCCGACCCGGTAGCGCTCGGCCTGCCGGGTGGCGTCGCCGAAGCGGGAGAGCCAGCGCGGCGTGTGCACGCCGAAGTCGGTGCCCGCGACGGCCCGCAGCCGCTGCCTGAACTCCTCCAGCGTCGGCGCGGTCGCCCGGTCCTCCGCCACCCCTTCGGCGGGTACGACGAGGCGGTACCGTCCCTCCCCGACGGGGGTGGCGCCGAACCGCAGCTGGGTCGTGCGGACCTGCGCGACGACGGCGGCGATCGTCGCCGGGTCCTCGGTCACCTCCATCTCGCCGAGCAGGGTCTCGACCTTGGCGGGCTCGCCGGGGAAGCCGACGCCGAGCCGCTTGCGCACGAGGCTGCGTCCGCCGTCGCAGCCCACGAGGTAGCGCGAGCGCAGGCGCGTGCCGTCGGCCAGTTCGACGGTCACCCCCTCCTCGTCCTGGCCCAGCCCGACCACTTCGCGGCCGCGGCGGATCTCGGCGCCGAGTTCGACGGCACGCTCCTCCAGGAGCCGCTCGGTGACCGGTTGGGGGATGGCGAGGCCGTACGGGTGAGCCGTGTCCAGGCCCTCGGGCCACGGTGTGACGATGCCGCCGAAGAGACCGCCGGCCCGGAACCTCTCACCGGCCGTGAGGAACCGGTCCAGCAGGCCGCGCTGGTCCATCATCTCGACGCTGCGCGTGTGCAGGCCCTGCCCGCGGGACTGCTCGGTTCGCTCGGTCCGTTTCTCCAGCACCACCACGTGCACCCCGTGCAGCCGCAGCTCGGCGGCCAGCATCAAACCGGTCGGCCCGCCGCCGACCACGATCACGTCGATCATCAAGAAAGCCCGTCCCCACGACATCGGTTCCGGGACCCGGACGGCAGCAACGGCGCGCGCAGGGCGCGCGACACCGAATTCCGCAGGTCACCGGCTTGGAGCGGTGATTCTGCAGCACCCCCCGGCCCTTGCCGCAAGGCCCCCCGTGGGCTATAAGTTGAGCATGGCAAGGAGTGGGTGAACCTCCTTGCCCTTTCCTTTGCGTCCGTCACACGGCCGGCCGCGGGCGACGTCCCCCCGCCGGTCACCCGAAATGACTAATGACGGAGCGTGCACCCCTTGTCCCCACGGGGTCGTCCCCCATTCGGAGTTGCGGCCGTACGAGGGACATGAGTCCGTTGGTGTCGTGTCCTTCCGGATCTCACACAGGAGGTAGAGATGGGCACCAACGACAAGCTCCACACGGCCGACAAGCTGAACGTCGTCTTCGCGGTCCGCGTGATCGAGGGCGGCGAGCAGGGCTTCCTGGACCTGTACGAGCAGCTCCGGAAGTCCGTGGCCGGCACCCCCGGCCACATAGTCGAGCGGCTCGGCGCACCCGTCGACGACTCCCGCCAGTGGGTGATCACCAGTGAGTGGCGGACGGCCGAGGACTTCTTCGCCTGGCAGCAGAGCGAGGAGCACCAGGAACTGGTGGCCCCGCTGCGCCAGTGGGTCGACCAGCGGCAGTCGATGCGGTTCCGCGTGGTCAAGGAGACCAAGGGGGTGGCGTCATGACGCCGCCCGTCCACGGCCCCGTCGCGGTACTGGGGCTGGGCACGATGGGCGCCGGCCTGGCCGGTCGCCTCCTCGACCAGGGGATACAGGTCCGGGTCTGGAACCGTACTCCGGAGCGGGCCGCGCCGCTCGCCGAGGCGGGCGCCCACGTCGCCGCCACCCCCGCCGACGCCGTCGCGGGCACGAGCGCCACCCTGTGCGTGGTCGCCGACGGCCAGGCCCTCGGCGCCGTACTGCACGGACCGGGCGGCGTCCTGGCCGAGGGCCCCTACCCCGGCGTCCTGATCTGCGCCAGCACCGTCGCCCCCGATGAGGTCGTCCAGATCGCCGGGGAATTCGCGGCGGTCCTGGACGTCGGCATGCTCGGCAACCGCGACCACGCGCGCGACGGCGAGCTGCGGCTGTTCGCCGGCGGCGAGGAACGGGCGTTCACCACCGCCCGCCCGCTGCTCCAGAGGCTGGGCAAGGAGGTCGTCCATCTGGGCGCACTCGGTTCCGGCATGCGGATGAAACTGCTGCTGAACCTGCTGATGGGCATCGAGGTGCAGGCCCTGGCCGAGGCCACCGAACTGGCGGACGCCTGCGGCCTCGACCGGCAGCTGGTGCTCAAGACCATCGCGGGCAGCGGTTTCGCCTCGCCGGTGATGGCCTTCAAGTCCCGGCGCCTGGCCTCCGGTCGGTTCGACGAGCCGGACTTCCGGCTGCGGCTGATGGCGAAAGACCTCATGCTCGCTTCCAAGCAGGCAGCAGCAGTCGGCCTGAGTCTGCCGCTGGCGACCGCCGCGGCGGAGACCCACGTCCGCGCCACCGAGCAAGGACTGGGCGACCAGGACTGTGCCGCGGTCACCCGCGCACTCGCACCGAAACCGGAAACCGACACGTGATCATCGACATCCACGGGCATCTGTCCCCACCGGAAGCGGCGAAACGCTTCCCCATGCCCCCGAGCCTGACCGACGTGGACGGCATGCTCGCCGCCCGCGCCGAGGCGGGAATCGACCTCACCATCATCGGCAGCCCCGTCGGCGCCGGCGCGATGGCGCGGGTGCCGGGCGTCGACAACTACGCCCAGCCACGCGACCGGCTGCGCGGCTTCCACGCCTGGATGTCGGGCCTGATCCGCAGGTTCCCGGACCAGTTGCGCGGATACGTCTACGCCAACCCGTTCGGCGACGACGATCACCTCGAAGGGGTGCGGGAGACCCTGGCGGACCCCGCCTTCGTCGGCCTGATCACCACGTCCAGCGTGCACGGCGAGCTGCTCGGCTCGCCGCGCGCGGACTCGTTCTTCGCGCTCGCCGCGGAGGCGGGGGTGCCGGTTCTGGTGCACGCCCCGGCCGAACCGGTGGGCACGGAACGGGTGGACGAGATCGGCTTCGTGGAGCAGATCGGCCGCTTCGGCGACGTCACCCTGGGCATGGCCGTGATCGCGTTCGCGGGGTGGCTGGACAAGTACCCGGGTCTGCGGCTGATCGGCGCGACCGGCGGCGGCGCGATGGCGCTGCTGCCGGAGCGGCTGCAGACGGCGGCGCGCCCCCGGCACTGGGCCGGGGGCGCGCCGCCCTCCGGCCGGCCCGGTGCGGCCTCCGCCGCGCCCCGGACCGCCGGTCCCGCCGGGGAACCGGCGGGCGAGGGGCCGGCGGCCGTGCGGGCGTCCGCCGACCCGGCCGCGGCGCTGCGCCGCATGTACGTCGACACGAGCCCGTTCAGCCCGGCGCACCTGAGCCTGAACGCCGAAGTGCTGGGCCCCGAACGGATGCTGTTCGGCACCGACTCACCGCCGATGGCCGCGCCGCTGGAGGACTTCATCCACATGATCGAGAAGCTCCCGGTCGACGCGGCGGCCCAGCAGCGCATCCTCGGCGGCAACGCCCAAGACCTCTTCGACCTCAGGAGTCGTCCGTGACCACCACGCCAGAGGCCGTCGCCGCGGCCGAGCGGTGCACCCCGGAGTTCCGGCGCGATCCGCACGCGTTCTACGCCCATCTGCGCACCGCGGCACCGGTCTGCCCCATGAGACCGCCGCACGGCAACGAGACGTACCTGATCACCCGGTACGACGACGCGCGGGCCGCCCTGTCGGATCCGCGGTTGAGCAAGGACATGTACGGGGCGATGGACGCCTACCGGAGGATCTTCGGTGACTCGTCCGTCGCGCTGGACGACAACATGCTCAACTCCGACGCCCCGAAGCACACCCGGCTGCGCCGGATGGTCAACTCCGCGTTCACGCCGCGGCGCGTGGAGGCGCTGCGTCCGCGGATCGAGGAGATCGTCCAGAGCCTGCTGGACGCGTGCCCGGCCCGTGAGCCCGTCGACCTGCTGCCCGCGTTCGCGTTCCCGCTGCCGATCATCGTGATCTGCGATCTGCTCGGAGTGCCGCCCGAGGACCGGGCCCGGATGCAGCACCTGTCCACCACGGTGGCGCAGACCGGATTCGGCGCGGAGGCCAAGCGGGCCCAGCAGCAGGCGGAGGAGGATCTGCACGCGTACTTCACGCACCTCATCACCGCCAAGCGGGAGCGCCCGGGCGACGATCTGCTCAGCGCGCTCATCGCGGTCCGCGACCACGACGACGCCCTCACCGAGAACGAACTGGTCTCCACGGCGTTCCTGCTGATGTTCGCCGGTCACAAGACGACCGCGTACCTCATCGGCAACGCCGTCCACCACCTGCTGTCCCATCCCGCGCAGCTGCGGGCCCTGCGGGAGAACCCGGAGCTGACCCGGGCGGCGGTCGAGGAACTGGTGCGCTACGACGGCTCGGTGGAGAGCGCGACGTTCCGCTACGCGACCGAGGACGTGGAGTACAGCGGGACGCTGATCCCCAAGGGTGCCCTGGTCCAGATCGCCATCAGTTCGGCCAACCGCGATCCGCAGAAGTTCGACTCCCCCGACGAGCTGGACGTGATGCGGCCGGGCAACGCGCAGGACGCCCATCTCGGCTTCGGGCACGGCAGCCACTACTGCCTGGGCGCGCCGCTGGCCCGGCTGGAGACGCAGCTGGCGCTCACCCGCCTGTTCGACCGGTTCCCCCGGATGGCCCTGGCCGACCCCGCCGCGGGGCCGCGGTGGCTGGAGGTGCCCTTCCCGGCCTTCCGCGGCCTCGCGGAGCTGCCGGTCGTGCTCGATCCCGCGGAGTGAGCGGAAGCGCCCCACGCCGTCCGGCCGGCGTACCCGGCCGGACGGCGAGTCACGTGCGGAAACCGCCGTCCGTGGGCGGCAGTTGGGCCTGGCTGACCCGCTCCCCCAGCACGTCGGCCATGAACTGGACGAGCCAGCGCTGGGAGGGGCTGCGCGACGCCTCGTGCCGGGCGTAGAGCGCGACCTCGATCGGCTCGGTCTCGAACGGCAGCCGGACCAGGCGCAGGCGGTGGGAGGCGGTGAAGACCTCGCCCACGTACTCGGGGACGATCGCGATCAGGTCGGTGCGTTCCAGCAGGTAGGGCAGCATCGAGAAGCGGGTGGCGTCCACGGCCACGCGGTCCAGCAGCCCGTGCGCGGCGAGCACGGACCGGGGGACGACATGGCCGCTGGGGCCGTAGACCGTGGCGTGGTGCTCGGCCGCCAGCTCGGCCGGGGTGACGGACGGGCCGTGGATGCGCGGGTGGTCGGCGGCGACCATGCCGACGTAGCGCTCGTGGAAGAGCGGGATGCGCACGGTGCGGTGGGAGGTCATGACGGGGGTGGCGACGAACGCGTCGAGTTCGCCGCGGCGCAGCTGGCCCTCGGCGTCGTCCACGTCCAGCGCGCGGATGGTGAAGGACACCCGGGGCGCGCGCTCGCGGGCCGCCGCCACCAGGCGCGGCAGGAACGTGACCTCGCCGAGGTCGGACAGGGCGAGGGTGAAACGGCCCGCCATGGTCGCGGGGTCGAAGTCGTCGCCCTGGCGGATCGCTCCGTCGATGTCGGCCAGCGCGCGTTGCAGGGGCTCGTAGAGGCGGCGGGCGCCCGCGGTCGGGGTCAGGCCGCGGCCGGTGCGGCGGAAGAGGTCGTCGTCGAAGTGGCGGCGCAGCTTGGCCAGGCTGTAGCTGACCGTCGGCTGGGTGACGTGGAGGGTCTCGGCGGTGGCCGTGACACTGCCCGTCTCGTAGAGCAGCACGAAGACGCGGGCGAGGTTGAGATCGAAGCTGCTCATATCGATCGACTCTATATCGCAGCCCGTCAACATCTATTGGTGGCCAGGTCGCGCTCTCCCTACTGTGTGCTGCGTCACTGCGGAGAGGAACGCCTGTGCCGTCCGTACGTCGTATCTCCCATGAGTTCCTGCGGCGCCAGGGGCTCACCACCGTGTTCGGCAACCCCGGTTCGAACGAGCTGCCCTTCCTCGCGGACCTGCCCGACGGGTTCCGTTACGTCCTGGGCCTGCACGAGGGCGCCGTCGTGGGCATGGCCGACGGCTACGCCCAGGCGACCGGCCGTCCCGCGCTGGTCAATCTGCACGCCGCCGCCGGCTCCGGCAACGCGATGGGCGCGCTGACCAACGCCGTGGCCTCGCGCACGCCGCTGGTGATCGTGGCGGGGCAGCAGGTGCGGTCGGCCGTCGGGCCGGAGGCCAACCTCACCAACGTCGACGCCCCGGCGCTGATGCGGCCGCTCGTCGGCTGGGCCGCGGAGCCGGCGTGCGCGCAGGACGTGCCCCGCGCGCTGGCCCAGGCCGTCTTCGAGGCACGGTTGCAGCGCCAGCCCGCCTACCTCTCCGTCCCGTACGACGACTGGGCGGCCGACGCGGGGGAGAACGCGCCGGCCGTGCTGGACCGGCGTGTCGAGCGGGCGGGGGTGCCCGGCGGCGAGCAAGGGCGCCGGCTGGCCGAGGCGGTGGCCGGGGCGCGCCGGCCCGCCCTGGTCCTGGGCGGTGACATCGACGCGGACGGGCTCTTCGAGGAGGCGGTACGGCTGGCCGAGCGGCTCGGCGGTCCGGTGTGGGCGGCGCCCTCGCTCTTCCGGCTGCCGTTCCCCAACCGCCATCCGCAGTTCCGCGGTGTGCTGCCCGCCGGTATCGAGCCGGTCTGCCGGGCCTTCGAGGGCCACGACCTGGTGCTGGTGCTCGGCGCCCCGGTGTTCCGCTACCACGAGTACCTGCCCGGGCGGTATCTGCCGGAGGGCACCCGGCTGGTCCAGGTGACACAGGACGCGTCCGCCGCCGCGCGGGCACCGATGGGCGAGGCGCTGGTCGCCGACCCCGCGGCGGTGATCGAGCTGCTGCTGAAGACGCTCGCCGCGACCGGTGCGACGGCCACGACCGGTGCGACGGCCACGACCGGTGCGTCCGGCGCGACCGCGGGCGGCTACCGGCCGGTGCCCGCTCCGCCCGCCGTGGACGGGCCGCGCCTGCATCCCGAGGAGGTCTTCGCGGCCCTGCGGGACGAGCAGCCCGCCGACACGGCGTACGTGGTGGAGTCGACCTCGACCAATGCCGCGTGGTGGCGTCAGATGGACCTGCGCCGGCCCGGCTCCTACTACTTCCCGGCGGCCGGCGGCCTCGGGTTCGGGCTGCCCGGCGCGGTCGGGGTCGCCCTGGCCCAGCCCGGCCGGCCGGTCGTGGGCGTGATCGGGGACGGGTCGGCCAACTACGGCATCACCGCCCTGTGGACGGCCGCGCGGCACCGGGTTCCGCTCACCGTGGTGCTGCTGCGCAACGGCACGTACGGCGCGCTGCGCTGGTTCGGCGGTCTGCTCGGTGTGCCGGACGCGCCGGGCCTGGACATCCCGGGCCTGGACTTCACTCGCATCGCACAGGGCTACGGGGTGCCCGCGCGGCACGTCGACGGCGTGGAGGAGCTGCGGGCCGTACTGGCCGAACGCCCCGACGGCCCCCGGCTCGTCCAGGTCGACACGGCGCTCACCACGCCGTCCTGAGCCCGCTCCGCCTCCGCCACGTCCCGCTACATGGAAGGGAAACCGATGACACTCCTGGACAGCGACGTCTGGAGCAAGAAGCTGTTCGGCGACGGCTGGCGGGACGCCGGCCGCGAGCAGCCGGTGACCGAACCGGCGACCGGGGCGCACCTCGGCACGGTGGGCCTGGCCACGGCCGAGGACGCCGGTCGCGCCGCCGCCCGGGCCGCCGAGGCGCAGCGCGCCTGGGCCGCCACGCCACCGCAGGCACGGGCGGCCGTACTGCGCCGCGCGGGCGAGCTGTTCACCGAGCACGCCGCCGAGATCGAGGACTGGCTGGTGCGGGAGGCGGGCTCCGTCCGGGCCAAGGCCGCGTCCGAGGTGCGCCTGGCGCTGGGCGAGTGCTTCGAGTGCGCGGCGCTGCCGACGCATCCGCAGGGCGAGGTGCTGACCTCCGAGGACCCGCGCTGGTCGTTCGCCCGCCGCCGCCCGGCCGGCGTGGTGAGTGTGATCGCGCCGTTCAACTTCCCGCTGATCCTGGGGCTGCGCTCGGTGGCTCCCGCGCTGGCGCTGGGCAACGCGGTGCTGCTGAAGCCGGATCCGCGTACGGCGGTGAGCGGCGGTGTCGTCATCGCGCGGGTCTTCGAGGAGGCCGGGCTGCCGCCCGGGGTGCTGCACCTGCTCCCCGGCGACGGCTCGGTCGGCCAGGCGGTCGTCGAGGCCCCCGAGGTGCGGGTCGTCTCCTTCACCGGGTCCACGCCGGTGGGGCGGGCGATCGGCGAGCGTGCCGGGCGGCTGCTGAAGCGGGCGCACCTCGAACTCGGCGGGAACAACGCCCTGGTGGTGCTGCCCGGGGCCGATGTGCGCAAGGCGGCCTCGGCGGGTGCGTTCGGGTCGTATCTGCACCAGGGGCAGATCTGCATGACGACCGGGCGGCACATCGTGCACGAGTCGCTGCTGGACGAGTACACCGCCGCGCTGGCGGAGAAGGCCCGGGCGCTGCCCGTCGGCGATCCGGCCCGGGAGGACGTGGCCCTCGGCCCGATCATCGACCGGCGGCAGCTGGAGCGGGTGCACGGCATCGTCACCGAGAGCGTCGCGGCGGGCGCGACGCTGGTGGCGGGCGGCGAGATCGTGGGCGCCGGGTACCGCGCCACCGTGCTGACCGGGGTCACCACCGACATGCCGGCGTGGCGCGAGGAGATCTTCGGCCCGGTCGCTCCCGTCATCGGCTTCGGCACGCCGGAGGAGGCCGCGCGGATCGTCAACGACTGCGAGTACGGGCTGTCCGTCAGCATCCTCGGTGACGTCGGTACGGCGATGCGGCTCGCCGACCGGATCGACTCGGGGAAGGTCCACATCAACGAACAGACCGTCAGTGACGAGCCCAACGCCCCGTTCGGCGGGGTCAAGGCGTCCGGCACGGGTTCCCGGTTCGGCGGAGCCGCCGCCAACGTGGAGGCGTTCACCGAGACCCAGTGGGTCACCGTCCGGCCGGACATCGCCGAGTACCCGTTCTGAAGCCGGGGGCCGTCGTCATGTCATCCGTCGCCTCGTCCCCCGCGTCCGGCACCCCGACCGGGACATCCGCCGCCGGACGCGACGTCTGGACGGTGGTCCTGTGCTGGATCACCGTCCTGCTCGAGGGCTACGACCTCGTCGTCCTCGGCGCCATCATCCCGACCCTGCTGAAAACCCGTCACCTCGGCATGACCGCGGGGGACGCCACCACCGTCGCCACGCTGTCGCTGGTCGGCGTCGCCATCGGCGCGGTGCTGGTCGGTCCGCTGGCCGACCGGCTCGGCCGGCGCCTGCTGCTCATCGGCTCGGTCGTGCTGTTCTCGGTCTTCACCCTCCTGGTGCCGCTCGCCGGTTCCGTCGCGGTGTTCGCCGTACTGCGCCTCGTCGCCGGTCTGGGGCTCGGCGCGTGCATGCCGGTGTCCCTCACGATGATGGCCGAGCACATGCCGGCGCACCGGCGGGCGCGCGCCAGCACGCTGACCATGACCGGCTATCACACCGGTGCGGTGATCACCTCGCTGCTGGCGCTGCGGGTGACGGAGGACTGGGAGGTCCTCTTCTACGTCCTCGGTGCGGCCGGGCTGGTCGTCGCGGTCGTGCAGTGGTTCCGGCTGCCGGAGTCGGAGGCGTTCGTACGGGCCAGGGAGGCGACCGGCTCCGGGCGCGTGCCGTTCGGCGAGCTGCTCACGCCGGCCCGTCTCCGCGCGGGCATCGGGGTGTGGGTGGCCTCGTTCATGGGTCTGCTGCTGGTCTACGGCCTCAACACCTGGCTGCCCAAGCTGATGAACGACGCCGGCTACCCCGTGCCCACGGCCGTCACCCAGCTGCTCGTGCTCAACGCCGGCGGCGTGGCCGGCCTGGTGCTGGGCGGCTTCGTGGCCGACCGGCGCGGCATCAAGCTGACCACGCTGGGCTGGTTCGCGGCCTCGGTGGTGATGCTGGCCTGCCTCGGCGTCCGGATGGACAGCGATCTGCTGCTGGACACCGTCGTCTTCCTCACCGGCGTGTTCGTCTTCTCGGCGCAGGTGCTCGTCTACGCCTACGTCACGCACTTCTACCCGGCCTCCGTCCGCGGCACCGCCCTCGGCTCGGCGTCCGGCATCGGCCGGATCGGCTCCATCGTCGGCCCGTCGGTCACGGGTGCCCTGGTGACGGCCGGGATCGGGCACCCGTGGGGCTTCTACTTCTTCGCCGCGGTGGCGGTCCTCGCCTTCCTGGCCGTCCTCACCCTCCCGGCCCGGGCCGCCGAGGAGCCGGGCACCGAGCCCGCCGGCCGACACGCCCGGTGGTCTCTCAGGGCGCGGACGCGGGGCCGGGCGGCAGGTGGACCGTCATGACCAGGTGGCAGGTCGCGGTGCCCGCGCCGCGGTAGGTGTGCGGGGCGTCACCGTCGAAGGCGGCCGTCTGCCCGGCTTCGACGGTGTGCTCCGTGCCGTCGACGACCAGGGTCATCCGGCCGGCGGTGACGCTGACGGTCTCCACGACCCCGGCCTGGTGCGGGTGGCTGGGGTACTCCTCCCCCGGTTCCAGCCGCCAGCGCCAGACCTCGACGGGGGCCGGTCCGGTCGTGGTCAGCATGAGCCGGGCCGTACCGCCCCGGGCCCCGGACCACAGGGGCTCCACGGCGTCGGCGGAGACCACGCGGACGCGGCCCTCGGCCGGCCCCTCCGTCAGCGCGGACACCGAGACGCCGAGGGTGTCGGCCAGCCGGACCAGAGTGGCGAAGTTGGGGTTGCCCTGGGCCTTCTCCAGTGCGACCAGGGCGCCCTTGCTGACCTGGGCGCGCCGGCCGAGTTCGTCCAGGGACAGTCCGGCGCGGGTGCGGGCCGCCCTGACGTTGCGGGCGAGCGCCTGCAGGGCCGCGGCCGTCTCGGCCATCCGATCACATCCTCGCGAGTGGACCACCGCAATGCACCGTGCGGTCGTTCGGTTGACACCGGGCGGTCGGTTTGTTGTACGGTTCGGTCGTTCCACTGAATTGTAAGGGATGGACCGTGATCGCTCTGCTGCTGGCGCTGGGCAGTTCCCTCGCCTACGGATGCGCCGACTTCCTCGGCGGCCTCGGCGCCCGCAAGGCCCATGTGCTGCGGACGGTGATGGTCGCGGCGCCGGCCTCGCTCGCGGTCGAGCTGCTGCTGTGGCCGTTCCTCGGCGCCTCGTTCGACACCGGCGCCCTCGGCTGGGGCGCGGCCTCCGGAGTCGCCTCGGCCGCCGCGTTCGCCCTGCTCTACCGCACGCTGGCGATCGGCCCGATGAACGTGCTGTCGCCCGTGACCGCGCTGGTCTCCGCCGCGCTGCCCGTCGCCGTCGGACTGCTGCAGGGCGAGCACCTGGCCGCCGCCGGGATGATCGGCCTGCCGCTCGCGCTGGTGGCGGTGGTGCTGGTCAGCGCCGGACACGGGGCGGGCTCGGCGCGCCCCTCGGGCACGGCGCTGCTGCTGGCCCTCGGCGCCGGCGCCGCCATCGCCCTCCAGCTGGTCTTCCTGCACCAAGCCCCGTCCGACAGCGGCGTGGCCCCGCTGATCATCGGCCGGGCGGTGTCCTCGGCCGTCACCCTGGCCGCGGCCGGGCTGCTGCGCCGCCGGCTCGGCCCCGAGCGGCCCGCGTACGCCACGAGCGCCGCCGCGGGCGCGCTGGACTCGGTGGCGAACCTGCTGTTCCTGCTGGCCGCCCGGAGCGGGGACCTCGCCGTCGTGGCCGTGATCACCGCGCTGTACCCGGCCGGCACGGTCCTGCTCGCACGCGGCGTGCTCGCCGAGCGCGTCCACCGCGGCCAGCTGGTCGGCCTGGGCACGGCCGCCGTCGCCGTCAGCCTCCTCGCCCTGACCTGAGCCGGACCCACCCCTACCGCACGCAGGAGATCAGCATGTTCATCCAGCCCTGGGACGCCTGCCTGGACGCGGCCGAGTGGCGGACGTGGATCGCCGAGGGCCACGACTTCGGCCTGCTGAGCGTCAACGGCCCGCCCGGCGAGCCGCCCGTCACCGTCCCCACCCCCTTCACCGGCGACGGCGACCACCTCCTGATCCACCTCGCCCGGCCCAACCCGGCCTGGAAGGCGATCGAGCACGATCCGAACGTCGTCTTCACCGTCTTCGGCGACTACGCCTTCGTCCCGGGCCCCTGGCGCGCCAAGGCCGGCACCTCGCCGACGGACGGCGTCCCCACCAGCTACTACACGGCCGTCCAGTTCGTCTGCCGCGCCCACGTCGTCGACGACCCCGAGGCCAAGGCCGAGCTGCTGCGCCGCCAGCTCGCCCACTTCCAGCCCGCCGGCGACCACGCCCCCGTCGCCGTGGACCGGCCGCCGTACGGCCGGATGCTCCCGGGCATCCGCGGCCTGCGCCTGGAGGTCACCGACGTACGGGCCACGTTCAAGTACGACGACCACAAACCCGTCGAGCAGCGCGGCGCCGTCGCCGACCGCCTCGACGCGCGCGGCCAGGGCCTCGACCGGTCCGCCGCACGTCAGCAGCGCCGCCGCCTGGACCGCATCGGCCCCTGGCAGCCCTGACCACGCTCCCCCGGCCCTCACCCGCACACCCGCACGCCCAGAGGAAACGGAATCCCACCATGCCCGCCTTCCGCCTCTCCCCCGCCGTCGCAGCCGCCTTCCCCGGCACGCTCATCGCGCTCGTCACCGCCACCGGCCTGCGCGGGCACGAACCCTGGCCGCACACCGCCGCCGCCCTGGAGGAGCTGGAACAGCGGCTCGCCGACGGCAGCTGGCGGCCCGCCGACGAGACCGACCCCCGCATCGAGGCCTGGCACACCGCCTACCGGTCCTTCGGCACCAACCCCCGCCGCATCCGCCCCAGCGTCGACGCCCTCGGCCGCCGCATGGCGAAGAAGGGGACCCTGCCGCGCATCAACCCGGCCGTGGACTCCTACAACGCCGTGTCCGTACGGCACGGTCTGCCCGCCGGCGCCTTCGACCTGGACCGGGTCACCGGCGACATCGACATCCGGCCCGCGGACGGCACCGAGTCCTTCACCCCGCTCGGCGAACCCGGCACCGTCGAGCACCCCAGGCCCGGCGAGATCATCTACGCGGACACCACCGGAGTCCTGACCCGCCACTGGAACCACCGCGACGCCCACCGCACCCGCGTCACCGAGGACTCCACCCAGGTCGCCTTCGTCCTGGAGACCCTGCACGCCGACCGCGACGGCGGCCTGCTGAAGGTCGCGGCGGAGGAACTCCAGGGCCTGCTGGCCCCGCACGCCGCGCGGACCGCCGTACGCCACCTCGGCCCGGCACAGCCCCGGGCCGCCGTCTGAGCGGGGCACCGCGGGGTGTGCCGCCCGCTCGGGCCCGGCCCAGACGCGCACGACCGCTCGGCGGGAAAGCCTGGCGTCCCGTGGTGCTCCACGGCCTCAGGTACAGCACGCGCACTCGCGCAGCCGCCGCGGAACCGGCCGACGCCTCGCGCCGGCCGGGCGGGTTCCTAGTCGGCGCGCGTCTTCCAGACCGTGAGCAGGCCCCTGTAGCCAGGAGGGTCGAAGGAGGTCTCGCCGGAGTCGGTGACGTGGGTGAGGCGGAGGAGGGCGAGGTTGCCCTCGGAGGTGACCGTGCACAGCGTGTCGCCCTTCTTGAGGGCCTGGCCGCGGTCCAGGGCGTCGTTGGACAGCTCCGCGGGGAGCGGGGCGCTGTCGACGGCCCTGCGGCATGCCTCCGGTGTGGTGCCGGGGCTCTTGGCGGTGGCGGTGCGGAAGGTCAGGTACTGGTAGATGTACTGGATCTCCGCCGCGTCGTCGCCGATCTCACCACTCGGGTTCACCTTCGGGGCATCCAGGTCGACGGTGGTCACCGAGCCGTTCGGTGGCGCGATCGTCAGCGGGCGGTCCTGGAAGAGGGGTGCGTAGGCCGTGGCCGCCGGGGACTTCGGGGCGGGCGCCGACGAGGACGGGGGCGCGGGTGTGCCGTGACCGCTCGGGCCGGCGATCGGCGTCGCGCGGGCCTCGGCCTCGGTGCGGCCCCCGTCGCCGACGCTTTCGTACAGCGCCCAGGCCCCGCCCAGCGCGACGCCGATCGCCACGGCGGCGGCCGTGACGGAGACGCGGCGCCGTGTGCCGGTGCCATCCGCGGGTGCGGCGGGCTCGTGCGCCGGCGGC
>NZ_MUMF01000677.1 GCF_002155905.1 Streptomyces tricolor | reverse complement strand
GGTGAGGCCGGCGCGCCGGCGCAGGGAGCGCAGCTGCGGCGCGACGGTGGGCAGGCCCTCGTCGGGAGCCGGAGCCGCCGGCGGCACGGCGTCTGAGGCGTTCATGCCTCCATTCAGCCCGAATCTTGCCTAGCGGGCAATTTTCTTGCCTCTGAGGCAAAGGACCCCTGCGCTCCGGCCGGCCCGCGACTCAGCGGTGGGCCACCGCCTGCTTGATCAGGGTCTTGCCGAAGTCCCACATCAGGCCGCCGCCGCTGTGCGCGTCGTCCATCACCGCGGTGAAGGCGTCCACGAACCGGTTCACGTCGGCCTCGTCGACCACCAGCGGCGGAATCAGCTTGATCACCTCCAGATGGTCGCCGGAGACCTGGGTGAGGATCCGGTGCCTCTGGAGCAGCGGTACGACGACCATCTGCGCGAACAGGCCCTTGCGGGCCGCCTGGAGCATGGTCCAGCGGCTGCGCAGCTTCAGCGAGGACGGCTTGCCGAACTCGATGCCGATCATCAGGCCCCGGCCGCGGACGTCGGCGAGCATCTCGTACTTGTCGATCAGCGCGGTGAGCCGGGACTTCAGCAGCTCGCCCGTGCGGCGCACACCGGCCACGATCTGCTCGTTCTCCATGACCGCCAGCACGGCGAGGCCGCACGCCATCGCCTGGGCGTTGGCGCCGAAGCTCGCCGAGTGCACCAGCACACGGTCCATGGACGAGTAGACCTTCTTGAAGATCCACTCCTTGCCGAGAGTGGCGCCGACCGGCACATAGCCGCCGGAGAGGGCCTTGGCCACGCACACCAGGTCCGGTTCGACGCCGTCCTCGTGCTGGTAGGCGTAGAAGTCGCCGGTGCGGCCGAGGCCGGTCTGCACCTCGTCGGCGATGAGCAGCGCCCTGTGCCCCCGCAGCAGTTCCTGCGCGGCCCGCAGATAGCCGGGCGGCGCCTCGTGCACGCCCTTGCCCTGGATCGGCTCCACGATCAGCGCGGCCACGTCGCCCTTGCGCAACTCGCGGTCCAGGGCGTCGAGATCGCCGAGGGGTACGGCGGTGTCGGGCAGCAGCGGGGCGAACCCGTCCCGGAAGCCGCGCTCGCCGTTGACCGACAGCGAGCCGGTGGTCAGGCCGTGGAAGGCGTGGTCGCAGTAGAGGACGCGCGGCTTGCCGGTGGCGTACCGGGCGAACTTCAAAGCCGTCTCGACCGCTTCGGTGCCGCTGTTGCCGAAGAACACCCGGTCCAGGTGGGGGCTCTGGGCCAGCAGCCGCTCGGCGAGCAGACCGGGCAGCGGCTGGCAGTCGAAGCGGGTGAGGTCGGCGAGGTCCAGGTCCAGGACGTCGTGCAGCGCCTTGCGGACGACCGGGTGATGGCGGCCCAGGCCCATCACCCCGAACCCGGCGAGCATGTCCAGGTAGTCGTTGCCCTCCGCGTCGAAGAAGTGCGCCCCCTCGGCACGTTCGTAGACCTTGTCGAAGCCGATGGTGTGCAGCATGCGCGGGAGCTGCGGGTTGAGGTGCCTGGCGTGCAGCTCGTAGCGTTCGGATCCGCGCTCGGCGAGCAGGGCGCCGAGGTCGAACTCGGTGGTCATTCACTCTCCTTGACTGCGCTGCCCGCCTCCTGGACGGCCAGGCTCGCGCTGATCCGCCCGGCGATCTCGACGGGCGTGAGGCCGATGTCGGCCAGCACCTCGCTGCGCTTGGCGTGCGCGAGGAACTGCTCGGGGATGCCGAACCGCCGTACCGGCACGTCCACGTCGGCGTCGCCGAGAGCCAGCGCCACCGCCGAACCCACGCCCGCGGCACGGCTGTTGTCCTCGACCACGGCCACCAGCCGGTGCCGGGCGGCGAGACCGGGCAACGCGGGGTCGACGGGCTTGACCCAGCGCGGGTCGACCACCGTGCAGCCGATGCCGCGGGCGTCGAGCAGCTCGGCGGCCTGGAGGCACACGGAGGCCATCACCCCGACGGCCACCAGCAGCACCTCGGGGCTTTCGGCGCGGTGCAGGACGTCCATGCCTCCGACCCGGTCGAGGGCCGGGACGCACGGGCCGACCGACTCCTTCGGGAAGCGGACCAGGGTGGGCGCGTCGTCCACGGCGACCGCCTCGCGCAGCTGTGCGCGCAGCTGGTCGGCGTCGCGCGGGGCGGCGATCCTGAGCCCGGGCACGACCTGGAGGACCGACATGTCCCACATGCCGTTGTGGGAGGGCCCGTCGGTGCCGGTGACGCCGGCCCGGTCCAGGACGAAGGTGACGCCGCAGCGGTGCAGGGCGACGTCCATCAGCAGCTGGTCGAAGGCCCGGTTGAGGAAGGTGGCGTAGACGGCGACGACCGGGTGCAGCCCGCCGGTCGCGAGGCCGGCCGCGGACACGGCCGCGTGCTGCTCGGCGATGCCCACGTCCCACACCCGGTCCGGGAAGCGCTCGGCGAACTTCCCGAGCCCGACCGGGTGGAGCATCGCCGCGGTGATCGCCACGACGTCCTCGCGCTCCTCGCCGATCCTGACGATCTCCTCGCCGAACACCGAGGTCCAGGAGGGCCCGTTGGACGGGGCGAGCGGCTCGCAGGTGAGCGGGTCCATCACGCCGACGGTGTGGAAGTGGTCCTCCTCGTGCGCGAGGGCGGGCTCGTAGCCGCGGCCCTTCACGGTCAGGCAGTGGACCAGGACGGGGCCGTGGAAGCGTTTCGCGCGGCGCAGCGCGGACTCGACGGCCTTGATGTCGTGGCCGTCGATCGGGCCGAGGTACTTCAGGCCCAGGTCCTCGAACATGCCCTGCGGGGCGAAGGCGTCCTTGAATCCCTTCTTCGCGCCGTGCAGGGACTCGTAGAGCGTGTGGCCGACGACCGGGGTGCGCTGGAGCACGTCCTTGCCCCAGGCGAGCACCTTCTCGTAGCCGTCGGTGGTGCGCAGGGTGGCCAGGTGGTTGGCGAGGCCGCCGATGGTGGGGGCGTACGACCGCTCGTTGTCGTTGACGACGATGATCAGCGGTCGGTCCCTGGCCGCGGCGATGTTGTTCAGCGCCTCCCAGGCCATGCCGCCGGTCAGCGCGCCGTCGCCGATGACCGCGACCACATGCCCCTTCTCCCCCCGCACCTGGTTGGCCTTGGCCAGGCCGTCGGCCCAGCCGAGCGCGGTGGAGGCGTGGCTGTTCTCGATGACGTCGTGCTCGGACTCCTCGCGCGAGGGATAGCCGGACAGGCCGCCCTTGCCGCGCAGCTTGGAGAAGTCCTGACGGCCGGTCAGCAGCTTGTGGACGTACGCCTGGTGGCCGGTGTCCCACAGGATCCGGTCGACCGGCGACTCGAAGACGCGGTGGAGCGCGACGGAGAGTTCCACCACGCCCAGGTTGGGCCCGAGGTGGCCGCCGGTCCGCGACACCGCGTGCACCAGGAACTCACGTATCTCCTCGGACAGTTCACCGAGTTCCGCCTCGGACAGCGCCTTCAGGTCGCGTGGTCCCCGGATGTTCTCCAGAATGGTCACGCTCGGGCCCCCTCTCGGTTTGTGCCTTGCCTCAACTCACTTGCTCTGCGGGGCTCTTCCGCTCGGCCAGCCTCATGGCCTCCTCGATGAGGGTCTCGACGATCTTGGACTCGGGGACGGTCTTGACGACCTCGCCCTTGACGAAGATCTGGCCCTTGCCGTTGCCCGAGGCCACCCCGAGGTCCGCCTCCCGGGCCTCGCCCGGACCGTTGACCACACACCCCATCACCGCGACCCTGAGCGGTACGTCCATGCCGTCCAGGCCCGCCGTGACCTCCTCGGCGAGCTTGTACACGTCCACCTGCGCCCGGCCGCAGGACGGACAGGAGACGATCTCCAGGCGCCGCTGCCGCAGTCCCAGCGACTCCAGGATCTGGATGCCGACCTTGACCTCCTCGGCCGGCGGGGCGCTCAGCGACACGCGGACGGTGTCCCCGATGCCGCGCGAGAGCAACGCCCCGAAGGCGACGGCCGACTTGATCGTGCCCTGGAAGGCGGGGCCGGCCTCCGTCACGCCCAGGTGCAGCGGGTAGTCGCACTGCTCGGCGAGCTGCCGGTAGGCCTCGATCATCACGACCGGGTCGTTGTGCTTGACGGAGATCTTGATGTCGCGGAAGTCGTGCTCCTCGAAGAGGGACGCCTCCCACAGCGCCGACTCGACCAGCGCCTCCGGGGTCGCCTTGCCGTACTTCTGGAGCAGGCGCCGGTCCAGCGAGCCGGCGTT
>NZ_MUMF01000676.1 GCF_002155905.1 Streptomyces tricolor | reverse complement strand
GCGGCCCAGGCCCGGCAGGTGTTCGAGAACCTGCGGCGCTGCCTGGCCGCCGCGGGCGCCGGTTTCGCGGACGTCGTGAAGCTGACCTACTTCGTGACGGACATGGCCCACATGCCGGCGGTCCGCGCAGCCCGCGCCGCCCACATACCCGACGACCGCCTGCCCGCCTCCTCCGCGGTGCAGGTGGCCGCGCTGGTCGCGCCGGAGTTCCTGCTGGAGGTCGAGGCGCTCGCGGTGGTGGCCGCGTGAGCGCCCTCACGGTCCGGGAGATGCGGCGCGCCGACTGCGACCGCGTCTCCGAGATCCGGATCCGCGGCTGGCAGCACGCCTACCGGGGGCTCATGCCGCAGCCGTACCTCGACGGGCTCAGCGTCACGGCGGACGCCGAGCGGCGGCGGGCCGGGTTCGGGCAGGGCGACGGCTCGGTGGTGAACCTGGTCGCCGAGCGGGACGGCACGGTGCTCGGCTGGGCGGCGTTCGGGCCGTACCGGGACGGCGGCACCCGCACCGGGGACGCCGAGCTGTACGCGCTCTACGTCGACCCGGCCCACTTCGGCGGCGGGATCGGGCGGGCGTTGCTGGCCGCGTCGGTCGAGCGGTGCCCGGCGAGTCCCCGGATGCTGCTGTGGGTCCTGAAGGGCAACGCCCCCGCCCGCCGCTTCTACGAGCGTGCCGGGTTCCGGCCCGACGGGGCCGAGGAGCCCTTCGAGGTGGCCGGCGTGCCGGTGCCCGAGGTGCGGTACGCGCGCACGCTGGGCGGCTGACCGGGCGTCGGTCAGCGGGGCTGCTGCTGCGGGATCCGGGCCAGCGCGTGCACCGCCGCCTCGGCGAGCGCGGGGTGTGCGAGGGCCTCGCTCAGCACCCGCCGGGCGCGGGCGTCGCCGAGTGCGCCCAGGCCCTCCACGCAGGCCAGGGCCACCCGCCGGTAGGGGTCGTGCGGGCGCAGCCGCCGCTCCAGGGTGGTGATCAGCGCGGGCACGGACTCGGGGGCGCGCAGGGCGACCAGCAGCCGTACCGGGTGCAGGGCGTAGGCGACGCGGAGTTCGTTGGTGGCGAGGGCGGCGGCGGCCCGGGCGGTGCGCGGGTCGCCGAGCCGGGCGAGGGCGTGCGCGGCGGACGCGCAGCGCGGCGGGTCGCGGTGGTTGAGCAGCAGCACCAGGGACTCGAAGGCGCGCCGGTCGCCCGCGCGGCCGAGCCGGAACGCGGCCAGTTCCCTGGCCCACAGCGGCTGTCCGGGCGCGGTGAGCACCTCCGCCAGTTCGTCGTGGTCCTCGGTGGTCAGCAGGCGGTCGAACCCGGCCGAGCCGGCCGCCTCCTGCCGTAAGCGTTCCGTGAGCGATCGCAACTCTTCGTCCACGAGGTCCAGCGTAGGCGGGTCGCGGCCGGTGAGGGAGGTACATCACAAAGTCGGTTTCCGCCGGAGGGCTGGCGCGCTCGTTACCCGCCGGTTAAGCTCATACGAGCGAGTAACCCTCTCGCACTTCCGCTGGCGACGGTTTGGTGACGCGGCCGTCGCGAGCGAGCATCTGTCGGTTCGGTACGCCGTGTGTACCGCAGTACGACCCGGCTTCGGGACAGAGCCGGTCGGACGTTCCGCCACTCCCGGGCGTGTGCACGCCCGTGGCACCGGCGGCACCGGGCGTGTGCGCTCGCAGCCCGGCAACACCCGCACTCTCCTCGCACCGCGGTGCGCCCTCGGGCGCACCCGGCGCGCTCCTCGTCGTCACCCTCATTCCTGGAGTCCCGCGATGGCCACTCCCCTGTCCCCCCAGTCCGGCCCCTCTCCGTCCCCGCTGAAGACGATCGCCGTCGTCGGCCTCGGCACGATGGGCACCGGCATCACCGAGGTCCTCGCGAAGGCCGGCCGCGAGGTGATCGGCATCGACCTCAGCGAGGCCCAGACCGCGAAGGCGCTCGCCGCCGTGGAGGCCGCCACCGCCCGCGCCGTGGAGCGCGGCCGGCTCACCGAGGAGGAGCGCGCCGGGGCGCTGGGCCGGGTGCGCACCGCCACCGACCTCGCCGCGGCGGCCGACGCCGACCTCGTCATCGAGGTGGCCCCGGAGTCGTACGAGATCAAGCAGCAGAT
The DNA here is from genome assembly GCF_002155905.1 of Streptomyces tricolor. Lineage (GTDB taxonomy): Bacteria > Actinomycetota > Actinomycetes > Streptomycetales > Streptomycetaceae > Streptomyces > Streptomyces tricolor. The sequence continues at coordinate 5,689 of NZ_MUMF01000676.1, read as the reverse complement.
CTTCCGCGCGCTGGACGGCATCGTCCGCCCCGAGACCATCCTGGCGACCGGCACCAACGCGCTGTCCGTGACCCGGCTGGCGGCCGACTCGGCCCGCCCCGAGCGCGTGCTCGGCCTGCACTTCTTCAACCCCGCGCCGGCCATGAAGCTGGTGGAGGTCGTCTCCTCGGTGCTGACCGCGCCGCAGGCCGTCGCCGCCGTGACCGATCTCGCGATCGAGCTGGGCAAGGAGCCGGTGGCGGTCGGCGACCGGCCCGGCTTCGTCGCCGACGGGCTGCTGTTCGGCTACCTCAACCAGGCCGCCGCGATGTACGAGGCCAAGTACGCCTCCCGCGAGGACATCGACGCCGCGATGCGGCTCGGCTGCGGCCTGCCGATGGGGCCGCTCGCCCTGCTGGACCTGATCGGCATCGACACCGCGCGCACCGTCCTGGAGGCGATGTACGCCGAGTCCCGCGACCGGCTGCACGCGCCCGCCCCGATCCTCAAGCAGCTCAGCGAGGCGGGCCTGACCGGCCGCAAGTCCGGGCGCGGCTTCTACACGTACGAGGCGCCGGGCAGCAGCGCCGTGGTGCCGGACGCGCTGACCCCCGCGGCCGACGGCGCGCTCGCGCCGGGCCGCGAGGTCCGCTCGGTCGGTGTCGCCGGCTCCGGCACCATGGCCTCCGGCATCGCCGAGGTGTTCGCCAAGGCCGGCTACGACGTCGTCCTCGCCGCCCGCAGCGAGGAGAAGGCGCAGGCCGCCAAGGCCCGTATCGGCACGTCGCTCACCCGCTCCGTCGACAAGGGCCGGCTGACCGCCGAGGCCGCCGCGCAGATCCTGGAGCGCATCACCCCGGCGGGCTCCTACGACGCCTTCGCCGAGGTCGACCTCGCCGTCGAGGCGATCGCCGAGGACCTGGAGATCAAGCGGCAGCTGTTCGCCACCCTGGACAAGGTGTGCAAGCCGGGCGCGGTGCTGGCCACCACCACCTCGTCACTGCCCGTCGTCGCCTGCGCCCGCGCCACCTCGCGCCCGCAGGACGTGATCGGCATGCACTTCTTCAACCCCGCGCCGGCGATGAAGCTGGTCGAGGTGGTCCGCACGGTGCTGACCGCCGACGACGTGCACGCGACGGTCCGCGAGGTCTGCGGGCGGATCAGGAAGCACCCGGTGGACTGCGGCGACCGGGCGGGCTTCATCGTCAACGCGCTGCTCTTCCCGTACCTGAACAACGCGATCAAGATGGTGCAGGAGCACTACGCGTCCCTGGACGACATCGACGCGGCGATGAAGCTCGGCGGCGGCTACCCGATGGGCCCGTTCGAACTGCTGGACGTGGTCGGCCTGGACGTCTCGCTGGCCATCGAGAAGGTGCTGCACCGCGAGTTCCGCGAGCCGGGCCTCGCTCCGGCGCCGCTGCTGGAGCACCTGGTGGCCGCGGGCTGCCTCGGCCGCAAGACCGGCCGTGGCTTCCGCGAGTATGCCCGCCGCTGACGGCGTCGGCGACTGGTTCCGGACGCAGCAGGACTGGGGCGGACTGCTCGACCCGGGCGGTTCTCCCCGGTCCGCCCGGCCCGGCACTCCCCCGCCCTCCGGGGGCGGGGGACACCCCGGACCTGCGCATCAACCGGTGCGCATGCAGTACGTTCGGGTCATGTCCCAGCCCGCCAAGTCCTCACGTACACCAGCTACGCCCGACGCGCCGGAAAGTGCCGCAGGCAGTCGCGCCGCCGCCCAGCGGCTCAAAATGCGCCGAGAACTGGCGGCAGCAGCCATGGAGCTGTTCGCGACCAAGGGGTACGAAGCCACCACCGTCGACGAGATCGCCGCCGCCGCCGGGGTCGCCCGGCGCACCTTCTTCCGCCACTTCCGCTCCAAGGAAGAGGCGATCTTCCCCGACCACGACGACACGCTGGTCCGGGCGGAGGCGGTCCTCAACGCCGCCCCCGCGCACGAGCACCCGCTCGACACCGTCTGCCGGGGCATCAAAGAGGTCATGAAGATGTACGCGGCCCGGCCGGAGATCTCGGTCGCCCGCTACAAGCTCACGCGCGAGGTGCCCACCCTGCGCGAGGCCGAGATCGCCTCCGTCGCCCGCTACGAGCGCCTGTTCACGCGCTATCTGCTCGGCCACTTCGACGAGCACGCGCACGCCGACGACGCCAACGACGATCCGCTGCTGGCCGAGGTCGCCGCCTCGGCGGTGGTCACCGCCCACAACCACGTCCTGCGGCGCTGGCTGCGGGCGGGCGGCCAGGGGGACGTGGAGGCCCAGCTGGACCACGCCTTCGCGATCGTGCGCAAGACCTTCGGCACCGGGATCGGGGCCGGCCGCGAGAGCGCTCCGCGGCCCCCGCAGGCCGCCACCGCCGCCGCGCAGGGGGAGGTCCTGGTGACGGTGGCCCGGACCGATGCCCCGCTGGACGAGGTGATGCGCACCATCGAGCAGGCGTTGAAGGAACGCTCCTGAGCGGTCCGGCCGCGACGACGTGGGCGAGCGAAACGGGCGGTGGGCGNNCGCCCACCGCCCGTTTCGCTTGCCCGCCTTCTGATCGAGGTCTGAGGGACCTGATCGATCATCGCTCATCTGTTACGTAAAGATTTCATCTGAGAGCAATTTTTGGCACTCAGTGCCTTGCCACCTGACACGCGGTGTCATACGTTGAGGGAGTCCGGGCGGCCGGCGAGCAGAGACCGTTCGCTCGCCGGCTGTCCCCGCAAGCCCACGGCCTGCGCGCCCGGACGCCTGCGTCACAGGCACCCTCTCGCGCCACAAAGCGCTGCCGAAGCACCACCGAGCCGAACCGACGGCCCACCCTCGAAAACCCTCAGCAGCACTCATCGCAGCACCGACGATCCCCCAGCGCCCCTCCCTCAGGGCGCTCACCGCCGGAGGCAACACCGTGACCGTGAAGGACATCCTGGACGCGATCCAGTCGAAGGACGCCACGTCCGCCGACTTCGCCGCCATTCCGCTCCCCGAGTCGTACCGCGCGATCACCGTGCACAAGGACGAGACGGAGATGTTCGCGGGCCTGGAGACCCGCGACAAGGACCCGCGCAAGTCGATCCACCTCGACGAGGTGCCCGTGCCCGAACTCGGCCCGGGCGAGGCCCTGGTGGCCGTCATGGCCTCCTCGGTGAACTACAACTCGGTGTGGACCTCGATCTTCGAGCCGGTGTCGACGTTCGCCTTCCTGGAGCGCTACGGCAAGCTGTCGCCGCTGACCAAGCGCCACGACCTGCCGTACCACATCATCGGCTCCGACCTCGCGGGCGTCGTGCTGCGCACCGGCCCCGGCGTCAACGCCTGGCAGCCCGGTGACGAGGTCGTCGCGCACTGCCTGAGCGTCGAGCTGGAGTCGCCCGACGGCCACGACGACACCATGCTCGACCCGGAGCAGCGCATCTGGGGCTTCGAGACCAACTTCGGCGGCCTCGCGGAGATCGCGCTGGTCAAGACGAACCAGCTGATGCCGAAGCCGAAGCACCTCACCTGGGAGGAGGCCGCGGCCCCGGGCCTGGTGAACTCCACCGCCTACCGCCAGCTGGTCTCCCGCAACGGCGCCGCCATGAAGCAGGGCGACAACGTGCTGATCTGGGGCGCGAGCGGCGGACTCGGCAGCTACGCCACGCAGTTCGCGCTCGCGGGCGGTGCCAATCCGATCTGTGTCGTCTCCTCGCCCCAGAAGGCGGAGATCTGCCGCTCGATGGGCGCCGAGGCGATCATCGACCGCAACGCCGAGGGCTACAAGTTCTGGAAGGACGAGCACACCCAGGACCCCAAGGAGTGGAAGCGCTTCGGCAAGCGCATCCGCGAACTCACCGGCGGCGAGGACATCGACATCGTCTTCGAGCACCCCGGCCGCGAGACCTTCGGCGCCTCGGTCTACGTCACCCGCAAGGGCGGCACCATCACCACCTGCGCCTCGACCTCGGGCTACATGCACGAGTACGACAACCGCTACCTGTGGATGTCGCTGAAGCGGATCATCGGCTCGCACTTCGCCAACTACCGCGAGGCGTACGAGGCCAACCGCCTGATCGCCAAGGGCAAGATCCACCCGACGCTGTCGAAGACGTACTCCCTGGAGGAGACCGGCCAGGCGGCGTACGACGTCCACCGGAACCTGCACCAGGGCAAGGTCGGCGTGCTGTGCCTCGCGCCCGAGGAGGGCCTCGGCGTCCGCGACGAGGAGATGCGCGCGCGGCACATCGACGCCATCAACCGCTTCCGGAACGTCTGAGGCACCGGAGAGTCATAGATGACAGAGCGTCAGAAGGACCGTCCGTGGCTCATGCGGACGTATGCCGGCCACTCGACGGCCGAGGCGTCCAACGAGCTGTACCGGCGCAACCTCGCCAAGGGCCAGACGGGTCTGTCGGTGGCGTTCGACCTGCCGACGCAGACCGGCTACGACCCCGACCACATCCTCGCCCGCGGCGAGGTGGGCCGGGTGGGCGTGCCCGTCGCGCACCTCGGTGACATGCGCCGGCTGTTCCAGGACATCCCCCTGGAGCAGATGAACACCTCGATGACCATCAACGCCACGGCCATGTGGCTGCTGGCGCTCTATCAGGTCGTCGCGGAGGAGCAGGGCGCGGACATCACCCAGCTCCAGGGGACGACCCAGAACGACATCGTCAAGGAGTACCTGTCCCGCGGGACGCACGTCTTCCCGCCGGGTCCCTCGCTCCGGCTGACGACGGACATGATCGCGTACACGGTCTCCCACATCCCGAAGTGGAACCCGATCAACATCTGCAGCTACCACCTGCAGGAGGCCGGGGCCACACCGGTGCAGGAGATCGCGTACGCGATGTCCACCGCGATCGCCGTCCTGGACGCGGTGCGCGACTCCGGCCAGGTGCCGCAGGAGCGCATGGGCGACGTGGTCGCCCGGATCTCCTTCTTCGTGAACGCGGGCGTCCGCTTCATCGAGGAGATGTGCAAGATGCGGGCGTTCGGCCGCATCTGGGACAAGGTCACGCGCGAGCGGTACGGCATCGAGAACCCCAAGCAGCGCCGCTTCCGGTACGGCGTCCAGGTCAACTCCCTCGGCCTGACCGAGGCGCAGCCGGAGAACAACGTCCAGCGGATCGTGCTGGAGATGCTGGCCGTGACCCTGTCGAAGGACGCACGCGCACGTGCCGTGCAGCTGCCCGCCTGGAACGAGGCCCTGGGCCTGCCCCGGCCCTGGGACCAGCAGTGGAGCCTGCGCATCCAGCAGGTGCTCGCCTACGAGAGCGACCTGCTGGAGTACGAGGACATCTTCGAGGGCTCGAAGGTGATCGAGGCGAAGGTGGACCAGCTGGTCGCGGACGCCCTCGCGGAGATGGACCGCATCGAGGAGATGGGCGGCGCGATGGCCGCCGTGGAGTCCGGCTACCTGAAGTCGCAGCTGGTCGCCTCGCACGCCGAGCGCCGGGCCCGGATCGAGTCCGGCGAGGAGAAGATCGTCGGCGTCAACATCTTCGAGGGCACCGAGCCGAACCCGCTCACGGCCGACCTGGACACCGCGATCCAGACGGTGGACCCGGCCGTCGAGAACCGGGTGATCGAGTCCCTCCGGCACTGGCGGGACACCCGCTACCAGCCGCCCTTCAACCACCCGCGGCCCTGCAAGGCGCTGGAACGGCTGAAGGAGGCCGCCAAGGGCACCGACAACCTCATGGAGGCCACGCTGGAGTGCGCCCGCGCGGGCG
>NZ_MUMF01000675.1 GCF_002155905.1 Streptomyces tricolor | reverse complement strand
GCGCTGAACGCCGGCCCCGGCCGCGCGGGCCCGGGGCGGCGCCGGTTGGAGCCGTGTTCCAGATGGTTTCCAGAGCGCGGACCGACGATCGGATCTCCGGAGCACGGAACTGCTGGAGAGGACACCGATGCGCTGATGCCGGGTAACGAGGACGGTCTGGTCGCTGCGGGACGCCGGCTGGCGGAAACCGCCGCACCGCACGCGCTGAAGTCGGAGACGGCCCGGCGGCTGACGCCGGAGGTGGCGGACGCCATCGTCGAGGCCGGGTTCCCCCGCCACTTCGTGCCCGCCCGCTGGGGCGGCACCGAGGGGACCTTCGTGGACTGTGTGCGGGCGGCGGCGCACACCGCCGAGGGCGATCCGTCCGCCGCCTGGGTGGCGTCGGTCGTCGCCTCGCTCGGCCGGATGGCCACCTATCTGCCCGAGGCCGGACAGCGGGCCCTGTGGCAGCGGACGCCGGACACCTTCATCGCCTGCGGCCTGGTGGCGAGCGGCACCGCCACGGAGGAGGGCGACGGCTGGCGGGTACGCGGCGTCTGGCAGTACGTGAGCGGCATCCACTTCTCCGACTGGGCCCTGGTCGCCTGCCCGGTGCCGGCCGGCGACGACGGGCACGAGGTGCGCTTCCTGCTGCTGCCCCGGTCCGCGTACACCGTCGAGGACAGCTGGTTCACGGTCGGCATGCGGGCCACCGGAAGCGACAGCCTGCGCATCGACGACGCCTTCGTGCCGAAGGAGTACTCCTTCCCGCGCGGCGCGCTGCTGGCCGGCACGCCCCCCGAGGGCGCGCCCCGCACCTCCGCCGTCCCGCTGCGCGCCGTGAGCGGACTGACGTTCGCGGGTCCGGTGCTCGGCGCGGCGCGCGGGGCGCTGCGGGCCTTCGGGGCCGACCTGACGCGCCGGCGCGCGAGCGGCCCCGGCCACCGGGTACTGGCCGGGAACGACGCCGCGGCGCAGACCGCGCTCGCCCGCGGTCTCGCGCGGACCGAGGCCGCGGGGCTGCTGCTGGAGGAGGCCGCGACGGCGGCCGACCGGGGCGTCGCGCCGGGCCCCGGCACGGCGCGGCTCGCGCTGCACCACGCCGTCGTCGCCGACCTGCTCGCCGACACCGTCCAGGACGTGCTCCGGCTGTCCGGCACCTCGTCGCACGACCAGCAGGCGCCGCTGCAGCGCTTCTGGCGGGACGCGACCACCGCCGCGAGCCACGCCGTCCTGCGGTTGGAGCCGGCGGGACGGGAGTACGTGGACGCGCTCGTCGCCCAGGACGCCTTCGGCGGCGGGACCATCGAGGAAGGGGAGGCGGGGCGTTGACCATCACCCCGGGGAAGATCGTCCTGCCGGGCGAGGTCGAGCCCGTGCGCTGGACGGTGGAATCGGGCAGGTTCCTGCTGCGCGGCACGGACACCGGCGGGCTGTTCTCGCTCATGGAGTTCATCACCCCGCCCGACGGGGGGCCGCCGCTGCACCTGCACGAGAACGAGGACGAGACCTTCGTGGTGACCAGCGGGGCCTACGAGTTCCGGCTCGGCGACAAGCGGTACGAGGCCGGGGTGGGCACCGTCGTCTACGGGCCCCGGGGCACCAGCCACGCCTTCCGGAACATCGCCGGTACGACCAGCACCCTGCTGTGTTTCGCCACGCCGGGCGGCGCCGAGCTGATGTTCGAGGAACTGATCGAGCTGCGCGAGCGTGAGCCCCGGCTCGGCTGGCAGGACATCCTCGCCCTGGCCACCAAGCACCGCATCAGCTATCCCGAGGGACCGCCGCCCGG
>NZ_MUMF01000674.1:7690-7953 GCF_002155905.1 Streptomyces tricolor | reverse complement strand
GCGACCTGCTGGGCGTGCCGCGCGGCACCACGCACTGGTTCGACATGGGCACCCGGCCGTCGTTCACCGCGATCCGCTTCTTCCACGAGGAGGACGGCTGGATCGCCACCTTCACCGGCTCCGCCATCGCCTCCCGCTTCCCGGACTACGACACCGTCGCCGCCGGGTACGAGCAGGAGAAGGGCGCCGCGTGAGCCCGCGGATCGAGGCCGACGCCGTGGTGCTCGACATCGAGGGCACCACGAGCGCCACGGGCTTCGTGG
>NZ_MUMF01000674.1:0-7675 GCF_002155905.1 Streptomyces tricolor | reverse complement strand
TGACGGGCGAGCCGGACGCGGACGCCGTACGGATCGAGAAGACCCTGAACGCCTGGCTGGACGAGGACCGCAAGGCCGCCCCGCTGAAGACCCTGCAGGGCCTGGTCTGGTCCGAGGGCTTCGCCCGCGGCGACCTCGTCGCCCACTTCTACGCCGACGTCGTCCCCGCGCTGCGCGCCTGGCACGCGGCGGGCGTACGGCTGTACGTGTACTCGTCGGGGTCGGTGGCGGCCCAGCGGGCGTGGTTCTCCTCGGCCCCCGAGGGCGACCTGCTGCCGCTGGTCTCGGGGCTGTACGACACCGAGAACGCGGGACCGAAGCAGGAGCCGGAGTCGTACCGCCGGATCGCCGCGGCCACCGGCGTGCCGGCGGACCGGCTGCTGTTCCTCTCCGACCGCCCCGGCGAGCTGGACGCGGCCCGGGCGGCGGGCTGGCGGACCGTCGGCGTCCGGCGGCCCGGGGAGCCGTACTACGAGCAGGGTGCGGGCGGCCACGCGCAGGCGGGGACGTTCGACGAGATCACCGTCGTGAGGAGGGGCACATGACCGCCGGTATCGGCGCGCTCGACCTGGAGGAGGCGGGCGCGGTGCTCGCCGCCGAGTCCGCCCGGTTCGCCTCGTTCGGCTGGATGCGGGGCACGTCCGGCAATCTGTCGGTGGTGCTGTCCCGGGATCCGCTGCGGCTGGCGGTCACCGCGAGCGGCCGTGACAAGGGGGAACTGACCGCCGCGGACGTGGTGTTGGTGGACGGGCGGGGCGCGGCCGTGCAGGGCGGCAGGCCGTCGGCGGAGGCCGAGCTGCACGCGCGCGTGGCCGCGCTGACGGGTGCGGGCGCGGTGGTGCACGTGCACACCGTGGCCGCGGTGGCCATGGGGTGCCGGGCACCGGGCGGGATCGTGTTCCGGGACCTGGAGATGCTCAAGGGCGTCGGCCAGCCCGCCCATGACGTGGACGTGGTGCTGCCGGTCATCGCCAACAGCCAGGACATGACGGAGCTGGGCGACCGGCTGGAGGCCGCGCGCAACCCCCGGATGCCGGCGGTGGTCGTCGCCGGGCACGGGCTGTACGTGTGGGGCGCGGACCCGCGGCAGGCCCGGCACCACACGGAAGTGGTCGAGTGGCTGCTGGAGCTGGAGCTGGCGGGGACGTAGGACCCGTGCGGCCCCTCGCATAAGGTGCTGAGACATCCGATGTCTGGGCAAGGGGGAGGCCGGTCGTGGCAGTCACCGACGAGGCGATCGAGAAGATCAAGGGCATGATCGTCTCCGGTGCGCTGCGGCCGGGCGACCGGCTGCCCAAGGAGAGCGCGCTGGCCGCCGAGCTGGGCCTGTCCCGCAACTCCCTGCGGGAGGCCGTACGGGCGCTGTCGCTGATCCGGATCCTCGACGTGCGGCAGGGCGACGGCACCTATGTCACCAGCCTCGACCCGCAACTCCTGCTGGAGGCGGTGAGCTTCGTCGTGGACTTCCACCGCGACGACACGGTGCTGGAGTTCCTCGCCGTGCGCCGGATCCTGGAGCCGGCCGCGACCGCACTGGCGGCCTCGCGGATCGGCGCGGACCAACTGGACGCGCTGTCCGCCCGGTTGGACGCGCTGGGCGCGGATCCGTCGGTGGAGGAACTGGTCGCGGCCGACCTGGAGTTCCACCGGAGCATCGTGCGCAGCGCCGGGAACTCGGTGCTGTGCGCGCTGCTGGACGGGCTGTCCGGGCCCACCACCCGGGCGCGGATCTGGCGGGGGCTCACCCAGGAGGGCGCGGTCGGCCGCACCCTGCGCGAGCACCGGGCGATCCTGGGCGCGCTGCGCGACCGGGACGCGGAGGCCGCACGCTCCTGGGCGACCGTGCACATCGCGAGCGTGGAGCAGTGGCTGCGGGCCACCCTGTGAGTTCGGCCGGGGGGCGCCGTGGGAGGTGCGGCTTCTCGCAGGAATGGGGGTTCGTACGGGCTGGTCGCGCGGTTGCCCGCGCGCCTTGGGCGGGACCGCGTGCCCGGGTGAGGGCGCCGGGGTGTCCGGTGGTCGCGATCGGGGCAGTGATCCGTTCACTCCCCCGTGCAAGGGGGCTGCGGGCGCCCCCGCCGGACGCCGTAAGGTTGGTGGGTCAAGCGAGGGCACGTCGGAAGGAGGCACTGGGTGATCGAGCTGGAGGGGGTTCCCGAGCTGATCGACCCAGTCATGGTGGCCGCGTTCGAGGGCTGGAACGATGCCGGCGACGCCGCCTCCACGGCGGTCGCGCATCTGGAACGCGAGTGGAAGGGCGAGGTCTTCGCGGCGCTGGACGCCGAGGACTACTACGACTTCCAGGTGAACCGCCCCACGGTGTTCATGGACGGCGGTGTGCGAAAGATCACGTGGCCGACGACAAGGTTGTCCGTGGTGCGCGTCGGCGGCGAGAAACCGCGTGATCTGGTGCTGGTCCGCGGCATCGAACCGTCCATGCGCTGGCGTTCGTTCTGCAACGAGCTGCTCGGCTTCGCCCACGAGCTGGGGGTGGAGCTGGTGGTCATCCTGGGCGCCCTGCTCGGAGACACCCCGCACACCCGTCCGGTCCCGGTCAGCGGGGTCACGTCCGACCCGGACCTGGCTCGCCGGATGGACCTGGAGGAGACCAAGTACGAGGGGCCGACGGGCATCGTCGGTGTGCTGCAGGAGGCGTGCACGCACGCGGGCGTCCCGGCGGTCTCGCTGTGGGCGGCCGTACCGCACTACGTGTCCCAGCCGCCCAACCCGAAGGCCACGCTGGCGCTGCTCAACCGGCTGGAGGACCTGCTGGACCTGCGCATCCCGCAGGGCGAGCTGCCGGAGGACGCGCGGGCCTGGCAGGTGGGTGTGGACCAGCTGGCCGCCGAGGACAGCGAGGTCGCCGAGTACGTCCAGACGCTGGAGGAGGCCCGGGACACCGCCGAGCTGCCGGAGGCGTCGGGTGAGGCGATCGCCCGTGAGTTCGAGCGGTATCTGCGGCGGCGGGACGTGGGCCCTCCGGGCGGGAAGCCGAGGCCGCCGGCGGCCGGGGGCGGGTCCAAGGAGGACGACGAGGACAGCCCGGAGGACTGAGGCCACGGCGAAGGGGCGCTTCCCTTGCGGGAAGCGCCCCTTCTTCGTGTGGTCCGACGCCTCGGGCGGTGCCGCTGGGGGCCGTCGGACGTCAGCGGGCCCGTCGTGGCTGTCGCGCGGCGGCCCGCGCCCCTGACGGGGCGCTGCCCCTGGCGGTGCTTAGAGAGCCACCCCCAGCAGCGCGTCCACCGCTCGCGTGACCAGGCCGGGGCCGCCGGTGTCCGTGCCGCCCTCCGTCTCCTGCCGGGACGCCCAGCGGTCCACCGCTGCCAGGGCGGCGGGGGCGTCCAGGTCGTTCGACAGGGCATCGCGGATCTCTTCCACGAGCGCGTCGGCGGACGGGCCGTCGGGACGGGAGACGGCCGCGCGCCAGCGGGCGAGGCGGGCGACGGCGTCCTGGAGGACCTGGTCGGTCCACTCCCAGTCGGCGCGGTAGTGGTGGGCCAGCAGGGCCAGCCGGATGGCGGCGGGGTCGACGCCGTCGCGGCGCAGCCGGGAGACGAAGACGAGGTTGCCCTTGGACTTGGACATCTTCTCGCCGTGCAGGGCGACCATGCCGGCGTGCACGTACGCCTTGGCCATGGGGAACTCGCCGGTGAGCACCTGGGCGTGCGAGGCGCCCATCTCGTGGTGCGGGAAGGCGAGATCGGAGCCGCCGCCCTGGACGTCGAAGCCCATGCCGAGGTGGTCGAGGGCGATGGCCACGCACTCGATGTGCCAGCCGGGCCGGCCCCGGCCGAGGCTGCCGCCGTCCCAGCTGGGCTCGCCCTCGCGGGCCGCCATCCACAGCATCGGGTCGAGCGGGTTCTTCTTGCCCGGGCGGTCCGGGTCGCCGCCGCGCTCGGCGGACAGCAGCCGCATCGCGGCGGCGTCCAGGTTCGAGACCTTGCCGAAGTCCGGGTCGGACTCGACGGAGAAGTAGATGTCACCCTCCAGCTCGTAGGCCGCGCCGAGTTCGCGCAGCCGCTCCACGAGCGGGACGATGCCGGGTATCGCCTCGACGGCGCCTATGTAGTGCTTCGGCGGGAGCATCCGCAGGGCGGTCATGTCCTCACGGAAGAGGGCCGTCTCCTTCTCGGCGAGGGCGACCCAGTCGACGCCGTCCCGGTCCGCCCGCTCCAGCAGCGGATCGTCGACGTCGGTGACGTTCTGGACGTAGTGGACCTGCCGCTTGGTGTCGAGCCACACGCGCTGAACCAGGTCGAACGCGTTGTAGGTCGCCGCGTGACCCATGTGGGTCGCGTCGTACGGCGTGATGCCGCAGACGTAGATACGGGCGACGGGACCGGGGTCGAGGGTGACCAGGCCGCCGGTCGCGGTGTCGTGGATCCTCAGGTCGCGGCCCTGACCAGGCAGGGCGGGGACCTCGGAAGCGGGCCAGGCATGCATGTACATGAGCCTAACCGGCGCCGAGCTGCGGATACGAACGGGATCGGGCCGGATGGCCGGTTCCGCGCTCTTGTACCTCGGCGCCGGATGTGCTCACACGGGCGGCCACGGGATGGCGGGCCACTCGCCGCTGGGCTCCGGATGCACGCCCGAGGCGAGCAGAGCGTCGACACGCGCGCGCGTGGCGTCGATCTCGGCGGCCGTGATCAGTGCGGCCAGCCGCCGGCCCAGCTCCCCCGCCAGGCCGTCCCGCAGCCCCTTGAGGACGTCGACGGCCTCCGGGGTCAGGGGTTCCCCGGCCCAGCCCCACAGCAGCGTGCGCAGCTTGTTGTCGACGTTGAAGGTGACGCCGTGATCGATGCCGTACAGCCGGCCGTCGGCGGTGGGCAGCAGATGGCCGCCCTTGCGGTCGGCGTTGTTGATCACCGCGTCCAGGACGGCGAGCCGGCGCAGCCGCTCGTCGTCGGCGTGCACCAGCAGCGCGGTGCGGCCCTCGCCGACCTCGGCGAACCCGATCGCCCGCCAGCCCGGCGCCGGCTCCTCGGCGTCGACCAGGGCGAGCAGCTCCGCCTCGGCGTGGACGTCGATCCACAGCTGGCACATGCCCTCGCCGTACGGCCCGTCGCGCAGCACGGTGGGCGGCACGAGCCCCCAGCCGGTGGCCTCGGAGACCTCGTAGGCGGCCACCTCGCGGCCCGCGAGGGTGCCGTCGGGGAAGTCCCACAGGGGGCGCTCGCCGGCCACGGGTTTGTACACGCAGGAGGCCTGCCGGCCGTCCAGCACGACCGTGCAGAACAGGGCCGCGTTGGACGCCTCGCGGATCCGGCCGCGGACGGTCAGCTCACCCCGCGCGAGCAGCTCGGCGGGGTGCGGGCCGGCCCCGGCGGCCGGAGCCGTCACGCTCCGCGGCGGTATCCGTTCTGGCGCGGACATACGTGTCCTTCCGGATCGAGCGGGAGGCTGCACAGCGGACACGGTGGCCGCCCGGCGTTGACGACGTCGAGGGCGCGCTTGGCGAAGGCCCGGGCCTGCGCGCCGGTCAGCCGGACCCGCAGCATCGGGGGCCCGTTCTCCTCGTCCTGGAGCAGCCGCTCCTCGGCCTCCGCGAGGTCCTCCTCGGTGTCGGCGTCCAGCTCCACCAGCGCCTGGGCCTCGACGATCATGCGCTGGTCCTCGCCGTCCCAGGCCAGCGCCATGGTGCCGACGCGGAACTCCTCCTCGATGGGGGTGTCGAGGGGGGCGGTGTCGGCGATCTCGGTGGGGGCCACGGCGGGGACGGCGGCGCTGCCGCCACTACGCCGTACGACCTCGTCCAGCAGTTCGTCCATGCGCTCGGCGAGCGCGGCGACCTGGGTCTTCTCCAGGACCACGCTGGTCACCCGGGAGCCTGCGATGGCCTGGAGGAAGAACGTACGGCGCCCGGGCAGTCCGACCGTGCCGGCCACGAAGCGGTCCGGCTGGTCGTAGAGGAACACCTGACGGGACACGTCCTGTCTCCATTGATGTCGTGTGATGTCGTGGTATCGAGCGGTTCGGCGGTGCCGGCCGTGCGGATGTGCGACGGGGTGGGTCGCTTCACCCTACTGCGGCCGACGATCACGGTGCGCCCGCACCACCCCCGACCGGTGCGTCGCCGTCACCGGGTTCCTCGCGCGGGACGAGCGAAGCGAAATCCCCGGTGTCGCCGAGACGGACCAGGAACGGCCTGAGACGGGTGTAGCGGATGACGGTGACGGAGCAGGGCTCCACGGAGATCCGCTGGAAGAGATCGAGGTGCAGGCCGAGGGCGTCGGCGACGAGCGACTTGATGATGTCGCCGTGGGAGCACATCAGGTACACGGCGTCGGCGCCGTGCTCGCGCTCCACGCGCGCGTTCCACTCGCGTACGGCCTCGGCGGCACGGGTCTGCATGGCCCGCATGGACTCCCCGCCGGGGAAGGCGGCGGCGGACGGGTGGGCCTGTACGACCTCCATCAGCGGCTCGTCCTTCAGCTCGGCTAGCTTGCGGCCGGACCAGTCGCCGTAGTCGCACTCGCTGATCCGCTCCTCGGTGTGGGAGCGCAGGCCGGGGCGGGCCTCCAGCAGCGGCCGTACGGTCTCCTGGCAGCGCTGGAGGGGGCTCGTGACGACCTCGCAGACCGGCAGGGCGGCGAGCCGGGCGGGCAGTGCGGCGGCCTGCGCGGCACCGCGCTCGTCCAGGGCGACGCCGGGCGTCCGGCCGGCGAGCACCCCCGAGGTGTTGGCGGTGGAACGTCCGTGCCTTACGAGGATCAGCGTGGGCATGCGGACCAGGGTAGGCGCATCACCTGGTGCGCCGGTGGTCGGGCGAAGGGAGAATGCGCAGCGTGATCATGGACTGCGCCGTATACCGGCACGGACACCGCACCGAGGGCCCGGAGGACCTGTCCGACGCGCTCGCCGAGGCGCGGGCGGCGGGCGGATTCGTATGGATCGGGCTGTACGAGCCGTCGGAGCGGGAGTTCGACCTGGTCACCGACGAGTTCGGGCTGCATCCGCTGGCCGTCGAGGACGCCCTCAAGGCCCATCAGCGACCCAAACTGGAGGTGTACGACGACTCGCTGTTCATGGTGCTGAAGCCGGTCGTCTACGAGCCCGACAGCGACGCCGTCTCGGCCGGCGAGGTGATGGTCTTCGTCGGCGACTGTTTCGTGGTGACCGTCCGGCACGGCGAGGGCTCGCCGCTGGCGGCGGTGCGGCGCCGGCTGGAGGAGGAGCCGGAGATGCTCGACAAGGGCCCCACCGCCGTGCTGTACGCGATCGCCGACGCCACCGTCGACCACTATCTGGAGGTGGCGACGGAGCTGCAGACGGACCTGGACGAGCTGGAGGCGCAGGTGTTCCAGCCGGAGGTCGGCAGTTCGCGCACCACCGCGTCCCGGATCTACACCTTCAAGCGGCAGGTCCTGGAGTTCCGCCGGGCCACCGGGCCGCTGGCGTTGCCGCTGGCCCGGCTGGCCGGCAACGGCCCGCTCGGTGCGGTGCCCTTCGTGCACGACAAGGCGCGGCCCTTCTTCCGGGACGTGGGCGATCACCTGACGCGTGTGAACGAGTCCGTGGAGGGCCTGGACCGGCTGGTGTCGGACATCCTGTCGGCCCACCTGGCGCAGATGAGCGTGCGGCAGAACGACGACATGCGGAAGATCTCCTCGTGGGCGGCGATGGCCGCGGTGCCCACGATGATCGCGGGGATCTACGGCATGAACTTCGACCA
>NZ_MUMF01000673.1 GCF_002155905.1 Streptomyces tricolor | reverse complement strand
GGCTGCGCCACACCTCCGCGCCGGTCGCCGCGTCGCGGGCGAGGAGGACGCCGTCGTACTCGGCGTCCGGCAGGTACATCCGGCCGCCGCGGTACAGCAGTTGGGAGCCGGGGACCACGAGGTCCGGCTTGGACCAGCGGGGCTTGCCGGTCTTGACGTCGTACGCCACGAGCGGGTCGCCGCTGATCAGCAGCAGGCCGTCGTGGACGAGCAGGGGTACGCCGGTGCTGGTGCTGTCCTCGGTCAGCGCCCGGTGCCACAGGGGCTGGGGGGCGACTCCGGCGGGCGGGGTGGCGAAGTGCTCGGCTGCGGGCTCACCGGAGGCCCCGCCCTTGCCGCCGGCGGCCGGTGTGTCGTCACCGTCGCCGCCCTTCCCCAGCCACCAGGCGACGCCCCCGCCGACACCCGCGACGGCGCCCGCCCCGCCGACGGCGAGGCCCAGCACCCGGCGCCGGCCGGGCCGCCCGGGGTCACCGGACGCGCCGAGCCGCACGGTGCCGGCCAGGGCGGGGGCGCCGTCGGCGACCGTGGCGGCGCCGAAGCCCTGCCCGGGCTGGGGAGTTCCGCCGGCAGGCGTGCCGTACCCGGGCGCCGGCTGACCGGTCCCGCCGGCAGGCGTGCCATACCCGGGCACCGGCTGACCGGTCCCGCCGGCAGGCGTGCCGTACCCGGGCGC
>NZ_MUMF01000672.1 GCF_002155905.1 Streptomyces tricolor | reverse complement strand
GGCGGACGCCGAGACGCACGCCCGTACGCTCCTCGCGCCCCTCGACGGGCAGCCCGCGCTCGCCGAGACCCTGCGCACCTGGCTGTCGTTGCACGGCAGTTGGGACCGTACGGCGGTGGCGCTGGACGTGCACCGCAACACCGTGCGGCAGCGGATCGCCCGCTGCGCCGCCCTGTTGGCCGCCGACCTGGACGATCCGGACGTCCGCATGGAGTTGTGGTTCGCGCTGCGCCGGACCTGAGGGCACGGCCGAGTGACCCCCGTCCCAGCGGGCGGTATGCCGAGGACGGGGGCCACGGCACTGCCTCACAATGGGTGGCATGCCGATATCCGGGACACCCAGCCGCGCCCAGCTCGTCGACCACCTGGTGCGCACCCGCATCGCGGGGGACGTCGCCACCCCCCGCGAGAACAACCTCTCCCACTACCGCCAGCTCGCCAACGGTGTCCGCAACTACTGGCTCGGCCTCGAACTGGGCGACCGCTGGACGGACGAGCAGGACGTGCTCGCGGTCATGGCCGAGCGGGTGGGTGTCAACGACGACCCCGAGTACCGGTACGGGCAGGACACCATCGACCCGGAGCTGACCGTGGACGCGCTGGACCGGATGGCGGCGCGGCTGCGCAAGGCGGCCGAGGGGCGCCAGCGGGTGCTGTTCGCGACCGGGCACCCGGGCGGCCTGCTGGACGTGCACCGGGCCACGGCCGCCGCGCTGCGCGCCGCCGGCTGCGAGATCGTCGTCATCCCGGACGGGCTCCAGACGGACGAGGGGTACGTCATGCAGTTCGCGGACGTGGCCGTGCTGGAGCACGGGGCGACGCTGTGGCACACCCACTCCGGCGAACCGATGCGGGCCATTCTGACGGGACTTGAGCGGGAGGGGCGTCCGCTGCCGGACCTGGTGGTCGCCGACCACGGCTGGGCCGGGTACGCGGGCCAGCACGGCGTGGACTCCGTCGGGTACGCCGACTGCAACGACCCCGCGCTCTTCCTCGCCGAGTCGGAGGGGACCGTGCAGGTGGTCGTGCCGCTGGACGACCATGTGGTCAGCCCGCGCTACTACGACCCCCTGACGGCGTATCTGCTCGCGGAGGCGGGCCTGGCCTGACGCCGTGACAGGTGTGACGTGCGGTCCCGTCGCCGGGGCCGCACGCCGGTTCAGTTCCTGTTCGGGTCAGTGACCGCCTCCTCCGCCGCCACCGTGGCCGCCGCCACCGCCACCGCCGTGGCCGCCGCCACCACCGTGGCCGCCGCCGTCGCCGTGACCGCCGCCGTTGCCGCCGTGGTCGCCGCCGTAGCCGCCGTTGCCGTGGTCGCCGCCGTAGCCGCCGTGGTCGCCGTAGCCGCCGTAGTCGTCGTCATCGTCGTCCCACGAGTAGCCGTGGTGACCGTTGTCGCCGTCTCCCCAGCTGCTGCTGTAGGAGCTGTGGCTGTCGTCCGCGGCTGAGGCGGTTCCGGCCGTGCCGATCGCTGCTCCGCCGGCCAGCAGCAGGCCGGAGGCGGACAACGCGACAAGACGCCTCGTGCGCTGTGATCGCATGGGAATACCTTCCGTCATCGTCTCTCGCGGCTCCCGGGGAAGAACGCGAGGTGGATGGCCGCCGCCGCTGTGCAAGAGGGGAAGAACGCGGCGCGGTCTTCAGGTGTCACCGCAGTCGGTCGAGTGAAACGGCCCTGATGCTCCTCGTCCACCGGGGTGCACGGGGCATGCCGTTCGCTGCGGCTTTCACTCAGAGAGCCTAATCCCCCATACGTCACAAGTCACCCGGAAACGGACACTTGTCACGATTGTCTCGGCACGCGGACAACACCCTCCTGGATGACCGAGATGGCGAGCCGTCCGTCCTGGGTGTAGATGCGGGCCTGACCGAGGCCACGGCCGCCGTGCGCGGACGGCGACTCCTGGTCGTACAGCAGCCACTCGTCGGCACGGAAGGGCCGGTGGAACCACATCGCGTGGTCCAGGGACGCCCCGACCACGTCCCCCACGGCCCAGCCGCCGCGCCCGTGCGCGAGCAGCACCGAGTCGAGCAGGGTCATGTCGGAGACGTAGGTGGCGAGGACGACGTGCAGCAGGGGGTCGTCGTCGAGTTTGCCGTTGGTGCGGAACCACACCTGCGAGTGCGGCTCGCGCGGCTCGCCGTACTGCCCGTACGGCGGCTCGTCGACATAGCGCAGGTCGATCGCCTCGCGGGCCTCCAGGAACCGCTCCACCACCTCGGGCGCGAGATGGCCGTAGCCGCGCAGCCGCTCCTGGGAGGTGGGCAGGGTCGCCGGGTCGGGGGAGGCCGGCATGGGCGCCTGGTGCTCCAGGCCCTCCTCGTACGCCTGGAAGGACGCCGACAGATGGAAGATCGGCTTGCCGTGCTGGACGGCGACCACCCGGCGGGTGGTGAAGGACCGGCCGTCCCGGATCCGGTCCACCGTGTAGACGATCGGCGCGCCCGGGTCACCGGGGCGCAGGAAGTACGCGTGCAGGGAGTGGGCGGGCCGGTCCGCGGGGACCGTCCGCCCGGCGGCGACCAGCGCCTGCGCCGCGACCTGCCCGCCGAAGACGCGCGGGACGACGGCGGAGCGGGACCGGCCGCGGAAGATGTTCTCCTCGATCTGCTCCAGGTCGAGCAGATCGAGGAGATCCTGAAGTGCCTGGCTCATGGTTGACAGTTGTACTGTCCTGCCGTTGCCGGTTCCTTACAGACCCATGTCCTTGGCGATGATCGTCTTCATGATCTCGCTGGTGCCGCCGTAGATGCGGTTGACGCGGTTGTCCGCGTACAGGCGGGCGATCGGGTACTCGTTCATGTAGCCGTAGCCGCCGTGCAGCTGGAGGCAGCGGTCGATCACGCGGTGCGCGACCTCGGTGCAGAAGAGCTTGGCGGAGGCGGCCTCGGCGGGGGTCAGCTCACCGGCGTCCAGGGCCTCCGTCGCGCGGTCGGCGACGGCCTCGGCGGCGTCCACCTCGGCCTGGCAGGCGGCCAGCTCGAACTTGGTGTTCTGGAAGTGGGCGACCGGCTTGCCGAAGACGGTGCGCTCCTGGACGTACTGCTTGGTGAACCGGACGGCGGCCTTGGCCTGCGCGTAGGCGCCGAAGGCGATCCCCCAGCGCTCGGAGGCCAGGTTGTGGCCGAGGTAGTAGAAGCCCTTGTTCTCCTCGCCGAGCAGGTCCTCGACCGGCACCTTGACGTCGACGAAGGCCAGCTCGGCGGTGTCGGAGGTGCGCAGGCCCAGCTTGTCGAGCTTGCGGCCGACGGAGTAGCCCTCGGACTTGGTGTCCACGGCGAACAGGGAGATGCCGTGGCGGCGGTCCTCGGCGGTCGGCGCGGCGGTGCGGGCGCACACGATCACGCGGTCGGCGTGGACGCCGCCGGTGATGAAGGTCTTGGCGCCGTTGAGGACGTAGTGCGTGCCGTCCTCGGAGAGTTTGGCGGTGGACTTCATGCCCGCGAGGTCGGAACCGGTGCCCGGCTCCGTCATCGCGATGGCCCACATCTCCTCGCCGGTGACGAACTTCGGCAGGTACCGCTTCTTCTGCTCGTCGGTGGCGAGCATCTTGATGTAGGGCAGGGCGAGCAGCACGTGCACGCCGGAGCCGCCGAACTGGACGCCCGCGCGCGCGGTCTCCTCGTAGAGGACGGCCTCGAACTTGTGGCTGTCCAGGCCGGCGCCGCCGTACTCCTCGGGGACGTTGATGCCGAAGATGCCCAGCTCGCCGAGCTTGTAGTAGAAGTCGCGCGGCGCCTGGCCGGCGGCGAACCACTCGTCGTACACCGGTACGACCTCGGCCTCGATGAAGGCGCGAAGGGTCTCCCGGAACGCCTCGTGATCCTCGTTGAACACCGTACGGCGCACGCCGCCACCTCCACGTACCTGACATCGGCATGTCTAAGCGCTTGCTCAGACTCGAAGATACCGGCGGGTACGGGGAGCCGTCCAGGGTGAGGTGTGCCACCCGCCCGGGGGCGGGTGGCCGGCGTCAGTTCCCGGCCTTGCCGTAGCGACGGAAGGCGGAGGTGTCCACGGTCCAGGGGCCGAAGGACACCGAGTCCCCGAAGATGCAGGGCTCCTTGCAGGCGTAGCGGCCCTTGCACGGGTCGGAATGGACCTCGATGGTGCCGGTGCGGGGGTCGGCGATCGCGCG
>NZ_MUMF01000671.1 GCF_002155905.1 Streptomyces tricolor | reverse complement strand
CCCCGCTGGCGTACGACGGCCCGCTGCGCTCCCGCCTGGACGCCCTGCGCGAACTCGTCGGGCTCTCCCGCGCCCGCCTGGACAGCCGTACCCTCGCCGAGGCGGGCCGCGTGCTGGACGAGGCCGCCGCGCGCCGCAAGCTCTCCGGCCGGCACACCGTCGTCGCCCTCGCCGGCGCCACCGGCAGCGGCAAGTCCCAGCTGTTCAACGCGCTCGCCGGCGTCCCCATCTCGGAGACCGGTGTACGGCGGCCGACCACGGCCGCGCCCATCGCGTGCAGCTGGAGCGACGGCGCCGCCGGCCTCATCGACCGGCTGGGCATCCCGGGCCGGCTGCGCCGCCGCCCGCTGCACGGCCCGGACACCGAGGGGCAGCTGCGCGGTCTGGTCCTGGTGGACCTGCCCGACCACGACTCCGCCGCCGTACAGCACCGCGAACAGGTCGACCGGATCCTGAAGCTGGTCGACGCGGTCATCTGGGTGGTCGACCCCGAGAAGTACGCCGACGCCGTCCTGCACGAGCGCTACCTGCGGCCGATGGCCGGCCACGCGGAGATCATGTTCGTCGTCCTCAACCAGGTGGACCGGCTGCCCGGGGACGCCGCCGACCAGGTCCTGGACGATCTGCGGCGGCTGCTGGACGAGGACGGCATCGCGCTCGGCGAGCACGGCGAACCGGGCGCCACCGTGCTCGCCCTGTCCGCGCTCACCGGCGAGGGCGTCGGTGAACTGCGCGAGGCGCTCGGCCAGTTCGTGGCGGAGCGTGGCGCCGCGGCCCGCCGGGTGGCGGCCGACCTGGACTCCGCCGCGGCCGAGCTGCGACCGGTCTACGCCACCGGCCGGCGGGTCGGCCTCAGCGAGGAGGCGCGCGAGGAGTTCGCCGCGCGGCTCGCGGACGCGGTGGGCGCCACCGCGGCGGGCGAGGCCGCCGAACGCGCCTGGCTGCGCAACGCGGGCCGCGCCTGCGGCACGCCCTGGCTGCGGCTGTGGCGCTGGTACCAGGGCCGTTCCGACTCCACGACCGGCCGCCACCAGGTACGCGCCCAGGCCGACGAGGAGGCCACGGCCCGCCAGCGCGTCGAACAGGCGGTCCGTACGGTGTCCGAACGGGCCTCGGCCGGGTTGCCCGCGCCCTGGGCCCAGGCGGTGCGCGAGGCGGCCGTACGCGGCTCCCAGGGGCTGTCCGAGGCGCTGGACGACCTGGCGGCGCGGGCCGGGCTGCCGACGGGCCGCCCGCCGCGGCCGGGCTGGTGGCCGGTGGCCGTACTGGTCCAGGCGGCGATGACCCTGCTGCAGATCGCGGGCGGCGCCTGGCTGACGGGGCAGATCGCCGGGCTGATGGCACCCAACCTGGGGGTTCCGGTGCTGCTGATGGTGTGCGGGATCATCGGCGGTCCGCTGGTGGAGTGGGCCTGCCGGATGGCGGCCCGGGGGCCCGCACGGCGTTACGGCCAGGAGGCGGAACGGAGACTGCGGGAGGCGGCGGCGAGCTGCGGCCGGGCCCGGGTGCTCGATCCGGTGGCGGCGGAGCTGCTGCGGTACCGGGAGGTGCGGGAGCAGTACGGCAGGGTCGTGCGGACCGGGGTGGGCTGAGGGTTCTCGGCGCGGGCGGGGCCGGCGGGGACGAGGCGTCACCCGTGCGGGTGGCCGGGTTTTCCACAGGCGGGCGGCCGTCCACAGCGCTCAGCGGGCCCGGCCCGGCGGAGGCAGTCTGGGGCCACGGCGATCGCACGGCGGGTCCGGCCGCGGAGGCGGCGGGCGGCACGGGCGGTCGCGGGACGTGCCGGTGCGTACGGCAGTCGTACGCGCCGGCACGGCAGACGCAGCCGTACGGGACGGGCCCGTACGCGTGTCCGCCCGGCCGAGGGGACGGGCGGGGGAGGGGAGCGAGGACGTGAACGAGACCATCGTCTGTGTGGTGGGCAACGTGGCGACCCAGCCGGTGTACCGCGAGGTGGCGGCGGGGCCGTCGGCCCGGTTCCGGCTGGCGGTGACCGCGCGCTACTGGGACCGGGAGCGGAACGTGTGGACGGACGGGCACACCAACTTCTTCACCGTGTGGGCCAACCGGCAGCTCGCGGCCAACGTGGCCGCGTGCGTGGAGGTGGGGCAGCCGGTCGTCGTCCAGGGCCGGCTGAAGGTGCGCACCGAGGTGCGGGAGGGACAGCAGCAGTGGGCCTCCGCCGACATCGACGCCGTGGCGATCGGCCACGACCTGTCGCGCGGTACGGCGCTCTTCCAGCGCGCGGTCAGGCCGGAGACGCCACCCACGGCGGCCCGGCCCGAGCCGAACTGGGAGACACCACGGTCGGCGGACCCGCAGGACGGCCAGGAGCGGCAACAGGGGCAGGAGGCCGTGGCGGTGACATGACGTCAGCCACGCCGCGCCGCCGGCCGCGACCGCCCGTCGGCAGGCCCGCCGAACGGGCACAACACACCGTACGAACCGGTGGATTTGTCGATATGGCCAGCTCACGGACGGTCCCGGCGATAACGATTGCGGATCGGATCGGCCATCGGATGATCCGACCGACGGGTGAGGCTCCGGCTGATCCATAGGATGCCGGGCGTGCCCCTAGGGGCTGCCGATTCTGCTGGTGGGACCGTCCCCCACGTCCAACGGGTCCTGCTCGAAGGGGAATTCTGTGCTTGCTGCGCTCTCTGGGTTCCGCCGGTCCACCGGACCGGCCCGCCTGGCCGCCGCCACCACGATGTCCGGCCTCGTGGCGGCCGGCGTGCTGTCCGGCGCCGGTACGGCAGCGGCCGAGGGGAGACCGCAGACGCAGGGCGGGGCGACGGCCACGATCAACGGCCTGAAGACCTACGGCGAGGCCGTGATCCACGAGGACGGCGGCGACCAGCAGGTGTCCGCGGGCCTGTTCGAGATGTCCGTGGACGGCGGCGGCACCCTCCAGACGTACTGCGTCGATCTGCACAACCCGACCCAGCGGGACGCCCGGTACCAGGAGACCCCCTGGAGCGGCACCTCGCTGGGCACCAACAAGGACGCGGGCCGGATCCGCTGGATCCTGCAGAACTCCTACCCCCAGGTCAACGACCTCGCCGCGCTCGCCCGGCGGGCGGGCACGAGCGGGCTGACCGAGCAGGACGCCGCGGCCGGCACCCAGGTGGCCATCTGGCGCTACTCCGACGGCGCGAAGGTCGACGCCGTGGACCCGCAGGCCGAGAAGCTCGCCGACTACCTGGAGAAGAGCGCCCGGAGCGTCGCCGAGCCGCGGGCCTCGCTCAGCCTGGATCCGCCCGCCGTCTCCGGCCGGCCGGGCGACCTGCTCGGACCGGTGACCGTGCACACCAACGCGGACGCGGTCACCGTGAGCCCGCCGGCGGACGCGGCCACCAGCGGGGTGCGGATCATCGACGGGACCGGCAAGGCGGTCACCTCGGCGAAGAACGGCAGCAAGCTGTACTTCGACGTTCCCGACGACGAAGCCGGGGGTGCCGCCCATGCTTCCGGCGGTGGGGGAGGGACGGCCGAGCTGACCGTGCAGGCGTCGACCACCGTGCCGGTGGGCCGGGCCTTCGCCTCCGAGAGCCGCAGCCAGACCCAGATCCTGGCCGGCTCCAGCGAGTCCACGGTCTCCGCGACCGCGACGGCCGGCTGGGCGGCCGAGGGCGCCATACCGGCGGTGTCGGCCCGCAAGAACTGCGCCAAGGGCGGCGTGGACGTCACCGCGGCCAACAAGGGCGACGAGCCGTTCACCTTCCGGCTGATGGGCGCCGAGCACACGATCCCCGCGGGCGCGTCCCGCACGGTGACCGTGCCGCTCCAGGAGGACCGGGCCTACGACTTCACGATCACCGGCCCGCACGGCTTCAGCCACCGCTTCACCGGAGTCCTGGACTGCAAGACCCAGGGCGCGATCAGCACGGAGACGGCCCAGCTCCACACCGAGCCCAGCCCCGCCACGGTGGGCGGCGGCACGGCCCCGGACACCAACCTGGCCGCGACCGGCGGTTCCGCGATCACCCCGTTGATCGCGGGCGTGGCCATCGGCCTGGTGGTGATCGGCGGCGCGGTCCTGATCGTGCTGCGCAAGAAGGAGACGCCTCCGGGCGCGTGAGCCGTCCCCGTGGGGATGGCCGGCGCGCGTGCGGGCCGGGGAGAAGCCTCCGGGCACGTGAGCCGGCGGCCCCCGGCCGGCTGGCTCGGTCATCGTCCCTTCCGTGGGGGCGGCCCCCGGCCGGCTGGCTCGGTCACCGTCCCCTCCGTGGGGGCGGTTGCCGGCCGGCCCGCCGGAGGAGCGGCCGGTCAGCAGCCGATCGGGGCCGAGCCGACGGCCACGTCGTCGAACCACAGGGTGTCGTCGCCGGTGCCGTAGCTCTCCCAGCCGAGCCGCAGAGCGGTCGGGCGGGGCGGTGTGGTCCGGGCGAGCCACTGCTGGTCGACGTCCTGCGTGGGTACCCCGTCCGCGTGCAGTCCCGGCACCTGCTCGGCGCCGAGCCAGGTGTCCAGTCCGGGCGCGGAGGTGTCGACCGCGAACCGCAGGCACTGCCAGCTGCCCGTCGGAAGCGGCCTGCTCAGCGCCACTCCGGCCGGGCTCTGCGCGGGCAGGGTGGCGTCGTCGCTCTCCCGGTTCCACTGGAGGGCGCCGTTCTGCCCGCCGACCCGCAGCGCCCGGCCGCCCTGGGAGGCGTCCGGCATCGACACGAAGGTGACATGGGCGGAGGGGAGCGCGGTGGTGTGCCGGACCCACAGACGGACGTGGAGCACCGGGCCGACCGACGACAGATCGGCGGTGGCGGCGACGAAGGCGTGGTTGCAGTACCCGGCCCGCCCGTCCACCCGCAGTGACCGGGTGCCGCTGTGCGCGACAGCCGTGTCGACGGCCGCCGTGCCCGTGCCCTGGCAGTCGGGCGCGGTGAACCGCCAGCCGCCGGACGGGGAGGTGCCGGTCTGGTCCTCGAAGTCGGTGCAGAGGGCGGCGCCGCCGCAGTCGGCGGGTGACGGTGTGGGGCCCGGAGTCCCCGGTGTGGTGGGAGGCGTGGTAGGCGGGACGGTGCCGTCACCGCAGGGCACGCCGTTGAGGCTGAAGTCGGTGGGCGTGGGGGCGGCGGACCGCCAGGTCCCCTGGAGACCGAATGCGGTGCCCGCACCGCTGGGCAGGGCGGCGTTCCAGTCCGTGCCGACGGCGGTCACGGAGCGGCCGGTCTGGGTGACGGTGGCGTTCCAGGCGGAGGTGACGAGCTGGTCGCCGCCGTAGGTCCAGGTCAGCCGCCAGCCGCTGAGCGCGGGGCCGAGGTTGGTCACACGGATCTGGGCGGTGTAGCCGCCGGTCCACTGGTCGGCGGCGTAGTCGACCCGGCATCCCGGCGCGCTGTCCGCGCCGCTGGCGGGCACCGCGACCAGGAGGGACACCGCCAGCGCGAGGGTGGCCGTGGCCGCCGTCCAGGGTCTGCGCACCCATCGCGGGCAGCGCGCGAGCAGGGTGGGCATGTGTGCCTCCTAGGGCCGGGAGTTCTGGGAGCGCTCCCGGTACGGGATCGGGTCGGTCGGTCGGTCGGACGCGGCACCGGTCT
>NZ_MUMF01000670.1:4300-4483 GCF_002155905.1 Streptomyces tricolor | reverse complement strand
GAGGAGGCCCGCGCCTGGCGGACGTACAAGGCCGACACCCGTGCCTTCCTGCTGCTGCGCGCCTACATCCCGACGGCGCTGCGGGTGGAGGTCACGGACCCGCAGGACCCGACGCCGTACCTGTACCTGTCGACGCGGGAGCCGGAGAAGCTGGCCGCGGCGATCGAGGCGGCGCGGGCGGCG
>NZ_MUMF01000670.1:0-4268 GCF_002155905.1 Streptomyces tricolor | reverse complement strand
GGCAGCCGGTCCCAGGGCACCTGGATCTTGCGCAGGTCGGCCCGGACGTGGGCCGCGAGTCTCTTGGTGTCGCGGCGGTTCATGACCGCCCCGACCGCGGCTCCCACCATGAACGGCATCAGGTTGGGCAGGTCCCGGACCATCCGCTTCATGATCTGCCGGCGCAGTTCGCGCTTCATCCGGCCGCCCAGGGCCGTGTCGTACGTCGACGGCTTGGTCACGTCGATCCCGCGCTCCTCCGACCAGGAGGACAGATACGCGGCGGTGCGGGTCTTGAGGTTGCCCGGCGGGCGTACGCCGTAGACCTCGTGCAGTTCGGCGATCAGTTTCAGCTCGATCGCGGCGACCCCGGTGATCTCCGCGGCCAGCTCGGTCGGCATGGCCGGCGGCACCGGCAGCATCGCCGCCGCTCCGACCCCGGCTCCGACCGCCGAGGTGCCGGCCGCCGCGCCCGCCACCAGTCTGTCGGCGAGTTCCTCGGGGCCGAGGCCGGGGAACTGCCTGCGCAGGGTCGCGAGGTCGCGTACGGGGATGCGCGGGGCGATCTCGATGATCCGGTCCGCGAGATACGCCAGCCCCGCGCGGGCCCGGCTGCCGCCCTTGCGGGCGCCTTCCCGGGCCAGTTCCCGGGTCTTCTCGCGGATCGCCGTCGCCCGGCGCCGGGCGACGGGTGCGGAGTGCTCCGCCGGGGCCGGCAGGTCGTCCCGGTCGGCCGCCGGCCCGAGCGAGGCTCCCGCTCCGGGTGAGCCCCGCTCGTCGTCACGCGCGCCGTGCGGGCCGTCGATCGGCCCTTGGTCCGCTTTCCGCAGGGGGAAGCGGCGCTTCCGCGGAGGGGTCGAGCCAGACACGGCCGACTCCGTCCTCAGTCGCAGTCGCGGCAGATCGGCTGACCGTTCTTCTCGCGGGCCAGCTGGCTGCGGTGGTGCACCAGGAAGCAGCTCATGCAGGTGAACTCGTCCTGCTGCTTGGGCAGCACCCGGACGGCCAGCTCCTCGTTGGAGAGGTCGGCGCCGGGCAGTTCGAGCCCCTCGGCGGCCTCGAACTCGTCGACGTCCACCGACGAGGTGGACTTGTCGTTCCGCCGGGCCTTCAGCTCTTCAAGGCTGTCCGAGTCGACGTCGTCGTCGGTCTTGCGTGGAGTGTCGTAATCGGTTGCCATATCGCTCTCCCCCTCTGGGTGTCTGCGGTGTCTCCAGCGCACGTAACGCGTGAGAGGCCGGACTTGTGCCCGACCTGAGGCGGAGATTTTGCCTCACATCAAGGTCTGTTACTCAATCGACACCCAACCCGACCCCTCAAGAGTGATCGGCTTGGATGGCGGTGAGGACCGTACACGGTTCGAATGCCGCACCTCAAAGGCGCCTCACCGTGTACTTCCCGTGATCAAGAGCCCTGAAAACCAGGACTTTCCCGGCTTTCCGCCTTCTGTCATGATCACCGTGCGTACATGGCCGGAAATCCGCCCATGTGATCGATCACACAAGAAGAAGCCCATCCGGCGGCCGAAAAATTCCGCGCAAAGCGAACAACCTCCGCGTGTGTCGGTCTCCGGGCGCCGCCCTGATCACAGCGGCAGGGTGACGCGCATCACCAGGCCGCCGCCCTCACGGGGCCGGGCCTGGATGTGCCCGCCGTGCGCCCGGGCCACGGACCGGACGATGGACAGGCCGAGGCCCACTCCCTTGTCGCTGCCCGTGCGCTCGGTGCGCAACCGCCGGAAGGGCTCGAAGAGGTTGTCGATCTCGTACGCCGGCACCACCGGCCCGGTGTTCGTGACGGTCAGCACCGCCTGCCCGTGCTCGATCTCCGTGGTCACCTCGACCCAGCCGCCTTCGAGCACGTTGTACCGCACGGCGTTCTGTACGAGGTTCAGCGCGATCCGCTCCAGCAGCACACCGTTGCCCTGCACCACGGCCGGCTTGCGCTCGCCACGGATGATCACGCCCTTGGCCTCCGCCTCGGCGTGCACCTGGTCGATGGCCTGCGTGGCCACCTCGGCCAGGTCGACCGGTTTGCGTTCGACGATCTGGTTGTCACTGCGGGCGAGCAGCAGCAACCCCTCGACCAGCTGTTCACTGCGCTCGTTGGTGGCGAGCAGCGTCTTGCCGAGCTGCTGGAGTTCCACCGGCGCGTTCGGATCCGACAGGTGCACTTCGAGGAGCGTGCGGTTGATCGCGAGCGGGGTGCGCAGCTCGTGGGAGGCGTTCCCGACGAAGCGCTGCTGGGCCGTGAAGGCCCGCTCCAGGCGCTCCAGCATGTCGTCGAAGGTGTCCGCCAGCTCCTTCAGCTCGTCGTCCGGGCCGTCCAGCTCGATGCGGCGGGACAGGTCCGAGCCGGCCACCTGACGGGCGGTGCGGGTGATCCGGCCGAGCGGGGACAGCACGCGGCCGGCCATCGCGTACCCGAACGCGAAGGCGATCACGGCGAGGCCCAGCAGGGCCAGCAGGGAGCGGCTGAGCAGGTTGTCCAGGGCCTCCTGGCGCTGCTGGTCGACACAGTGCGCGATCGCGTCGTTGAAGTCCGACAGCGGCAGGCTGGTGGTGTTGATCGCGGGGCAGTTCTCGCTGGAGACCCGGATCTGCGTCCCGCTGACGATCTTGAACAGCGGCTGGTTGCCGGTGCTGATCGCCTGGGCGGCG
Organism: Streptomyces tricolor; assembly: GCF_002155905.1. GTDB lineage: Bacteria > Actinomycetota > Actinomycetes > Streptomycetales > Streptomycetaceae > Streptomyces > Streptomyces tricolor. The sequence goes on along the minus strand of NZ_MUMF01000670.1, from coordinate 1,629 downwards.
AGCAGATAGATGATCGACAGCAGCAGGATGCCGGCGATCAGGAACATGCCGCCGTACAGCAGCGTCAGCCGTATCCGGATGGTCGGGCGCAGCCACGGGAAGGGGGGCTGCGGCCTTCTGGGGTCCCAGGTGGGCTTCGGTGGCGCCTGGGGCGGCGCGGGAGTCGCGGCCACGGGATCAGATCCGGTAGCCGGAGCCGGGGACGGTGACGATGACGGGCGGCTCGCCCAGCTTGCGGCGCAAGGTCATCACCGTCACCCGCACCACGTTGGTGAACGGGTCGGTGTTCTCGTCCCAGGCCTTCTCCAGCAACTGCTCCGCCGAGACGACCGCGCCCTCGCTGCGCATCAGCACCTCCAGCACCGCGAACTCCTTGGGCGCGAGCTGGACCTCCTTGCCGTCCCGGAAGACCTCGCGGCGGTTGGGGTCGAGCTTGATGCCGGCGCGCTCCAGGACCGGCGGCAGGGGCACGCTGGTCCGGCGGCCGAGGGCGCGTACGCGTGCGATCAGCTCGCTGAACGCGAACGGCTTGGGCAGATAGTCGTCGGCGCCGATCTCCAGGCCCTCGACACGGTCGCTGACGTCGCCGGAGGCGGTGAGCATCAGCACGCGCGTGGGCATGCCCAGCTCGACGATCCGGCGGCAGACGTCGTCGCCGTGCACGAGCGGGAGGTCGCGGTCGAGGACGACCACGTCGTAGTCGTTGACGCCGATGCGCTCCAGGGCGGCCGCACCGTCGTACACGACGTCGACGGCCATGGCCTCCCGGCGCAGTCCGGTGGCCACCGCATCGGCGAGCAGCTGCTCGTCCTCGACGACGAGTACGCGCACGTCGCTTGTCCTTCCTGTGTCCACCCGCGTAGCGCGCTGTGCGCGCGTGCGGGCAGGGGTGTCCGTGAGGTGTGACCCCCATCCTGCCCTTTTCGGCCATAAGTCGGCTGTAAGGCGGGGGCGGACCGCAGGGACCGGGGTCGCGGGGCGGGAATACGAGATTTTCTCCTCCGGTTGAGGTTTCCGCCGAAGGGAGCTGGGGGAGGACGGCTTTACACCCCGCGATCACGCTCTGCATGTGCCGCAGCACCATGCGGTACTTCACCTCCGCTTCGCAGAGCGGGCGTGGGTGTCCGGCACCGTCGCCGCCCAGCAGGGCAGCGCTGGGCACCTGCGAGAGACGTGATCGCCCCTTCCATCCGGCACACCCCCGTGCCACCGACCCACGACCCAGGACGAGGGGGCGCAGCATGGACGCTTTCACCGCAGGACTTCTGCAGCGCATAAGGGCGACCGAGTCCGACCTGTCTCGGGCTCGTGACGAGGGCGACGACTTCCTCGTCGAGGTGGAGCAGGCAGAGCTCGACGACCTGCGACGCCTCGCCGCCGAACACGGTGTGGAGGTCGGCGCGTCACGCGTCTGATCGGCCCGAAAGCGCAACGAGGGACCCCGGCGAATCCAGCGCCGGGGTCCCTTCGCATGCCGGGATTTCTTCACGTCCGGGGGCCCTCCGGCATGCCGGGACCCCTTTTACGTCCGGGGCCCCTCCGCGCGCCGAGATCCCTTGACGTCCGGGGTCTCCCCGCACGCCGGGACCCCTTCGCAACGCCCGGGTCTCTTCACATCCGGGGGCCTGC
>NZ_MUMF01000669.1 GCF_002155905.1 Streptomyces tricolor | reverse complement strand
ACCTGCCCCGGCCGCCCTGCCCGTCTCGCCCCGGCCGTCTCACCGACAGCAGGGCGACCCCGCCGACCAGGCACACGACAGCGATCACGGCAGTCCAGGTCGCCGGTGCGTCCAGGGTCAGGGCCGCCGTGGCCCAGGCCGCGAGCGCCGGCGGCACCAGGCGCAGATCCATGGGGCCACCCCGGCCGGTGTGCGCGGCCTCGCGCTGCTCGGCTGCGGGGCGCGGGCCGGCCGTGTCGAACGTGCGGCTCATGGCCGTACCAGCTCGCGCAGATCGGTGAACCGGCGGTCGCCGATGCCGTTGACCTCGCGCAGCTCGTCCACCGAGCGGAAACCGCCGTGCTGGGTGCGGTAGTCGATGATGTGCCGGGCCAGTACCGGGCCGACTCCGGGCAGGGTGTCGAGCTGGTCCACGGTGGCCGTGTTGAGGGAGACCGGCGCGGTCGGGCCCGTGCCGGTGGCTCCGGAGAGCGGGCCGGCTGCCGGGCCGGGCGGGGCGGCGGGTGCGGCGGGGGCGCCGACGACGACCTGTTCGCCGTCGACCAGGAAGCGGGCCCGGTTGAGTCCTTCCGTGCTCACGCCGGGCCGGACACCGCCCGCCGCCCGCAGTGCGTCGGCCACGCGGGCACCGGCCGGCAGCCGCAGGATCCCCGGTTTCCGGACCTTGCCGCTGACGTCCACGACGATCTCCGCGCCCGGTGTCGCCGACGTGCCCGCGGCCGTTCCGGCCGTCTCTCCCCCGGCCTTCTTGGGGAAGGGCGACTGCGCACGCACGACTTGGGGCGCGGTCACGGACTGGGGCCGGCCCGCCCAGAAGTGCTGCGCGGCAAAGACGGCGGCGGCCAGGAGGACCACGGCGAGCGCCACCACTCCCCGCCGTTCGACTCCGTACCGTGCCTGCAGCCACACCGGCATCCGCTCGCGCAGCGCCAGCCCGGCCCGCTCCCGCCAGTCCGGACCGGCGGGCTCCTCCGGCTCCGACGACCGCGTCCCACTGGCCGGTCCGGGCTCCGTTTCGCCGCCCGGCACCGGCAGGGCGACGGTCGCTGCCCTCCTCGGGCTCAGACCGGGCGCGAGACCCGTCGCCGTCGCCGTCGCCCTTGCCGTTGCCGTTGCCGTTGCCGTCCGGATACTCGCCGGCCCGTCCTCGGAGGGCGGCGCGTTCCCCGACTCCCGCCACTGCACGGCTCGTTCACCGAAGAGGAGTTCCGCCCGGCGGCGCAGTTCCTCCGCCGGTGCGGGCGGGTGGTGGCGGGTGCGGCCGGGGTGACCGGTGCTGCGGCGGTGGCGGAGTCGGCCGTCCGAGGCGGGGCCACGGCCGGGGCCGCTGGTCGGAGTCGCGGTGCGGGAGCGAGATCGAAGTGCCATGCGACGAGGATGGGGGATCTCGCCGCATCGCGATGATCTTGATGAATTTCCGTGGATGCGCGGCCGGTTGTGGAAAACTCCGCCACCCGTAGGAGTGAAGCCGATCGGTTCCCGGAACCAGCGGCGCTTCGGAATCGTGAGGTGTCAGCGAGGCGAGACGACGGCGCCCAGCAGCCCCGGCCCGGTGTGTGCGCCGATCACCGCTCCAACCTCGCTGACATGCAGGTCGGCCAGGCCCGGGACGCGTTCCCGCAGCCGGTCGGCGAGGGCGGCGGCACGGTCGGGGGCGGCGAGGTGGTGGACCGCGATGTCGACCTCGGCGTTGCCCGCCCGCTCGGCGGTGAGTTCCTCCAGGCGTGCGATCGCCTTGGACGCCGTACGGACTTTTTCGAGCAGCTCGATCCGGCCGTCCTCCAGCTGGAGCAGCGGCTTGACGGCGAGCGCGGAACCCAGCAGGGCCTGGGCGGCACCGATCCGGCCACCGCGGCGCAGATAGTCGAGGGTGTCGACGTAGAAGTAGGCGGACGTGCCGTCGGCTCGTTTCTCCGCGGCCGTGACGGCCTCGTCCATCGTGCCGCCCGCCTCCGCGGTCTCGGCCGCGGCGAGCGCGCAGAAGCCGAGCGCCATCGCGACCATGCCGGTGTCCACGACCCGCACGGGCACCGGTGCCTCGCGCGCCGCGAGCACCGCGGCGTCGTGGGTGCCGGACAGTTCCGCGGACAGGTGCAGGGAGACGATGCCGCTCGCACCGGACTCGGCGACCCTGCGGTAGGTCTCCGCGAACACCTGCGGGCTGGGGCGGGAGGTGGTGACGGAGCGCCGCTTCTGCAGTGCCTGGGCCAGGGAGCGGGACCGCCGTGATGCCATGACGCTCCATCGCCCGGGGCGGCAGGTAGGCCGTGGAATCGGTGACGATCGCGACATGGCGGGACATGAGCTGGAGGTTACCTGGCGTAGTGCCCGTGCGGCAGCCCGGCCCCCGTGCTGTGGTCGTGGAGCGCCCCGCTCATGTGGTGCTCTCCGGGCGGGGCTCCTTCTGCCAGGGGGGCGTGGGGCGCCATGACGGCGGGGCGATCGCGTCCGGGGCGGG
>NZ_MUMF01000668.1 GCF_002155905.1 Streptomyces tricolor | reverse complement strand
TCCCGCTCGCGCTCCCGGCGCCGCCACTCGGCGAGGGGCCGCTCCTTCAGCGGGAACGACCGGAGCTGGACCCCGCCCCACACCTCCTCGCCGGTGACCTGCCCCTCCACGGTCGCGCCCAGCCCCAGCGGTACGGCCACGAACTGGCGGACCGTGCCCGTGCCGGAGTTGATGCCGTCCAGCCAGGGCTGGCGGGGCAGCACCACGTAGTTCTGCGGACGCCGGGACAGCCGGTCGCGCCACGGCTCGCCGGACACCGCGCACACCTTGCCCACGCCGACCTGGAGCGCGGCCGGCTCCGTCGTGCCCGCGAAACTCAGCCACATCGCCTCGCGCAGATACACCGGCAGCAGCACGCCGCCCCGCGCCCGCATCGGCTCCGGGACCCGGTCGGCGTGGTCGGCCACCCGCCGGACCGGGAACTCGCCCAGTCCCGGCGGCAGCGGGTGCGTGCCGCGCTCCGGCAGCCGCAGCGTGCGGACGAACCGCACCGCGACCCCGCAGGGCAGCCGCAGCGTGTTCCCGTCGATCCGGACCCTGCCACCGGTCATCCGCCCGCTCCCTCGCCTCCCGCGCCGGCCCGCCCCGGCAGTCCCTCACCGGAAACGCTCGCCGACCCCCGCGCGGTTCCGCCACAGCTCCTCCTGGACGCCGAGGCGGTCGCGCAGCCGGGACAGCCGGGGCAGCTTGGCCCGCTGCCCGCGGGAGACCCGGTCCAGCTCCTCCAGCAGGCGGCGGGCGCGGTGCTCGGTGTTCAGCTCGTCGATGATCCGGGTCGTCTCGGTCAGTACGGCACCGAGCAGCTGCCAGTGCGCCCAGTCCTTGCCGATCTCCTCCCGGAGCAGCTCGGCCAGCCGGTCCCGGGTGCCGGCCGCCGTGTGCAGCTCGGCCGACAGCCGGGCCTCCGCCGACTCGGCGTTCTCGCTCAGGTGGGTGGTCACCAGCACGGCGAAACTGACGATGGCGTCGGCGATCTCCGACAGCAACTGCTCCACGGTCGCCCCCACCCGGGGCGGGAACAGCTCCTCGGAGCCGCGGGCCTTCGCCAGGTCCGTGAAGGAGCGGGCCAGCACCCGCAGCACCACCGTGCAGATCTCCAGCGTGTCCAGACCCGTGCGCAGCACCACCCGGTGCAGCAGCCCCTCCTTGACCCGCGGATTGAGCCGCAGGCTGTCCTCGGCCTGCCGCAGTGCCGCGTCGACCTGCACGATGTCGTGGTCCAGCCGGCGTGCCTCGTGCAGCCGCTCGGCCGCCTGCTGCCAGGGGGTGCGGCCCGCGGCCTCCTCGCCCATCCGCAGCATCAGCTGCCGCACCCGCCGTGCGAGGTCCTCGATGGACCGGCCCGCCTTGTCCACCCACACCGGGGGCGGCAGCAGCAGATTGCAGGCGGTGCCGACGACCGCGCCGATCAGCGTCTCGACGATCCGCGCCCACGCGGTGTAGCCGACCGTGGTCACCCCCAGCACCAGCATGGCGCTGATCGCCACCTCGGCCACGTACTCGTCGACGCGCACCAGGTGCCCCACGGCCAGTGAGGCGACGATCAGCAGCGCGAGGCTCCACCAGGTCAGGCCGACCAGCACGCTGAAGGCGATGGCGACCAGCACGCCGGCCACCACCGAGTTCACCCGGCGGATGCCGTTGGTGAGGGTGGCGTAGAAGGTCACCTGGACGACCAGCAGCGCGGTCAGCGGTGCGGTGAGCGGGGCCGGCTCCGGGCTCAGCCGGAGGGCGATGACGTAGGCGATCGTCGCGGCCGTTGCCGACCGCAGCGTCTGGACGACCACCGGCTCCCGGCGGTACTTCGCCAGACGCAGCAGTCCCTGGGTCCACTCTCGTACGTCGCGCATCCCTTGGCCTGTTCCCGTTCCTCGGGTGCGTCGAACGTGTCCGTTTGCGGACTGTTTCCGCCAGCTCTATGCGGATAAACGATCAAGTTGATGCGGACGACGGATCACTCGGAGAGCTTGTCGAGGAAGGCGCACAGATTGCCCCGCGTACGGGCGATCTGCTCCTCCAGGGTCAGGCTCTCCTCGAACCGGGCGCCGGACTCCGGGACCTTCCTGCCGCGCACGTACAGCGAACAGGCCAGGTCGGTGCACATGTACAGGCCGACCGAATTGCCCTCGCGGCCCGCCGCTCCGGCCTTGCGCGCGGTCATCAGCGACACCCCGCCGCCGGGGTGCGTGGTCAGGCACACCGAGCACATGCTGCGGTGCAGGAAGCCGCGCTGGGAGGCGGGGAAGCGCAGGGCGACACCGACGAGCCGGCCGTCCCGTTCGGTGACCAGATAGCTGCGGTCCGGGGCGCCGGGATCGCGCCAGCCGAGGAAGTCCAGATCGTCCCACGGCCGGTCCCCGAGATCGCGCGGCACGGCCAGCCGCTTGGCCTCGCCCTTGGAGCAGTTGATGAACGAGCTGCGGATGTCCTGCTCGGTGAGCGACCTCATGGGGAGTCCTTCCGGATTCAGCGTGATGAACGGCGCCATGAACCTAGACCCTCTAGGCTCACGGCTATCGTATTTAGCCAGTGGAAGAGGGGCCAATGGTTTTCCGCGCGGCCGGCGACGGGGCCGCCCCGGTCCCGCGCCGAGTCCGGCGGAGCCGCCGCCGCTGGCGGCTAGTCGCCCTCGGTGACCCTCGGCCGCGGTGGCCACACGCCCGGCGCCAGCACGCCGAGGGCGTAGGCGCGGGCGACCAGTTCGGTGCGGTTGGCCGCTCCCCAGCGGGCCGACAGGCGGCGCAGGTGGTAGGTGACGCCGTCCCTGCTGAGGCCCAGTTCGCGGGCGGCGCGGGCGGTGGTGGCGCCGCCGGCCAGCAGGGCCAGCACCCGCCGCTCCACCTCGGTGGTCCGCGCCGGCTCCGGCTCCGGTGCCGGACGCTCGCCCTGTACCCGCAGCATCACCAGCAGCGCCGGTGTCTCCTCCACGGTGTCGCTCACCGGATCCGCCGTCAGCTCGCCGTACCGCTCGGTCCCGCCGGGGGCCGGCCAGCACACCGACACCTGGTAGCGGGAGCGGTGCCGCAGCCGTAGCGCCTCGGCGATCCGCTCCACCTGCGTGGTCTCCTGCGGCCGGAACAGCTCCAGCACCTGCCGGCCGCGCAGCCGGCCCGGGGTCGTCCCGCACTCCGCGGCCATCGCCGGGTTCGCCAGCACCACCTGGCCGTACACGTCGCACACCGCCACCGGTACGGACACCCGGTCGAACAGCATCAGCGCACGGTTGCGCCACACCACCGCGTCGGCCCGCCCCGCTTCCATGGCACCTCCCGGTCCGCCGGCCACCTGCCATCCAAGAGGAAACGGCAGGTCAGCGGCAACTCGGGGAGAGCAGGCCCGCCGCCTCGCGGGGCGGCGCGCCGACCGGCTCCGGCCCCCGGCCGGCCGGTCCTCCGCCGTCGAGGGGCCGCTCGGCCCCGGCGCGGCGGCGATCTCCGCCTGCGCCACCCCGCGCGCGCCCGCCGGGCGACGGCGTTCCGTGCGGAAGCCCGCGGCAGCACCCGCGGTGCCACGGCCAACTCCCCGCTCCTGCGACCCGGTCCGCCGGATTAGCCGGAAGCGTACGGCCCGCCCGGCCCCGGCGCGTGACCTTCCGTGCGCGCGCGGCGACCCGGGCCCGCGCCCGTCCGCCCGCGCAAGCCCCGCCGCCCACTTTCCACTGCACGATCGTGTAGTGCCGTGGCGCGGGCCCGCCCCACCCGTCGACCACTCTGGAACGCAGTAGTCCGCTACCGCGAAAGGCAGTTCTCGCGTCATGCCCCCCACCGCACTGCACCCTGAACCGGCCGGAACCCTGGCCGGCGTCCCCGTCATCGACATCACCGCCACCGGTCCCGGCCGCACCCCCCTCCAGCAGGTCATGGGACTGATGCGGGAGCACGGGCCGGTGCTGGTGCGCCGGCTGCACGGCCGGGACGCGATGTTCGTCGCCGACGCGGACCTGGTCGCCGACCTCGCCGACGAGGAGCGCTTCGCCAAGCACGTCGGACCCGCCCTGGAGAACGTGCGGGAGTTCGCCGCCGACGGCCTGTTCACGGCGTACAACGACGAGCCCAACTGGGCCAAGGCGCACGACATCCTGATGCCCGCCTTCGCGCTCGGCTCGATGCGCACCTACCACCCGGTGATGCTGAAGGTGGCCCGGCGGCTCATCGACTCCTGGGACCGTGCGGCACGGGCCGGCCGGCCCGTCGACGTGCCCGACGACATGACCCGGATGACGCTCGACACCATCGGACTGGCCGGATTCGACTACGACTTCGGCTCCTTCGAACGCGACGAACCGCACCCCTTCGTGGAGTCCATGGTCCGCTGCCTGGAGTGGAGCATGACCCGCCTGGCCCGCACCCCGGGCGCGGACCACTCCGCGGCGGACGCGGCCTTCCGGAAGGACGCCGACTACCTCGCCCGGGTCGTGGACGACGTCATCGCCGCCCGTACCGGCACCGACCAGAGCGGCGCCCAGGACCTGCTCGGGCTGATGCTCAGCGCCGCGCACCCCGCCGACGGCACCACCCTGGACCCCGCCAACATCCGTAACCAGGTCATCACCTTCCTGATCGCCGGCCACGAGACCACCTCGGGCGCGATGTCCTTCGCCCTCTACTACCTCGCCCGGCACCCCGCCGTCCTCCGGCTCGTGCAGCGCGAGGCCGACGCGCTGTGGGGGGACACGCCGGATCCCGAACCGTCGTACGACGACATCGGCCGGCTCACCTACACCCGGCAGGTCCTCAACGAGGCGCTCAGGCTGTGGCCGACGGCCGCCGCGTTCAGCCGGCACGCCCGCGAGGACACCCTGCTCGGCGGCCGGATCCCGCTGCGCGCCGGGCAGGCCGTCACGGTGCTGGCGCCGATGCTGCACCGCCAGCCGGTGTGGGGCGACAACCCCGAGCTGTTCGACCCCGAGCGGTTCACCCCGGAGGCCGAGGCGGCCCGCCCGGTGCACGCCTTCAAGCCGTTCGGCACCGGCG
>NZ_MUMF01000067.1 GCF_002155905.1 Streptomyces tricolor | reverse complement strand
GCGACGTTGGCGCCGAGGGAGGCGGCAAGGGCCACCAGGAACCACAGCCGGGGGCTACCCGCCGCCTGCCCCGTTCGCTGCAACTGGCGCATCCGGCGCCAGGCGGCGACCAGCAGCAGGTCAACGCTGACGGGGTAGGCCCACGCCTTCCATCCGCCTTGTCCGGCCGCAGCGGCGAGGTCGTGCAGGTGCGAGAAGGACAGGGCGCCCGCGATGACGGCTTGGACAACGACGGCGTCCACACGGGCCAGGTGGGCACGCATCGGCTCCGGTTCCTTCCTGTTTCGGGCATGGGAGGGGTAGGGACATGGCGCGAGGCGGTCACGCCGGCCGTAGGGGGAAGGGAACGTGCTACTCGGTTACCGGGCGCGCGGTGGGCGTGGTGCCGGTCGAGGGGGACGGCCCGGCCGATGCGACGGCGACGGCGGGCCGGAAGCGGTCGAGCCGGGGCAGTTCCGGGACCAGGGTTGAGGTGTCGCGGCAGACGGCCGCCGCATCTTCGAGCGAGAGAAGAGGGGAGCGGATGCGGGACCAGCCGCCGGACGAGTCGCCGACGACCGCGACGCCGGGCCGGTCGGCTGGGATGGACGTGGCGGCCAACGCTGCCTCGGGAGAGATGTCGGCCAGGGCCATGTTCGCCGACGCTTCGTCGTTGACGCGGTGGCAGACGCGGCCGGTCAGTTGGGCCCGCAGCATGGTGGCGCCCTTGCCGAGTTCCGAGCCGAAGCGCTGCCCGCAGACTTCGAGGTAGATGCCGGCCGCGCGGCCGAGCTGGGCGAGGCGGATGAGCTTGGTGACCATCGCGTCCCGCCGCTTCTCGTCGTCCCGGTTCGCGGCGAGGAAGAGTTCCGCCACCTCGTCAACGACCAGCACTACCGGGACTGGCCGTACGGCGTCCGGCAGCCCCCAGACGTCCGAGGTGAGAACAGCGTCCGGATCGGCACCACTGAGCCCGATCAGTCGAAACCGGTCCTCCATCTCTTCCAGCAGCGCGTCGAGGAGGTCGTTCGCCCGGTCCGGGTCGTCGGCCAGCGCTGACAACCGAGGTGCGAAGGGCGCGAGTTCGACACCCCATTTGCAGTCGATCCCGACGAGGACGACCCGTTGCCGGGCCAGGCCGCACAGCAGGTTGCGCAGGTAGACGGACTTTCCGGACTGCGTGGCGCCGAGGATCAGTTCGTGCGGCACGGTGCGAAAGTCGCGTACGTGCCAGTCGCCGTCCTCTCGCAGCGCCAGCGGCAGGCGGAGCGGCTCGGTCGCAGCCTGACGCCGGGCGGGCCGCACATCGGCGAGCACGTCCCACCCAACGAGCCGCAGTTCGAGCCAGCCGGGTTTCGTGGGGCGTACGTGGACGGCGTGGGCGCCCCAGGCATGACGCAGTCGGTCGGCCGAGGCGGTGAAGTCCTCGGGCGCCTGCCCGGTCGCCATGCGAAGCCGCATGACGAGTCCGGATGCGTTGGGCCGGGGGAAGGACCGCCGGGGCGGGACGGGTGCCGCCTGCCGCCCGATCACCCGGGCCGTGGCGACCCGGACGGCGGAAGCCGGGACCGTCAGGCCGCACGCGTCCATCGTCGCCCGGTACGACAGCAGCACCCGCAACGCGACGGCCGGATACCCGACCAGCCACCAGAACACCACCGGCATCCGCCGACGGACCACCAGCAGCGCGACCACGAGGAGCAGGACCAGCAGCAGGACCCAGGCGACGTCAGTCATGGCGATCAACCCTGTGCCGTGACCGGGGCGTTGACCATGACCGCGTCGGCCCGGTAGGCGATGCCGTGGCGGCTACGCCCGCCGAACTCGCTTTCCCACGGCCGGGCGACCAGACCCGACAGGATGACCGGCGCGCCCATGACCAGGCCGTCTCCGATCCCCTCTTCGGGAATGGTCACCTTGATCATGTCCGAGCCGCCGGCCGCGATGAACACCAGCTCCAGCGTCATGAGCCGCTGGTTGGTCACCGGGTCCACGGCGACCTCGCCGGTCTGACGGTCCCTGACCTTGACCTCAGGGAGCTTGGTGACGAGCAGCGTCGCGGCGGAGGTGTCTACGGGGATCACACGCACTGTCAGTACCTCACGGAGTCTTCGGGCGCCCTGAGATCGGCGCCGAGCAGGTTGAATAGCCCCCTAGACAGCAACGGGGGCGACCACCCCAACTGTCTAGGGGGGTTGACAGTGAAGGTAGCCGACAGCCCATCAACTGTCTAGGGGGGTATACGGTGTGGCCGCGCAAGCGCGCGAAAGTACTACCGAACGGCCCAGTGGAGGACGGTCGCGTCGTCGTAAGCCTTCCCACGCGGCCAGCGCCGGCCGTCGGGGTCACTCTTCTCGGCCTCTCGGACACGGCGGATCAGTTCGTCCGGACCGGAGCAAGCGAGCACGTCCAAGTACTGCACCCAGTCGGCGAGTTGGAAGCGATCGACGAGCCGAGTTGCACCGTCGCTCAGAAGCGTCACGGTGGACAGCGAGTCAAGCGCCACCGTGCCGGTCAGCGCGTGCTCGGCCGCCCGCGGATCGGGGCCGGCGATCCAGAAGCCCCCCGGCCGGTTACGCAGACCGGTCAGAGTCTCCCGGTAGTCGGCGAGCGCGGCGGCGTGCTCGGGCGAGCCGGTGGGCAGCGCGTCGACCGGCCCACGCAGTCGCTTGCCGACTTCGTCCAGGCGCCGGTCGGTGACGACGGTCGTACTGCCGTCCTTCTCCTCCAGGAGCAACGAGGAATCACCCAGGACCAGGTACTCCAGCCTTTCCCCGCTGATCCGTGCGGCGACGACCGTACTGGTGGGACTGGCCCGGTACGTCAGGTCACAGCTGTCGCCGTGCAGCGAGCGGACGCGGTCGATCGAGTCGGCCAGACACTCGGTGAGCGGCCGGGCGGGTGACGCGGTGATGGCTTGGAGCAGCAGGCCGCCCAGCGTCCCGGAGAACCAGGCGACACCGTGTGTGCACCCGGTCTCGGCACCGCCGACGCCGGCGCCGTCGAGGAGCACGGCCGCGCCGGGAGTGGCGGCGGCGAAGTCCTCGTTCTCTCGTTCCGGGTCGGCGGGGAGCGTGGCGAGGTCGACCCTCACGCCGCCGTCTCCTCGTCGTGCCGGTACAGGGGGCAGAGCAGCTCGACGGACTGCGGTTCGCTGGTCTCGGGGTCGTACTCGACGCCCACCAGGGTGGAGAACCGGCGGTCGCCGACCTGGCCCCACATCACGTTCAGGTCGTTGGCGAGGAGCTGCACGACACCGAGGGAGCCTTGCGTGTGGATACCGGCGATCGCGAGCAGCGAGCCGTTGCCGTCCGGTCGCGGCAGCCGGCCGAGGTAGCCGACGTCGTACGGCCGGGCCGGATCGCTGTCCTGCCCCGAGCGGTAGACGGTGCCGGTCTGCCGGTCCACCACGGTCCAGGGCCCGTCTTCCGCACGCTCCCAGTGGAGAACCGGGTCCTGGGCGTAGGTGTCCCACATGGCCTGGGACATGCGAGGGCCGCAGACCACGATCAGGCCGTCCCGGTTGAGGTCGATCTCGCCGGTCACCGGCACATGCTCCGAGGCGACGTCGAGCCCGTACGACCGCGCCAGATCTTCCAGCCGCTTGCCGGAACTGACGTCGTCCACGGCGACGACGGTCCGGCCGCGTTCGTCGTCCCGCCGCAGCGGTGTGGCGACGGTGACGGCGCCCCGACCGAGGAAGGCCCCTTCCGGCGCCGGGCCGGTGTGCCGGATCTGGTGGATCCGCCCGCGGCTCAGGCCGGCCTTCGCGGCGATCTGCGCGTACGACAACCCTTGGGCGTGCAGGTCCTGAACCACTCGGCGACGAAGGCGGGCCAGCTCGGTCACCTCTTGCTGCGCGTCCGCCAAGCGAGTCGTCACCTCGCGCAGCAGCAGGTACGGATCATCGATCGTCATGATCCGTTGCAGCTCGTCCGACATGACCTCACCTCCTAGCAGTACCCAGGAGTCTAGGGCCCTAGACGGAATGGGAGGCAGCCGCCGCCCGGTACGCACGCCGATCACATAGAAGCGTGATCTCCTCCGGGGCACACCTCTCGGACTCACACCTCACCACCGGCGAGGCGACCCCTCGAACGCACTGCATGCAGCACGCTCATACCCTCGCCCGCACCAGGTCGGCCCAGACGGAACGTCCATCGGGAAAGATCGTGTAGCCCCAGTTCTTCGCCAAGGCCTCAATCAGCCGCAGCCCGCGACCCCCCTCCTCGTGGCTGGTGACGGGGCACAGGTGAGGCACGCGATCGCCGCCTTGGTCGACCACTTGGATCCGCACGAGATCGTCGCCAAGACGAACCACTACAAGGAAGTAGCCACCAACCGCGCCGCTCCGCGTATGCAGCAGGGCGTTGGTCGCCAGCTCGCTCACGACCAGGATGGCGTCCTCGGCCGGGCCACGCTCGGCGAGCAGGGAGGCGACGAAGTGGCGGGCATTGGACACCTCGTCCGGCAGGCCGGGGAAGACACGGCACCACTTGGTGGGCATGGGAACCTCTCCGTTCGTCTAGGGGGCTAGACAGCGTGACGGCAGAGTATTCCTAGCAGCAAGCAGCATTCTAGGCATGCTGAGGAATTATTCCTCTAAGGGATGAGGGTGTCCCCCAAGTCGCGGAACTCCTTCATCACCCGCAACAGCAGCTCGCGCACCTCGTCACCGAAGACGGCAGCGCGCTCGAAGCGCTCGAAGGTCTCCTCGTAGGCGGCCACTTCAGCGGCGTCAGTGGACACCCGTTCGTTGTCGAAGGTCTCGATCACGACCGCCCGCTGGTCGCAAAGGGTGAAGCCGTGCCGCGGCAGCACCGGCACCGGCCGGCGCCAGGGAATCACCCCCAGCCGCACCGTGCTCAGACTCTCCACCGCCAGCAACCGGTCGAACTGCGCCAGCATCAGCGCCGGACTCCCCGGCCAGGTCCGCAACACGGCCTCGGTGACCACGAACACTGACTCCCGTCCCGGCTCGTACAACACACTCTGCCGGTCCACACGGGCAGCGACGGCCCGACCGACAGCCTCGGGCGTCGTACGAGGGGCACTCTCGAAGACGTGCCGGGCGTACTCCGCGCTCTGCAACATGGCCGGCAGAACGACGCACTGGAACGAGCGGACCGACTGAGCGGACCGCACCTCTTCGTCAACGGTCATGCCCTCGGCGACGTCAACAGCGGTCGGCTCGTCGTCCTCAGCGGCAACGACGCCCGCCAGCAGCTCCCGCACCTCACGAGAGACCGACTCATCCACGCCGAGGGCGCCCAGGAGCCGGTCGAGCACATCCCGGCTCGGAACCATGCGCCCGGTCTCGACCTTCGACACGGTCGGCTGACCTACGCCGGCCCGCTGCGCCAGCACGGCACCCGTCAGACCCGACTCTCCACGAAGCACACGAAGACGCGCACCCAGCGCCTTCATCCGCTCCCGCCGCTCACTCCCCATGTCCAGGGTTCTACACCACGAGCCAGCAGGCACCGGCACGACCGGACGCCGCGACCACCAACCGAGCGTGATTCAAACTTTCTCTACTGGTTCAAGGCGGCTCGCTCCGCTCACCGCGCGCGGCCCGGCCCCCGGCCGGGCCTGCGCTCCTGTCTCCGCCCCGCTCCAGCCCGGCCGGCGCCCGTGCCGCGCTCTACAGCTATCAGCCGCCTGAGCTTAGAGAAGGGGTACGTCGTGGCTGGGGCGGTCGGCTCCACGGCTTTAGGCAGCCACTTTGGCGCGAGCCTCGAAGATCATGGCCCCAACGTCGTGCTTTACCGGGCAGGTCCACAGACTGCCCGACGCGCCGGAAGCTTACGGGGCCATGATCACTCGCGCCAAAGCAGCTCCCGCCCAAAGCCGCTCCACCGACCTACGTCCGAAGCCGCACCGGAACGGGAACTGGCAACTCGGAAAGCACTGGGAAGTCAACTTTCGCCAAATCATATACCGGGAGCCCGGAAAGCGACTCAACGGTTACAACCAACGAAAAATCCACCGGGGGAGAGTCCCTTGTCAGCACTCCGCCTTCGCGGGTAAGGAACTCGATATCAAGTCTCGGCAGGTGGAGACTCCTTGCCATCAGGCAATCCTGCCCTTGCATCACAGTCTCCCACTTCCCTCCTCGACGACGACTGGATTCTGAGGCCTTTGGGCCAACCTTCTGAGAACGGGTACTTGGCTGCTGACTCATTTTCCAGCCCTCCTCAAGAAGGGCTGCCACGCGTTCCGCCTCCTCCTGAATGTTGACCTTGACTACACGACGAGGATTTTCGGGGTCACGAAAGCTGTACACCTCCGAGTGAGGGCGGAGGGTGAACTCCAAGCCCGACTCCGTGTACTCAACAGCCTCTGTTGGGTCGGTAGGCGAGGAATAGGCAAGAGTCCATTTCACCTTTACCTTTCCCCTGTCAACCCCAGCAGGAACCGGCAGTGTGAACCCAAGTATCTGCTCACGCTCAATTGAAGCCTGATACAGAACAGTCACCTGTCGGTCAGAACAAAGAAGCGCGTCCGAGAAGTCCGCCGGAAGTCTCCCGTATCCCGATTCCAATGTATGGTCTGCATCGGCATGCGGCTCCGCAAAATGAATCGCGAAGGCTCGCAGCGCGGAGGCACTAGACCGGTCGCCTAGCTGGGTACTGAGCTTAGCCAGACCGTGTGCTGCAAGCGGCGCGGCATAACTGGTACCCCACTCGTAGGAAAGCCGCCCGTCGCCCATCAGGCGCGCAAAGGGCCGGTCAGTATCCCCCCCGTAGGCCAGTACTGCCGGCTGGACCGTCGCACCTGGGCGACCAGGACCGATCGCGCTATATGACGACCGCGACCACATCATTTCCGGGTGCGGTCGGTCACAAGCGCCGACGCTAAGGCCGTTAGCCATATCGGCGGGCACCTGAACTCGGTTTGCCCCCTCTCCAACTTCCTCACCGTTATTCCCAGCAGCAACAACGAAAAGGATGTCCCTTTCGTACGCCAGCGCATCCAGCACGGCCGTCCACCGGTGCGGCTCACCATCGTCAACTGGAACCTCAGGCCCGAGACTGAGATTAACGATCATTGCATCGCTGTCTGCAACTTGCTTCTGGACTTGATCCAGGAGCCAGTAAAGCTCGACCCCGTCAGTGTCCTGCCCAGGAATGCAGCGGTAGTGAGTGGCACGCACCTGCGGGGACTGCAGGCGGCTCCCTGCTTCGACATTTCCGTACAGAATGGCGCCCGTTACAGCGCTACCGTGTTCTATGCACCCAGGGAAGGGTGGTTTGTCGGTAAGATCTATTTGGCTAACAGAGCCTGCGAAGAAGTCGCCATTAGCGTCAACACCAGCATCAAAGATGAGTACCTCTGGCGCGTCAGCCGCAGCAGGCGGGGGCGGGGGCTTAGAAACGCCGGGGGCCGATCGAAGGGGAGTGGCCGGCACGGGACGAATGCGCGGCATCTTGCGTATGGAGCGCAACGGGTTGAACGCTGCAGCTTCCTTCAATTTTCCTGGAGGAAGAAGAACTGGCACAAACGTCAGTCCGCCTACGGCGTCACGCCTGTCACTGACGACTTCGCCCCCGAGCGTTCGAATGTACCGCTCAAATTTCCCAAAAATCTCGTCCGGCAGAGGTCGTCGCGACATTCCAGGAGTATCCGGATCAGGGTGCAGGACCGCCTCGAATGCCTCCCGTTCCGCAGCGAGTTCCGTGACGTCGCCTGCCAAGCCTTTTACAACTTCAGTCACTCGCGGTAGGTGAATGTCAGAAAATCGCCGGAGATCCTCCGCCGCCCCTTTTTCTCGGCGGTTCAGCACACCTCCCGAGAGGATATGAGTCAGTTGCTCAAGGCTGTCATTGTCGCCAGCGACAATTAAGGACTTAGTCGGCACATCGAATTCTGTCTTACTGCGCTGTACTAAATCTCCAGTCGCAGGGCGAGAGCCTAGGGCGGTGAGCCCAAGCAACTTAACTAGTCTTTCAGGGAAGTAGCTATTCGCCAAATAGTTCGGGAGTAGCTTCACCTCAAAAACCACATGCCCCGCACGCAACTCCTCATCCAATGTGCGCGCAGCGTCACGAAGCACCAACGCCTGTGGCCCAAGGATTCTTTGCGAATCCGCCAGCGTGTGCGGATGGAACTTGTTTCCCCCTCCACCTACCCTGTCAATCATCTCCGACATGTGCTCTCCTCCTACGAGGATGCGGCCGCCAGACCCCTTACTCATTTCCCCGCCCCCAAAGACTCATTTACCGCTGCTCGCGCTCCTGGAACGCTGCGATTGCCCTACTAATGGTCGGATGGCTAACGCCGAGGATGTTGGCGATTCTCCGGTTCGAAAGCCCTAGGTGCACGCTCGCTGCCACTGCGACCTGCTCTCGGACCTTCGCATCCTCGCCGGCCAGCTCGCGTAGTTTTGGTACAGCTAGGCTGACAAGGCCTTCCTCAAGGGAGGATAGACCGCCATCCCGTACAATCGTTTCCCTGGCGATACCGTTGCACAAACGCACGATATCTGAATGCGAAAGGCCGTCCGTCGCTAGCGCCATTAGCGCACAGGTATCATCAGATACTGCACTGGAAACAATCACAGGAAGAGACGAAATTAGGAGCTTCCTTTCTTCGGTCGCCGGAAGGGGAAGCTCTATCAAGACATCGAACCGTCGAGAAATCGCCGAATCCAGTAGTTCTTTATGATTCGTGGCGGCAATCAGAAAACTCCCGGCTGGCCACCGGTCAAGCTCCAACAGGAGGACGTTGACCAACCTCTTCAGTTCACCAACATCCGAGTCATCCTCGCGCCGCTTAGCCAAGGCATCAAATTCATCAATGAACAAGACGCATTCATTCTGCGCAGCATAATCAAGGATAGATCGAAGATTGCGCCCGGTACGCCCCAGGTAACTGGACATCAATGAAGCCAAGTCGACAACTAGAAGCGTCTGCTTCATCTGGCTTGCGATATGGGACGCAGTGAGAGTCTTACCGACGCCAGGCGGTCCGCTGAGAAGCACGCTACGTGAAGGCTGAAGGCCGGCATCTACCAACGCCTCACGCACGGGGCGTTCAGCAATGAGAGCGTCTACACGGCGTCGCGTGGCCTCATCCAAGATGGGGCCATGACTCGCAGCAGTCTCCGCTACGCGTAGTAGAACTTGGTTGGTCTCAGGATCCCGTGGGAGGTTCATTGCCTCTGGAGCAACAGGATCGGCACCTTGTGCTACGTCAACTCCACGAAGCGGGTTGTGCCCCTGCGAAGCTGTGAGCAAAGCCCTCAGCTCCGCGCGCAGAGTCACGGCGTGATGCGCATCCTCAGGTGGACGCCGCATAAGACGCCGGCAGTGCTCACGAACCGCCTGCGTGTCCGCCCTGAGGCCAGCATCCATCACTTCAAGCAGTGCCCTCTCAGTCGGACTGAGGCCTGCCTTACCCTGCCACGACGACGCACCCATGCGGGGAAGGTTACCAAGAGGGCCTACTGTCAACCAGGGGGGATCCCCCTAGTGGTTCACGCACGTCACCCTATGAGGCGAGATTTACCACTCCTGGTCCGGCGTGTGTTGACGCATCAGCTCAGGTTCTCGGCGTCCACCTAGCACGTACCTCGAAGGTGGAGTCGGCCTTGACCTTTCCAACGAGCGGCACCCCGGCCTCCCCGGAGAGGGATACCCCAAATCGCACTTCCAACTCGCTTGGTGGCGAGTCGCCGAATCGACCGCGGATTGCTGCAGATACGTCTTCGCAGGTCTGCGCGATTGCGTCGCCTACCTCCCGAAGCCCACTGAGCGCCTGCTGGGCGGACCGCCCAGCACCTCTAAGCAGCTTCGACTGATCAAAGTTCTCAACTGCCAGAGGCACGACTTCGACCAGGAAGAAGGAGTCTCCCTGGGCAGACTCAACCTCTTTGTACATAGATCCCCCCACTCATGGTGATGACTCTGAGCATCATGATCCCTCAAGTCTGGTCTGCGTGGGGCCGTTTCGCGCTTCAGGTGATCCGCAGTGCAAGTTGGAGCCTCGTGTGCCACAACTATGCGTGGTTCGACCACGGCCCCGCATGCGTGCCTGGCGGTAGTCCATGCGCTACGAACCCCCCAACGACGTTCGGAGCTGACGAGGGATGTCATGGCACAGCTCACACCGACCAGGGTGAGTGTCTAACTGCGTGACAACGCCAGCAAACGTCGGCGAACAACCGCGAACGCCTGCGGACCATCAGTCCAGGTGAGCGCCGTAGCAGCTCAAGGCAGCACCCTTACCCGAGTTGCTTCGGGACGAAGAGGTCGTGGGTTCAAATCCCGCCACCCCGACGCCGTAGTACCAGGTCAGGGGCCTGATCCACCGAGTGGATCAGGCCCCTGAGTGGTTCCTGGAGATCGTTTGGGAGAAATCCGGGAGAAGATCTTGGTCGGCTTCTCCCAGAGGGCGCCCGGTGAGGCTGCATGGGGTGCGGCAGCTGAGGGCACTCGGACCTGCGCGTTCGCGAATCCGGCCCCGTGACTGACCGGGAACACCATGCCCGCCCGCCTCAACCGCCATTAGGATCACGACACATGGCAGGCCATCACTCAGCGCGTCCTCACGACCACGCTCGCGCGCTCGCCCAGCGAGTGCGGGCGCTACGGGAAGCCCGCGGGTGGTCACGGGAGCAGCTCGCCAAGGAAGCCTGCATCAGCAACAGAACGCTGGCTCGCCTGGAGAGCGAGGGAGCGATCCAGCCAGGTTTCTTCACCGTCGGCGCGATCGCAGAGGCTCTTGAGGTCTCTCTGGATGATCTGTTCCGGGAGACCCACGGCACCCCCGGCCTGTGGTCCGCCGGATACGAAGGGCGGGACATCGACTCGTTCGTCGCCTCGCTCCTCGACAGCCGTATCGATGTAGTGGCGGACGTCAGGCTGACGCCGATCAGCCGCAAGAAGGGCTTCAGCAAGACCCGCCTCGGGCAGGCACTCACCGAGGCCGGCATCGAGTACACCCACCTGCGCGGCCTGGGGAATCCCAAGGAGAACCGGGCGCCCTTCTGGGATGGCCGCCTGGACGTGGGCCGGGCCCGCTTCCGTGATGTGCTGCGGTCCGAGGAGGCGCAGGCCGATCTCGACCGCCTGGCTGAGCACGCCCAGCAGTCGCGGGTCGCGGTGCTGTGCTTCGAGAAGGACGAGAGCCGCTGTCACCGGCAGGTCGTCCTGGAGACGGTCCGCGAGCGGGCCACGGTACCCGTCATCCCCCTGGCCTGACTTCACCCCTCGGCCCTGCACGCGCCCTTGCCAGTGGCGCATGCCTCTCCTCCAATCGGATCGGGGAGATCTGTGGAGGGGGCAACCATGGGATCAGGGAATCGTCAGCGCGCTCGGATCATGATCACGGTCAAGACGTATCCGGAGCTGTCCAACAAGTACCGCGAGACCAGCTGCGTGGCAGGCATACGACTGGATCAGGGCGCACCACAGCACGTACGGCTCTTCCCAGTGCCGTTTCGGCTCCTCGCGGAGGAAGCTCAGTTCTCCAAGTACTCGATCATCGAGGTCGACGTCGAGCCGCACGGCAAGCGTGACTCGCGGCCCGAGAGCCTGCGGCCGGACCTCGACACCCTCAAGATCGTGGGCGAGGTGCCGGCGGACGGCGACTGGAAGCACCGGCACAAGTACGTCGAGCCGCTCGTCTCGCCGTCCTTGTGCGCGATCAAGAGGGACCAGGAGGAGCACGGGACCTCACTCGGCGTGTTCCGCCCCACGGAGGTCAGCTTCCGGCTGACGGCGGCAGAGCCCTGGCCTGAGTCCAAGGCTGCGCTTGCCGACCAACTCGACCTCTTCGAACAGGACCTGGCCCGGCTTGAGTGGGTGCCTCTGGAATTCCGCTACAAGTTCCGCTGCGCGGACGCCGACTGCCCCACGCACGACATGGCGCTGAAGGACTGGGAAGCCGGCGCGTCGTACCGCAAGTTCCTGCGCAAGTACGGCGAGCACGCCGTGCAGGACAAGCTGCGGGAGCGCTGGTACGAGTCGATGTTCACTCCCGACCGCGCCGTCCACTTCTTCGTCGGCAACATCGCGGCCCACCCCAAGACTTTCATGTTGCTGGGCCTGTTCCGCCCGAAGGCGAATATCATCGAGTACGTCCAGGAGAGCCTGTTCGGTGGCTGACTGGCGAGGCTAACGCCGTCCTGTCGTCGTAGGATGCCGAGGTCGGCGAGCAGGCCGCGTACACGTCGCTCGATGGTGTCCCGGATCGGTCGGACGGCTTCAATACCGTGACCAGCAGGGCCGTCGAGCTGTCAGTCCAGGTACCGGTTGGCCCGGAAGACGGGGCAGGCGTCTGAGCCGCTGCTGGAGCCGGTGGGGCGGTGGCCGTCAGGACGGTCGGGGAGCTGTCCCGCTTCCACCTTCAGGTGTTCGTCTATGCGTCGCAGGCGTTTCCAGACGGCGGGGTCGGTGCCGTCGCCGAGCGGGTAGTGCAGGGCGGGGCGAGCGGCAGGGCCGAGTTGGGTCGGTGTTGTCCGGCATGGCGTTACGGGCATGGCTGATGCCGAGGTGGGCCACGGCATCCGTGCCGAGAGTGAAAGAGACCGGGATCGGTTCGTAGTGGGCCGGAGTGACCAGGTCCGCGCGCGCCGCACGCAGTTCGCTGATCATGGTGGCGAGGTTGTGCCTGGCCTCAAGGGATGCGGCGAGCTGGGGCAGCAGCTCGATCAGTGCTCGCTCGTCGGCGGCGTAGCCGAGAGCCAGGGTGATGTGCTCCTCTACGCCCTCTCGCGTGTGAGCGAGGTGCAATGCGGCGATCGCGGGGCGGCCGGCGGTTCCTACGGCGACCGCCCAGGTGGGCTGGGCCTGGGGGCGCGGCTGCGGGCCAGGTCGGTCAGTGAGCGACGTGCGTACCCCCCTGGCCGGTGAAGAGGCCAGGGAGGCCGGCGTTGATCTGCGGGACGCTTCTCAGCCGAGTAGTTCGGTGACCAGTTGATCCAGTTCCTCGGCATCGGGGGAGCTGAGGAGGAAGTCGCGCAGGGTGCGGCGGATCTGGATGTAGCTCTTGCCCTCCTCGAACTTCAGCTCCGCGATCCGCTGAGACTCGGTCTCACCGATCTCCGCGATTCGAACGTGCTTGGGATCGGCAAGGTCGAAGTCCGGGATGGGCAGCTCCCATACGGCCTTGTCGATGTCTCGTTCGTCCTTGCCGTAGGACATGAGCGGGCGCACGGCTTCCGTGGTATAGGGCGAGTTGAGCACCGCGAGAAGATACATGCCCTCCTGCCGGGTCGCGACGGTTCCCCAGTACAACTTGTGCTCGATGACGGCGTTCGGATCTTCTACCAGTGCCGCCGTGACGTACATCCCAGAGGCTCCGTACACCACTCGCAGCGGTGCGCCGGGGAGTTGATCGGTCAGTTTCTGCCGGAAGTTGAGCTGTTCGATCAGAGAAAGCCGGTCACTGGCGCGGTTGTCATCCCAGAGCCGTTCCGCATCGCGCCACCATTTCGCCAGGTCTGGGTAACGGTCGAGGTGGTCATGCTCACCGTCCATGAGGGTATTCGTCCCCTCGATGGGCAGGATGACCTTGTCGGCACCCATGATCCGGTAGGGGACGACGTGCTCGCCGAGCAGGATGGGCCGGACGAACTGCTTCTCGACCGAGCCTTCCCGGTCAGGGAGGTCCTTCCAGGGCTTCTTCTCCAGAGTGCTGCGCTGGGAGCGGACCGACACTCGACCGCCGCCGAGACCGAGGGGGCTGGCAGTCTGCTCCTTAACGAAGAAGAGCACCTTCGGGAAGATGGTTGCCCCGTTCATGAAGCGGTCCCTGTATGGCGAACTGATCAGCCCTTCCTTGGGGTAGCGCAGCTCGCCCTTCTGCCGGGTGATCCAGCCCTTGGCACGTTCCCAATCAGCGGCGCTCTTGGCGATCTTCCCGGTCCAGATCTCGGTCTGCCTGGGCAGTGCGACGGCGTTGTTGCCCTGTTCTCCGATGCCGAGTGGGCGGCGGCGTCCAAAGATGACGGCGGCGGCGCGGGGAAAGAAGTGCGGACGCAGTCGGCGAAGGTCCCAGGATCCAGTGAAGTTGACCTTGACGGGGTGGTCAGGGTCAGCCCAATCTCCGCTGCGGAATCCGGTCCAGTAGGGGCGGTCGAGCACCGGGTTGGGCACGACGAAAGCGAACGTACCGTCCACGCGTAGGTACTGCTGGACCGCGCGGGCAATGAATAGGCCCGACAGGTCCTGGTGGGTGGCGACCTCGAAGCCCTTCCACAGACCCCGGGCTTGCATCATCGCTTTGAAGGTCTTCTGCATGTACTCGGGCATGTGCCGGTAGGACAGCCAGGGCGGATTGCCGACGAGAACGTCAACACGGTTCTCGGCACGGGACAGCCACATGGGGCGGGCCAGGTTTCGCACGTAGTAGGACCAGATGTGGTTGCGGCCCTCGTCGACCAGGTCGCATAGGACGCGGAAGTTCTCTGCGAGCTCGTCTCGGTCATCCGCGTCGGAGATCCCGTGCCGGTTGAAGAGGGCATTGAGGGAGGGCAACTTGCCTTGACTGCGGTGTGGGTCGGCAGCCTTGTCAGCTAGCTCGTTGACAATAGCGTCGAAGCGGCTGGCGTCCTGCAAAAGGGCTTCCGAGAAGCGAAGTTCGTTGGTGAAGAGCTGGTTGCCTGTGCCGGTTTGGATGACGAGGTGGCCGTGGTCGATGAGGTCGGTGCGCTGGTCCCACTGGAGGCTGTCACCAAGGTAGACGGGGACGCTTATCGGGCCTCGCTCCTCAGAGGTAAGTGTCTCGCGGCCGATAGCCAGGAGGTAGGTGACGCGAGCCAACGCCACGGCGACGGGGTGTAGATCAATGCCAGCAACATGGTCGTGGACGCCTTCCAGCGCTTCGCGCAGCGGCAGCCCCATGTCCCGTGCGGCAGCCAGGTAGCGGCGGACGCCGTGGAAGAGGAACGTGCCAGAACCACACGACGGGTCCATCATCCGCTGGTTCAGCGGATCGGGGACAGCCTCGGCCACTGTCGCTTCCGCCAGCCAGTCCGGCGTGTAGTACTCGCCCTGCTTCTTACGGGTCTCTGCGGCGATCACCGACTCGTACAGAACCTTCAGTACGTCGTGCTCGACCTTTGACCAGTCGAAGCCGGCGAGGCGACGAGACAGGTCTTGGACGAAGCCCTCGCCACCCTCGGTCTCCAGTGGCCAGCCGAAGAAGTCCGACTCGACCACACCCGAGATCCGCGCCTGTGTGAACAGCTGGCCGTAGACCAGGGAGGCGGGTGGGGTGTCCTTCACGTCGATGCCCATCACTGCGTGGGCGATGATCGAGGCAGTGTTCACCAGGAGCGTGTGCTCGATGAACAGATCATCGCTGTCCTCGAACTGGGCACCCAGGGCGCTGCGCAGCAAACGCGACCACAGGTCGCGCTTCAGCTGTACGGTCGGCAGACTCTTGTTCTCCTCGTACAGCGCGGCAAGGACCGCCTTGTCGATGGAGTGAGCGACGCTGTCCGCCCCAAGGCGGGTTGCGATGGCATCTGGCGTGGGTACCGCGCCCTCGGACGTGGCAAGGACACCTTCGAGCCACCGGACCAGGTCAAGTGCCTTGACGTTGCGCTCCCGCGCATCGAAATGGTTGACCTCCTTCAGCTCGTTGTTGACCAGCGTGTAGGCGCGCCAGTCAGCGCCGTCGGTGAGGATACCGACGTGCCGGCGCTCGCGCTGCTCTGTCCGGGCCCTCACGTATTTTGCCAGTTGTGCGACCGCTTCCTTGCGGATCTTTGGGCGGCTGATGTCCTTCTTGACCTCGATGACGGTCGCGCCCATCTCGATATCGATGCGGTGACCGGTGCCGTCGCCCACCTGCGCTTCCAGCACGGGATCCAGGAGGTCCTGCTCGCCGAGGTTGAGATCCGCATCCAGCAGGAACTGGCGGATGTCGGCCTGCAGCGTCGCTTCGGCGCGCACAGCCTTGCGCTCGACGATCCGCTTGAGCACGGTTTCGAGCGCGGTAGGCGAGGGAGGGACGGAGAGCGTCAAGGCGAGGGCTCCAAGAGCATCAAGGCGTACAGGGCAGCGAGGGACGTCTGGTCCCGGCGGCCATTGTCGTGCAGGAGGTGCGTGTCGCACAGTCCTGCCGAGCGAAGCCGCAATTTTAGCTGCCCGCGGGGTGCAGCTCCCTACAGGAGAGCTGCACCGCCGACTACGACGGCGAGAGCACCGACAGGAAGCCATCGGATTCGGTCACGCCGCAGCTCCCATTTCGCCAGTGATCTCCTCAGTGATCAGACCGAGCACTTTTCCGGCCGCCAGCGGCTCCAGCAACTCGGCCATCTTGGGCAGTACGGCCGACGGATCCTGCACAGCGCCCACCCCCGACTAGGCGATATTCACAGCCTGTGCAAGGTCTGTCGCTTCCCGCGGGTCCTTCCCGGCCTGCGCGTCTCAACCCACGCGCACAGCATCATTGCGTGCACCTTCGCAAAAGAGCCATGTTGACAGGGGCCGCAGGGGCCAGGAGGCGGTAGGCCACCGTGCGGTTGATAGAGGGCCGGCAGCAACTGTCCCGGGATGGGTGTCCACCATGCGCACGTCTACCTGAAGGGCGGGAGCAGCTCAGGTGCTCAGACTGCTGAAGCAAGATGAAGATCGACATGCAGGGGCAACGACCGCCGCTGGCGCGCCGCTCTGTGGGCCATTTGCTGCACTTCGTGATCCTGAAGAGGGACATCGTTGGCGAGCCCCCGCACGGATTGTGATGCCCACACGCGTTTACCCGACGTGTACATGCCCGACTCGCCCCTAAAATAGAGTCGCATCCCACGACCTCGTCGACTGACGAACGCACGGTGGCACGGCAACCTATGTCGGTTGCCGTGCCACGTGGCGCTGATCGCCGTCCTCCACTGATAGGAAGACCGGGCTAATGGCTCGCGTCAGACGGCCCGGGCCAAGAGCAACCGATCGAGCACGGCGACTGGCGACCTCCAATTCATCGCCCGACGGGCGTCGAGGGATGCCTCCCACTGTGCCGTGAGACCGAGCATGAGGCGCCGGCGCATGCCAGGGGTGACGTGGGCGTAGCGGGCGGAGATCGAACCGTCGAGGTGGCCCATTCGCTCGTCCATGAGCACCTTTTCCGTGCCCAGGTCCTCCATCATCGTCCGGTGGGTGTGACGGAGACCATGGGGCGTGAGCCCCCTGGCGATCGGGAGCCAGCAGGCGTCGGCGCGATCAGTGGCGCCCCGTCCTCGTGCCGGAATGCCAGGCCACGGCTCGCCGAGGATGGGCACGGGGCGGGCCTCCTGCGGCGCCTTCTTGGGGTACCAGCCAGAGACCGCCGGCGTGAACAACCAGGTCGCGAACCCGTTCCTACGCCAGTGGGCTGCATGCCCCGACACAGCGCCGCCTCGCACGAATCCGAGGTCGGTGACGGCCCTCTCGACCCGCACCCGCGTGGCTTCGGCGACGCGGTGGGGATGGTTGAGGACATTGGACACCGTCCCCGTGGAGACCCCGGCCAGCCTGGCTACGTCGGCGAGCTTGGCGCCGTGGTGGCCGCCGGTCCGCGCTGTCCCCTGGCCTCGGAAGACGTACGTCCGCCCGTGGCATGGGCAGGGTGTCGGCTTCGTGCGGGCGATGTGGTCGAAGACCAGGGCCGACAGCCAGTCCATCGCGTCGATGGTGCGGTAGCTATCGTCCTTGGGCGGGCAGCGCACCAGCTCGCCGGTGTCCAGCTCGTACAGCTGCCACTCGACGCGGAATGCACCTGGCCGGACGAACTCGGTCTCCAGGCCGACGATCTCGCCCCAGCGCTTGCCCGTGTAGCCCTTGAGAACGACGGCGACGAACTCGTCGTCGCGGCCGGAGAGCAGGGCAGCTCGCTCTGCGGTCAGCAGGATGCCGAGCGCGTCGGTGACGACCTTCTCCGGGCCGCGGTTGCGGGAACGGCCGGCACGTTTACCGCGCCCGCGCCGCCGGGCGGCCGGGTTGGACGTGATCAGGCCCTCGTCGATCGCGTCCTCGAAGATCAGGTGGAGCGTCGAGCGCCAGGTCTTGACGCTGGAGGCCGCGTACACGGCCTTCTCCTTCTTCTCCCAGGCGTCAACGTCCATGCGCAGGATCCCGGCGAGCGCCTTGTCCTCGAACTCGGGTAGCAGGTGCTCCTCGATGTGGCGCTTGTAGTTCTGCATAGTCGAGGCGGCCAGGTCCTGGGCCTCGTACCAGCGGCTGGCGTACTCGCCGAAGGTCTCCTGCCCAAGCCCCGGGTCACGCCACTGACCGCGCCGAACGGTCACCTCTTCCGCGTCTGCGGCCTGCTTGGCCTCGCGCTTGGTGGCGAACTTGATCACGGCACCCGTGGAACCGGCGACCGTGCCGTACTTGCCGTCCCCGATCTTGTACCGGCCGCGCCAGTAGC
Source organism: Streptomyces tricolor (assembly GCF_002155905.1). Classification (GTDB taxonomy): domain Bacteria; phylum Actinomycetota; class Actinomycetes; order Streptomycetales; family Streptomycetaceae; genus Streptomyces; species Streptomyces tricolor. The sequence goes on along the minus strand of NZ_MUMF01000067.1, from coordinate 15,273 downwards.
CGCCGCGCTTCTCTGCGTACCCCAACGGGTTCCCTCCCTTCTGTCCTGTGGGGTGCGTTAAGCGGCAACTCCGAACTGGGACTTGGTCATGCGGCGAGGCGGCCGGGCTTTGAGACGAACCGTGGGCGCGGCTGCCTCGGTACGCTCTCGCACGGCAGGCTGCCGCGCCGGCACAGCAATGCCACCGGGATGCTGCCGGTTTCGGGCCGGGCGCTCTTCGTGCATGCGCACGATCTCGGCGAGGTGATCGGACGAGAAGCGGTAGGCGCGGCCGACGCGGGTGAACGGGATGAGTCGTCGGCGGGCGCGGCCCTTGACCCACCAGGCGGAGCAGCCGAGGACGGCGGCGACTTCCTCGGGGAGGTAGAGGCGCGGCAGAGCGGCGTCGGGATGCGGAGTCGGCGTGGAGGCAGGGGGTATTGCGGGTCGGTTCAAGGGGTGAGTCCTCTTCTGGCGGGCGTGGGTGCGGCAACACCGGCCTGCCGGTCGATCGCTAGGGATGGCGTGAGGGGGTGTCCCGTGCCGGGGGTGTGCGGGCCCAGGACGGGAGCGGGAGCCGAGCTACGTCTCGTTGGTGGGGCCGGCGTCGCGGCCCTTGCCAGGTGGCAGGCCGTACGTCTCCAGCAGGTGCTTGGTGGACGCCTCGGCAATGGCGTTGGAGACCATCACGTCGGCCTCCTCACGGAGGTCGGGGTGCTCGGCGAGGTAGGCATCGAGGTCGTCGCGCGCCTTGGTGTAGGCGGCGTTGGCGCGCTGGGTCTCGCGGAACGCGTCCACGACCGTGTCGATTAGCTCCATGGCGCGGGCCTGGGCGGCGAGCTGTGGGGGCCCGACGAGGTTGCGCAGGTCGAGGCCGAAGACCTCCGCGAAGCCGATGGCCTCGTCGAGGTTGATGCGGCGCTTGCCGTTCTCGATGCGCCATACCGCGGACGGGTTCATCTCGAAGCCGGCCTCGTTCAGGCGGTCGGACAGAGCATTGGTGCTCCATGCACGCGCCTCGCGCTCCAACTTGATGCGCACCGCGACGTTCGCCTCGCCGCTGAGCAGCACACCTCGCGGGGAGGCCGGCCATGACCCGGGCGCCCTGCTGAGCGAGGCCGCCGGACGGCGCGAGCTCGACACCGCCACCTCCATCAGCGACGTCCTGGTATGGCGCTTGCGGCGCAGCGCCCACCTGCCCGCCCTGTCCGAGCGCTCCCACGACACACCCGCGCGAGGCAGTCGGCGCCAGGGGGCCTCGGCGCCCCGCGCGTTGCCGAAGCGGGGCCCTCTCGCTGCCCCACTGCTACGGTCGCCTGTATGACGCTCTCGGTCTCCACGAGTCAGGCTGTTGACCTACGCGTGCAGCCAGTTGACGAGGTTCTGGATCGCGTGGCCCAGTCCCTGCAGGTGCGTTTCCTACCGGAAACGGTGGTGCGCAAGCGTCGGTCCGTGGGAGCACGGACCGACCGCGAGACCTGGGTCCGCATCGAGCGACGCTTGCTCGACAAGATCACCGATCAAGGATGGAACGGCGCGGAGTGCGCCGCCCGCTTGGACGGCGTCGCCCAGCCGCCCTGGCGGGGGTGCCTGGTCTGGCGGGACACGAACGAACAGGTGATGTGGCGGGCCGACGAAACTGACCTCCTGCCGGCCGCTCCGGTCGGAAACGCCGTTCTGAGTGAGGCCCCTGAACTTTCTGACGAGTGGTGGGACGGGTTGAACGCCTCTCTGGACGCGCTGGCAGCGCACCAGACAAGGCGGATCGCCACACCCGACACCGAGACCATCACCCAGACGTCGGTCACCGAGGCCATTCGGGCTGTCTTTCCCGGCGATTTCGATACGACCGTCCAGCGTTGGGTGCCCGCTCACGCCGACCTGAACTGGGCCAACGTCGCGGCGCCGGTGTTCAGCCTCTTCGACTGGGAGGACTGGGGGAACGCCCCACAGGGACTGGACTCGGCCTCGCTGTGGGCGAGCTCGCTTGCCGTCCGGTCTCTGGCCGATCGTGTACGGCAGGAGCGTCGGCGGGACTTCGAGAGCCGGGACGGCAAGCTGATGACGCTGTTCGTCTGCTCGAAGATCCTTGGGCCGTACGCGCACCCCGAGGATCCTCGGTTGGAGCCTGCACAGCGCATGGCCGAGCAGGTCATCGAGGAGCTTCAAGCGGAGTGATCACGCGAGCGGTCGCGGAGGAGCTTCCGGTACTCCTGGACGGTCCGCTCCTCCACCCGGCCTGCCAGGGCTCCGACGAGTTCCCCAAGGTGGGTCGGCTCGTCGGTGCCCACGGCGATGGAGCCGACCCGCGGGAGATGGTAGGCGACTCTGAATGCTGCCTGGACGCGGGAGAGCCGACCGCCGTCCTGAAGGAAAAGGCGCGGGTCCAGCCGGTCCCACACCGAGGCACTGGTGCTGCCCCCAAAGGGGCTCATCCCCCAGACCTCGCCATAACCCAGCTTCCACGCATTGATGAGGGTCTCCGCTGCGTCCAGCGTTCTGGCGCCGACCAGCAAGCCGGCGCGCACCATGAGAACCGATGGCCTCGGCACGGTCAGGTCGACCAGGCTCAGTACCGTGACGGATCCCACGACGCGACCCCCCAGGCGCCGCACAGTCCCTTTTCTTTGGCGTCATCCAAGGCGGCGCACGCCGCTGCAAGCACATCCTTGTGGTGCGGGACAGCTTTCCGGAGCGAGTGTTCCGGGTTGTGCAGCAACACCAGGTCCGGCTCACGTCCGAGGTCCTTGGCCGCCTCTGCCACGGCCGAGTTCAGCCGCGTGGGATCCAGGGAGTGTTCCGTCCCGTCGGGCCCCGGGAAGTAACCGACCTTCGTGGAGACCGTGAACTTCGGCAGCAGGTCACCGGCTGTCCGAGCCAGGACCTGGTGCGAGCGGAAGCCGAGGTAGTTGGTGCTGGTGTCGAGCGCGGTGACGCCCAGGTCCAGCGCCCCGGTCAGGAGCCGGCGTTCGTGACGAGACCGGTGTAGCCCGAGGACAACTCGGGGGTCAGGACCGCGCACAGCTCCTCCTTCACCAGGATGTCGGCGACCTCCACCACTTCGGCCCCTACGACGGCCGCGGCCTGTTCCAGCACGACCGGCCTGCCGCTCAACAGCAGACGCAGCGCCGGCAGGGCCTTGGCCGCGAGGGTCAGCCTCTTCCCCGAGGCCAGGACATCGACGGTCTCCCCGCTCTCCCGTATCCGGGGAGGGAAGTGGGTGGTGCACACGACGGCGTCGAGCGGCCCGAGGATGTCGAGGAACGGCACATGCCTGGGCAGGGTCACTTCCTGCTCGTACGCGGCCAGGTAGTCGGCCGGGGAGCGCGCGCCGAGCAGTGCCGTGGCGGCCTCGGTCAGAGCCGCACTGTCGGGAACGTGCCAGCGGTCCAGATCGTGCCTGAAGATCTCGTGCTCGCGGCTCCAGTCGGCTAGCCAGGCGAGCCAGCTTGCGCCGGTGCGTTTGGTGATGCCGAACGTGACCTGGAGGCTCTTCCCCGAGCCGCTGCCGGTCCTGGTCGCCTGGTGCCAGTGGCCTCGGGGGATGTGCATGACGTCACCGGTCCGCATCACGCCGGACCAGATGATCTCGTCGCTCGGAATGGTGTTGGGGTCGGAGTCCCGGTACATGGGGACCTTGCGGGACGCCCCGCGCACCTCCCACTCCTTCTCGCCGGCGAGCTGCACGATCACGACGTCGTGGTCGTCCCAGTGCAGGGGGAAACCGGCGGCGTCGTTCGTCGTCAGGTACGCATTGACCTGTACGCGCTCATGGGACCACCACTGCAACGCCCGGCACGCGACCTCCATCGTCGGGTCGAAGACGTTGGCCTGGTCGAGGATGAGCGTCGCGCCTTCTCCCAGGAGGTTTCCGAGGCTTCGCATGTTGACCACGGGGATGCTCTGGCCCCGGGGGCTGACGCTGTCTGTGTAGTAGACAGCCGGGTGCACCTCCACCCCCTTCTGGAAGCACCGGAACTGCGGGCGGTTCAGGCTCCTGCGCATGGCGATGTCGAGCAGCCGGTTGGGGGTCAGGAGGCGGGAGAGGAGCGCGGGGTCGTCCAGACCGCCCCGCGCGAAACCCTTGCCCAGCTCCTCGGCCCCGCTCCACCCGAGTGCTGTCTCGATCGCGTTGATCAACCGATGTTCCATCGCTGTCCTTCCAAGGGTGTGGTCGCCTGATGTGGACACGGCTGGGGCCGGCACGGCCAGTCGTGCCGGCCCCAGCCGCTTGGTGCGCGCGTGCCTACTCGCTGTCGTGCAGGTTGCCGTCGCCGCCCGGCCACGGCGCGTCGCCGGAGCTTCCGGCGTTGTCGGACCGGAGGCTGTCGTACCGGTCGTGGACGGCGGTCAGCTCCTCGACCGCCATCAGCAGGCCGCTACGGGCCGGAGGCGGTGCCGTGCGCTCTTCCACCTCGTGCTCCTTCCTCTTCGGGTCTCCCGCCGGGGCTCCGGCGGGAAGTCATGGCCGCCTCACGGCAGTGGGAGATATGGAATCCGTGAGGCGGCGGTCATTGGGGCCCAGTGAGCCGCAGCTCTGCACCTACGGCCGCATGGACCGGCTACTCATCGGCAGATCGACCGCGTCCTGGCGCATGGTGGCCTCCAGGACGCGCTGGTCCAGTTCGTACAGGCACGCGCGGCACGCGAAGAGAGCCGCGTGCATGCCGCTCGACCGGACGGGCCCGATCCACGTCACCTCGTCGTCGTCACGGCCACACCACAGCCGGCACTCGCCATGCGCCTGCCACTCACGCCGATCCCACAGCGCATAGGCCGTCGGCTCGCCGGTGACGGGGTCGATGTCGCGGCGGGTGGGACGGAAAACCACATCGGGGTCGGGAGACAGAGCCGCTCGTACTGCGTGCCTCCCCATCAGGCGACCGTCACCGTCAGCGACCTGGGCTCGGCCCCATCACGGTTCTTGGCCAACATCGCGAATGAGCCACGTGGTCCAGCGACAGCCGTGCTCGTCTCCACCGCCATGGGCAGCGCCATCGCGGCCCATACACGCTTACCGGCGTCGGCGGGCTCCCAGGCACAGCACGCCGAGAGCAGTCTGACCAACGCCAGGCCGCGCCCGTTCTCGTCGTCCGATTGGGCATCCCCTGTCCGCGGAACCGACGGATCGTCGTCCAGGACATCGACACCAAGCGACCGGGCCGGTTGAACAGGGTGACGGTGATCGGCCCTGCCCCGTCGACCACGGCGTTGGTGATGAGCCCCGAGGCGACGAGTCGGATGGCGTCGGCAGTCTCCTCGTCCAGCGGCACACCCCATGCGCGTACCTTGTCGATGATCTGGCGCCGAGCCGGGGGCACCTCGGATTCGATACCCGCGGGGACAAACCGATGGACGGGCGTGGGCATGGCGGACGCCTCCGAAGAACTGGAGAGCGGCTCCATCCCCGACGGGGGGCACAGGAATGGAGCCGCCGATCTGAGGAACCGCTCCGCGAGCGTTCAACTGAACTCGCTCGCCGGCGGCTGATACTCAGTCAACGGCGCTACCCCTGCCCACCGGAACGTTTCTAGGGGGTTTCTCCTGGGGGCACCTCCCTGTACTCGGACACGCCGAGTAGCCTTCCAACTACGCCTTGAGCGGACGACGGGAGTGATGACGTGCCTACCGAGCCGTTAGCAGTCCACCCGCTGACCTTCCTCCTCCAGACGCGTGGATGGGGCAAGGCCGAATTCGCCCGGCTCATGCAGGATCACGGGAGGAAGCTCGGGGTCCCGCTCGCGACCAACCGGACGACTGTATGGAAGTGGGCACAGGGCCAGGAGCCGGACGCGGACGCCCAACGCGTCATCGCCGACCTGCTGGGCGTCCCGTACGAGCAGGCGCGTGCGGAGGGATGGCCACGCTGGCTTCCCGTCTGGGAGGTGACCGGGCTCACCGCTCCGTGGACAGAGGCCGGTACCGTCGAGGCATTGTCCGATCTGGTGGGGAGTGGACGGATGGACCGCAGAGGCTTCCTCACCATCACAGGAGCCGCCCTGACCGGCCTCGCGGCGAGCTGGGTGGACGCGCCCTCCGCCATGGCCGCGGCGCTCAACGGCGACCGGGTCACGGACACGATGGTCTCGACGATCGAGCAGCGCATCGGCACCCTCCGCACGCTCGACGACCAGCTTGGCGGTGCTCGACTACTGGAACAGGCCCGAGGCGACCTGGCTCTGGTCACCGGTCTCCTCGGCGGTGGCCGCTACACCGACAAAGTCAGGCTCCGGCTGTACGCGCTGGCGGCCCGCGTGTCGCACTTGACCGGATGGATGGCCTACGACGCCGGCCTACGGTCCGCAGGTCAGCGCTATTACGTCGGTGCCCTGCGCAGCGCCCGCACCGCCGGCGACGACGCCTTCGGCGCGTTCATCCTCGCGGAGATGGGGGTGCATGTCTCCGAGGCAGGGCGCACGGCCGAGCGTGTCGACCTCATCTCGACCGCCATCGACAACGCGCCACGCTCTCTGTCGCCCTGCACCCAGTCGTTCCTCTACCTGCACAAGGCAGAGGCCCTCTCACGCGACGGCGACCACCGCGAAGCCGGCACGGCCCTCAACCGTGCCACCTCCCTGTGGGAGCGCCAGGCGACGGACGACAACCCTGACTGGCTCAACTGGTTCGGCGAGGCACAACTGCGGTCGACCGAGGGAAAGGTGCTGTTGCGCTCGGGGCAGGTGGAACGCGCGACCAGTTCCCTGGAGACCTCTGTGACGAGAGCCGCCCCCCGGGACAAGGCGGTACGGTCGAGCCGTCTGGCCGAGGCGCGGCTCGCCGGCGGCGACCTGGAGGGCGCGTTGGACGCCGCGAACTACGGCGCCGGACTCCTGGAGGACAGCGTCAGCTCCATTAGGGCCCTGAACCGCCTCAAGGAGTTCTCCACACGGCTGGAGCCGCACAAGTCCGTTCCCTCCGTCCGCGAGTTCCGGGAGCGCCTGCAGGAACTGTCTGTCGCCGTTTGACGTCGACCGCCTGACCACCGGAGACGAGCCCGTCTCGGTGAACAGGGCTGTAAGACTGCCAGGATGGCCGACATGACGACGATCTACGGTGAGGCGGCATCCGGGTTCGAGCCGGTGCGGACGGCGTTCATGGAGAACTTCACCCGGCACGGGGACCTCGGCGCGGCGGTGTGCGTGTACCGGAACGGCCGGCCGGTGGTGGACCTGTGGGGTGGCGTGGCCGACGCCGAAACCGGTCGTCCTTGGACGCGGGACACGCTGCAGCTGGTCTACTCGGCAACCAAAGGCGCGACGGCAACCATGGCGCACATGCTGGTCGAGCGCGGAGCGCTCGACCTGGACGCGCCCGTCTCGAAGTACTGGCCGGAGTTCGCCACGAATGGCAAGGCGGACATCCCTGTGCGCTGGCTCCTGTCCCACCAGGCCGGCCTGGTCGCGCTGGATCAGCCAGTGCCGTTGAAGGAGGCGCTGGCCTGGCACCCGATGGCGGCGGCACTGGCCGCTCAACGCCCCCTCTGGACTCCGGGCACAGCACACGGCTACCACGGGCGGACCTGGGGCTGGCTGGTCGGCGAGGTGATCCGCCGGGTGTCCGGCCGCTCACCCGGCCGCTTCTTCGCCGACGAGATCGCGGCCCCACTGGGATTGGACTTCTTCATCGGCCTGCCCGCCGGCGAACGCGACCGCGTCAGCCGCATGGTGTACCAACGGCCGGACGTCGACCTCACCACCCTGCCCACCGAGTCGGTCCCCGAGGAACTCCGCGAACAGGTCGCCGCCTGGCGGGACCCGAACTCATTCAGCAACCGGGCGTACGCCGTCACCGACCCGCCCGAGATCGACTTCGACTCACCGGAGGTACAGGCCGCGGAGCTCCCGGCCTCCAACGGCATCGGCACCGCACGCGCTCTTGCCCGCATGTACGCCGCGCTGATCGGCGACGTGGACGGCGTGCGCCTGCTCTCCCCGGACGCCCTGGCGTCAGCGACCGAGGAGCAGGCCCGCGGCAAGGACCAGGTCATGCTGATCCCCAGCCGCTTCAGCGCCGGGTACATGCTGCCCACCGAGAGCAACCCGATGATCGGGCCGAGCTCTTTCGGTCACACTGGCCGAGGGGGGTCACTCGCCTTCGCCGACCCGGAACACGGTGTTGCTTTCGCCTACGCGATGAACCGCGTCATCGGAGGCGGCGACGATGTGCGTGCCGCTTCGCTGGTCGCTGCGGTACGAGAGTCACTGCTGTAGTCGACTCGGAGTGGCAGCAATGCGGCAACCCCGGGGGGCGTCCGGCCGCTCCGACTGCCACGCAAACTTACTTCTGCAGTGTCGCTCGCGGATGCGATGCAGGAGCGAACGGCGGTCACAGCGGCAGGCGCTGGGAAAATTCTGGGAGATGATCTTTTCCTGGAGACCACGAGACCCCAAGCCGCACCACATACCAAGCGTCTGACCTGCACGTTTAGAGGGTGCGCGGCCCTCCTCGACAGCCGTATCGGCGTCGTGGGCGGACGTGCGGCTCACGCCAACCGGCCGCAAGAAGGGCTCAGCAAGACCCGGCTCGGGCAGGCGCTCGCCGAGGCTGGCACCGCGTACACGCGCCTGCGCGGTCTGGCCGATCCCAAGGACAACCGGGAGCCGTTCCGGGGCGGTCGCCTCGATGTGGGCAGGGCGCGCTTGCGCAGCGTGCCCCGGTCCGGAGGCGGCTCAGTCGGATCTCGACCGCCTCGCCGCGGACGTCCGGCAGTCCCGCGTCGCCGTGCTGTGCTTCGAGAAGGATTCGAGAAGGACGACAGCCGCTGCCCCCGGCAGGTCGCCCTGGAGACGGTGTGCGAGTGGGCCGCCGTGCCCGTGGTCCCTCTGGCCTGACTTCGCCCCTCGATCCCGCACGCGCCCTTGCCGGAGGCGCATGCCTCTCTGTCCAATCGGATCGGGAGATCAGTGGAGGGGGCCGCCATGGGGTCGGGGAAGCGGCAGCGCGCACGCATCGTGATCACAGTCGAGAGGTACCCGGAGCTGTCCCGCAAGGAGGATCCCGGGGCCTCCCTCGGCGTCTTCCGGCACCTCGGCGTCGGCTTCCGGCCGGCGGCCGCCCGCCCCAAGGGCTCCATACTGCCGAGCCCACCGACGGCTTCACCGCCGAGTGGGACTGCTCATCGGCATGCCCGCACCCCTCCGATAGCATGTTCGACGCCAACGACGATCACCATTCCGCCCCGCACGCAGACCATGCCATCCAGCGCGAAAAGTGGCCTGGTCGACCACCTCACACATCGGCCAGACAGTTGATATCCAGAGCATCGCGGGTGTCTTCGCGAACAAGCGGCAGAACGGCGCTCCCCGCGTGGCGTCAACCACGGGTGATCCTGTGGGCCACGGCGGGCGTGGCGGTGCTCGGCCTCCTCGTCACGCTGGAGGTCGTCGCGCGTCGGCGCCTCGGCGCGCCGGAGCCGATGGGCCAGCAGATCCTGGAGGCGGTGTTCGCTCCCAAGCCGGGGCCGCTGTACGGCGGTCTGGCGCTGATGATGGTGGTGCTCACCTGGCGCCAACGGTTCCTCGCCGCTGGTCTCGCCGTCGGCATCGACGCCGTCCTGCTGGCGGTGCGATGGGCGGTCGGCGTCGAGGTGGACGACGGCAGTTTCTTCGGCAGCGGCGCGTTGTGGGTGATGCTGGGCTACGCGATCGTCGCCGTCACGCGGCGCACCGGCCCGGAACGTGTCCTGCTGCTGAAGGGCGTCGGACTGGGCCTGCTGCTGGTGGCCGGCCGTAAGACGGGCGACACCTGGCTGCTCATCACGGCGAAGACCCGCCCCCTGGTGCTCGACCCGTACCTGGCAGCCGCCGATCACGCACTGGGCGACCCGTCGTGGCTGGTGGGCCGGCTGGTCCGGGCCACCGATCCGATCAGCACCCATCTGCTCGGCTGGGTCTACGCGCAGCTCGCGGTGGCCGCGGTCGTCGTCGCGCTGTACCAGCTGCGGAACGTGGCGGCCGAGCGCCGTTTCCCGCGCCATCATCTGGTGCGCACCTTCCTGGTGATCGGCCTCCTGGGGCCCGGCATCTACATGCTCTTCCCGGTGGTCGGTCCGGTCTTCGCCTACGGCCCGGGTGCCTCCGGCACCGGCGGCGTGGAGTGGGCGGTGGCCGACCTGTGGCCGGACGCGCTGCCGTCGATCAGTGCCCCGCACCCGGTGCCCTACGACGGGATCACCCCGCGCAACTGCATGCCCAGCCTGCACACGGCGTGGTCCGTCGCGATCTTCATCCACACCCGCAAGAGCCCCCGGCCGATGCGCTTCGCAGGGACGTTCTGGCTCGTCGCGACGCTCGCGGCGACGCTGGGCTTCGGCTATCACTACGGCACCGATCTCATCGCCGGCGTGGTGTTCGCGCTCACGATCGAGGCAGCCCTGCGCTCGCTGGACCGCGGCTGGGACCGGGCGGGGATCCAGTTCGTCGCCTACGGGACGGTGGTCTTCGCCGCGCTCTTGGTGTCCTACCGCTGTCTGCCGGTGGAGATGGGCGAACGTCCGTGGGTGTTCGGGCCGCTCCTCCTCCTGGTGACGGCTTCCGTGATCCACGGCTACCTACGCCTCACCAGGCTCTGGGACCCGGAGGCCGCACCGGCGCGGCGGCCGGAACCGCAACCCGAGTTGGTCTGAGCCCGCCGGGGGCCACCGTGGTGGCCCCCGCTCCTGGTCAGGGCTGCGCCAGGTAACCGGCGAGGGAGTGGCGGGTGCGTCGCAGGTCGTCGATGCGTTCGTCCATGGCCGCCAGCTCCCCTTCCAGCAGCTTCCGCAGGTCCGCGCACCAGTCGAAGGACGGGTCCTCGCCCGCCTCGCCCCGGACGCACGGCAGTACCGAGCGGATGACGTCCGTGGACAGGCCCGCCTCCAGCAGGGCGCGCACCCGCCGCACGGTGATCACGGATTCCTCGTCGTAGTAGCGGTAACCGTTCGGGCCGCGCCTGACCTCCAGCAAGCCCTGCGCCTCGTAGTACCGCAGCGACCGCGGACTGACCCCGGTCCGTCGGGACAACTCCCCGATCAGCATCCGACCTGCCTCGCCTGAGGTTGACCTTGCCACCGATGTGAAGCCTTAACGTCGCGCCGTGAGCACGCATTCCGTGCCCGCACTCGACCACTCGATCAACCGATTACCGATCAACCGATCAACCGATCAACCGGTCGATCGATCACTGATTCTCTCTCACCGGGGTGTCGTATGACCGCTTTCGTCGTGCACCGCAATGGCCGGGCGGCGACCGCCGAGGAACTCGCGCCGCTCGCCTTCTCGGGCTACGCCCACTTCACCGCCCTGCAAGTGCGCGGGGGCCGGGTCAGGGGGCTCGACCTCCATCTGGAGCGGTTGCGGTCCGCTTCGGAGGTGTTGTTCGGCCGGGCCGTGCCCGACGCGCGGGTGCGGTCCTGGCTGCGGGCGGCGCTGGAAGCCGGGCCGGCCGATCTCTCGCTGACGGCCACGGTCTACTCGCCGGCGGGGGAGTTCACCGCGTCCGGGGCGGATGCGGAACCCGAGGTGCTGATCCGTACCGGGCCGCCCTCGTCCGGCCCCGACGGCCCGCTGGCCCTGGCGACGGTCGAGTACGAACGTGTCCTTCCGGCCGTGAAGCACGTCGGCGAGGTCGCCAAGACGTATTTCCTGCGGCAGGCCGTCTCACGGGGCTTCGACGACGCCGCCTTCGTGGACCGTCGGGGCCGGCTCACCGAGGGGACGATCTGGAATCTGGCCTTCTGGGACGGCACCGCGGTGGTGTGGCCGGAGGGCGCGATGCTGGCCGGGACCACCATGGGCATCGTGCGGCGGCAGCTGGACCGCCTCGGCGTTCCCCAGCGCACGAAGGAGGTCACACCCGCCGACCTGCCCGCGCTGGCCGGTGCGGTCGTCATGAACTCCTGGACACCGGGGGTGGCGGTGCGCCGGATCGGCACCGTGTCCGTGCCCGAGGCGCCGTCCTTCGTGGAGTTGCTCCACCGGGCCTACCAGGCCGAAGCGCTCACCTCGCCGTGAGGGCCCGGCGCCGCGCGGAGGGAAGTGACCCAGGTCACGTCCGCCCATGTCACATCTCCGCGCCGCCCTCCGTCAATGAGGTGCAAGCAGCCGCAACCACCCAGGAGCACACCATGGACGCTCGGCTCGACCTCCTCGGCAACCCGCTCGCCGGGAAGCTGTTCAAGCACTTCAACGCCGCGGGGAAGGTGATCTCGGAGTCCTCGCTGCCCGCCGCCACCCAGGAGCTGGTGAAGATCCGGGCCAGCCAGATCAACGGCTGCGGGTTCTGCACCGACATGCACACCAAGGACGCCCTGCACGCCGGGGAGACGCAGACCCGGCTGAACCTGATCGCGGCCTGGCGCGAGGCGACCGTGTTCAGCGACGCGGAGCGGGCCGCGCTGGAGCTGGCGGAGCAGGGGACGCGGATCGCCGACGCGGCCGGCGGGGTCTCGGACGAGGCGTGGGCGAACGCCGCCAAGCACTACGACGAGGAGCAGCTCGCCGCCCTGGTCGCCCTCATCGCCCTGATCAACGCCTACAACCGGGCGAACGTCATCGTCCAGCAGCCCGCCGGCGGCTACGTGCCCGGCATGTTCGGCTGACGGAGGCGTGAGCCTCACCGGGCTCACGGGTGCATGCGGGCGCCCTTGAGGATCTTGTCCACGCCGTTCCGGGGGCCGTACACCGCCAGGCCGACCAGGTCCAGGTCGGCCGTCGGGACGGCCCGGACCGCCGCGCGGTTGTCGCGGTCGTTGCCGGTGGCGAACAGGTCCGCGGTGAAGACCGCGCAGGGCAGGGCACGGGTCAGTGCCCTGCCGTGGGCCGCCCGCAGGGTCTCCTTCGTGCCCTCGAAGACCAGCACCGGCTGGCGGAACATCGGCAGGTAGGACACGCCGTCGGCGTCCTGGTACGGCTCGCCGATCACCTCGGGGACCGTGGTGCCCAGGCCGCTGACCAGGAACGCGGTGACGTTCAGCCGCTGCCAGGGCTCCAGGTCCTCGCGCAGCAGTACGGCGATCTTCGTGTCGAAGCGGACGGGGGCGGCGTGCGGGCCGGCGGTCGGGTCCGTGGTCAGGTCCGTGGTGGGTGCAGCGTTCGGGTCCGTGGTCGGTGCAGTGCTCATGGAATGAGACTCGCCGCCGGGGTGCGGGATCGTCTTGTACGTTCTTTGCATGGCCGCCGGGCAGGACCTCGTCAGCGCGTGGCGCCCCCGGATCCCGGGCGTCACCGAGGTGTTCCACGCCCGCTTCACCGAGTACGCCTATCCGATGCACGTCCACGACGCCTGGACGCTGCTCATCGTGGACGACGGGGCCGTCCGGTACGACCTGGAGCGGCACGAGCACGGCACCCCGCACGACACCGTGTCGCTGCTGCCGCCGCACGTGCCGCACAACGGATCCCCGGCCACACCGGGGGGATTCCGCAAGCGGGTCGTCTATCTGGACAGCAGCCGGCTCGGGGACGAGTTCATCGGACCGGCCGTCGACCGTCCCGATCTGCGGGATCCCGTGCTCCGGCGGCGCGTCGGGCAGTTGCACTCCGCCCTCGCCCGCCCCGGCGACGAGCTGGAGGCGGAGAGCAGGCTGACGCTCGTCACCGAGCGGCTGCGCCACCATCTGCGGCACCGCCGTACCGACCCGCCGCGCCGCTTCCGGGATCCGGTCCTCGCCCGCGAGCTGCGGGAGTTGCTGGACGCGCGGGTCGTCGACGGAGTCTCGCTGGAGGAGGCCGGGCGGCTGCTGGGCGCCCATCCCGCGCATCTGGTGCGGGCGTTCAGCGGTGCGTACGGCATCGCCCCGCACCAGTACCTGATGTCCCGGCGGGTGGGGCGGGCCCGGCGGCTGCTGCTCGACGGGGTGCCGCCGGGCGAGGTGGCCCCGGCGGCCGGGTTCTACGACCAGGCCCATCTCACCCGGCACTTCAAGAAGCTGGTCGGGGTGACCCCGGGGCGCTACCGGAGCAGGGCGCGCTGAGCCTCGTACAGGTTGCGCGGGCGGACGGTGTCCGTGGTGCCGTACAGCTCCAGGCGGGAGTGCAGGTCGCCGGCGAAGTCGGGCACGTCGGTCTGGCCGAATTCGCGGACCTCGTTCAGGCCCACGGTCGCCGAGTACGGTGCCAGGCCGTCGATCTTCATCAGTCCGGCCCGGCCGTTGGTGACCCGGATGTTCCAGTGGGTGAACCGGGCGCCGAAGAGCGGGCCGGCGACGGCGTCGCCGCCGTGCCGGCCGTTGTTGTCCACGGTGATGTCGGTGCGGACGTTGGCGAAGGGCAGGCCGCGGTGGCTGTCGAAGGTGCCCATCCACATGTCGCCGCGGGACCAGACGTTGTAGGAGGACAGGCCCTCGACGTTGATGCCGTGCAGTTGGGTGCCGGCGGGGGCGGGTACCGTGCGCTGCTCGATCGTGAAGTCCTCGATCAGGTTGTCGTGGGAGCCCTCGCGGCAGAAGTACGGGTGGTGCGCGCCCCGGCCGGCCACCCGGGTACGGCGCAGGGTGCAGGCGGAGGCGGCGACCAGGCCGAAGCCGTTGTCGACGTGGCGGACCGTGACGTCGTCCACCCAGCAGTCGTAGGCGCACTGGAGGACGACACCGTTGTAGCCCTTGTCGAGGAGGTGCGGGGACTGCGGGGTCTCGACCGCCTCCAGGGTCAGCCCCTCGACGCCGGAGCCGGTCAGCTCCGGCACGTGCGTGGTCAGGCGCGGGTCCCACTCGGGGCGGAGGTCGAGGGGGAGGGGGCGTCCCAGGGTGACGCGGGTGCCGTGGACGCGGTGGACGCGCACCGGCCACTCGTAGGGGACGTACGACGTCAGTTTCGTCTTGTCGTCCCAGGCGTACGCCGCCGGGCCGGGGCCGCCGCCCGCCATGTGCTGCAGGAGGGTGTGGTCCTCGTCGTCGCGCAGGCGCAGGAGGACGAGGCGGCCGGGGTGCAGGGCGGAGGGGTCGGCGACCGTGACCGTCCATGAGCCCTGCCGTGCCGGGGCGACGGGGGTGAGGGTCTCCCACTCGTCCCGCCGGTTGCCGGTCCAGCCTTCGAACGGCCAGGCCCGGGCCCGGACGGCGGCGGTCAGGGAGTCCCAACGGGCCCTCGGCGCCATCCAGATGAGGCCGCCCGCCCAGGACCAGGAGGACTTGTCGCCGCCGTAGCGGGAGCCGTAGACGCCGATGAGTTCGGTGAGGTTCTTCGTCGCGTACAGGGTCGTGCGGCCGCTGCCGGCGCCGCGCAGGACGACGTTCGAGTCGCCGATGCGGAGGACGTCGTCGACGCGGTAGGTGCCGGGCGGGATGGTGACCGTGCCACCGCCGGCCCTTCCGGCGGC